>NZ_CP036264.1:809773-1109773 GCF_008035925.1 Stieleria maiorica
GTAACCGCCATAGACTTCGACGTCTTCGCTGACGGCCAGCGTTGCCAGTGCACCGGTGTGGGTGAAGGGCTCGCTGTTGTACATCGTGTAGGCGTGGCTGTAGAAGAAGTTGTCCGGGGCGGTCACGACTTCCCATCCGATGATGGTGTAGAAGTGTCCGACCTTGACCGACAGGTCTCCGTAGCCGGCTTCCAGATACAACTGGGGCATGGCGTGACCGTAGTCGGGGCCGTTGTCCCAATCATTGTCCCAGTGGTTGTTGTCGATGCCGAAGGCTTGGGTGTCTTGGGAATCGGTACCGTAGATGTAGTCGATGCGACCGCCGATGTCGAAACCGCAGGACGTGTCGATCGCCTTTTCCGCCCACAGCCAGGCTTGGTGCAGTTGGTATTCATCGGGCCGGCTGTTGAACAGCGGCAGGGCGTCGGTGTGGTACCCCATTTGGACCCAACCGCCGGCGGACAGGTTGCCGCATTCGCCGAACAGGGCAAACGGTTCGCCCAGATCGCAGCCGCCCAGCTTGCTGAAGAATCCGTTGCCGAAACCACAGCCGCAACCGGAGTCACAGCCGCCATCACAACCGGCGTCGCAACCCACATCACATCCGACCAATGCGTCGGCGCCACAATCCGGTTCGCAAGCGGCGACGTCGCAGTCGCAAGGTGTTTCGCATCCGCAGCCGAGATCCTCGGTGCAGCCGACCTGGGCGACTTCGGCGGACGCGCCGGGGGCGGCCTGGTACAGGGCGTGATAGTTCCCATCGGCAGACGGTCCACCGGCCAGGGCATTGCCGCCAAAGCACAACAACGCAAGTGTGCTGAATAACAGTTTTCGTTTCATGGGTCTCCCTCGTCGTCCTTATCTCAGAACGTCTCTTTTTCCTTGGTATTGCGAAGCGTGTGATCGGTAGACACATCGAGCCGCAGCCCGGTTGTCCGCGGGGCTGTCGCTCGACGTGTCGGGCGGTATCTGAAGGACATCAGACGCCCGCCTTGCGAGAGCGCCGATCGAAAACCGCTTGACCATCTTCCAAGAGATGTATCGGGAGTCGCTTGCCAAGAAATCGACTGTTCTGGATTTTCGCATTTCGCCAGAATTGCCAGTCTTAACACGAGGTGTTAATTCGTACCGGTCAGGTCGCGTTTGCCGCGGACCGGCCACGAAAAAAGCCGGCGGCCGCTCGAGGGGGTCGAGCAGCCACCGGCCGTTGCGTTTGACCGATTCGGTCGATCGAAACGATGCTTGGTTAGAACAAGAAGATCGTGTCGATGCCGAAGGTCGTTTGGTCGTCGCCCTCGTCCAGGCCGGCAACCACGGCGTCGTCCCAATCCCAGCGGATTTCGGGGCGAACGATGACGTTGGAGTGCGGCTTGTAGTTCAGGCCCAAGGTCAAGGCGTAGATGTCGTCGTCTTGGCCGACGGGGCTGTAAACGCCTTCTTGGTTGTACCATTCGAATCGTCCACCTGCGGCCCAGCAATCGCTGAGGGTGTAGATCAGGTACTGGTTGATGCCGAAGGTTTCGCGGACAGTCGTTCCGGCAGCGTTTTCCGTGTCCAGGTAATCGCTTTGGAAGATGTACTGCAGGCTATCGGTCAGGGTCACGTCGGCGACGATCGAGTGCATGTAGCCACGCTCGGGAGTTCCCAGCGGCAGATCGCCGAAACGTCCGATGGTGGTGGCGTACGTCAGGCTGACGTCGTCGCTCAGTGCGACCGACAATCCGCCCAGGAAGTTGTCGCCGTTGTCGTCAAACCCGCTGTCCCAACCGAAGGTGTATCCACCGTAGGCCGTGACGTTGTCGTTGACGTTGTAGGTCGCCAGGACACCGGTGTGGGTGAACGGCTCGCTGTTGTACATCGTGTAAGCGTGGCTGTAGAAGAAGTTGTCCGGGGCGGTCACGACTTCCCATCCGATGATGGTGAAGAAGTGTCCCATTTTGACGGACAGGTCGCCATAGCCGGCTTCCATGTACAACTGCGGGATCGCGTGCCCGTAGTCGTTCCCGTGGTCCCAGTCGTTGTCCCAACCGCGGGGGTCGGTGCCGAACGCTTGGGTGTCTGGCCCATCGGTACCGTAGACATAGTCGATACGGCCGCCGATGTCGAATCCGCACGAGGTGTCAATCGCCTTTTCGGCGTACAGCCACGCTTGGTGCAGTTGGTACTCGTCGGGACGGCTGTTGAACAACGGCAGGGCGTTGTTGTGGTAGCCCATTTGGACCCAACCGCCTGCGCTCCAACCGCAATGCTCGCCGAACAGCGACCATTGCTCGCCCAAGCAGCAGTCGCCCAGAAGACTGCCGAGGCCGCCTCCCAAACCGCATCCACTGTCGCAGCATCCGCTATCGCAGCCGGCGTCGCCGCAGCCGCTGTCACAGGCGTCGCCGCAGGGATCGCAGCCCGCCACCACCTCGCATCCACAGACCGGCTCGCCGCAATCGCAAGCGGCCGCGCAATGCGAAACCAAGTCAATTGTGTCATTTCCGCTCGCGGTCATGCTGCTCGTGTAGGACGCGCAGGCAATCGCAGCCAGCATGGCAATCTTGCTAAGCTTCATCGCTTTAAATTCTCCCGAATTCCATTCTCTGGGTTCTAAAAAAGGGCAGGGCAACAACGAATTACGCCCGCGACCAAAGCACGCGGGCCGCTGAGACCCTTATTGGTCGGGTCAAGGCATGTCCGACGGCTTGTCGTCCCCGGTTTGACCGAGTCGTTGGAGGCGACTGTGGTCAAAAAAGGGACTCCAGTGTCGGACGCTGCGATCTGACCGTCTGACGCGTCGCCTCTGTCGTCACCTGCGTTATCGGGATGGAATGTTCACGATTTGGGGTCGAAATCGGATGTTTTCATCGGCTCCCCCCAACAGCGGTCCAGCTGGTCCAACTGTGCCGCCCAGTGCTATCAGCGAAACTTTGCCGGCTGCGGCAAGACGCCCTGATCGACCGATCATCCGGCGGTAAACTGGCGGAAAACCGATTCCGATCCGTCGGGCGGTACCGCAAACGCGACCTTTCCGGCAAACTTTGCCCTTCCCCCACCACTCGATAGTCCACCGAGAACAAGACTGATGGTCTTCTGGCGCTCCAAGAAAAAATCCGACGACTCCCCCGCCGCTGAGTCCGCAGCCGCTGACTCCCCTTCCGCCCAGCCGTCGGGGCCGACGCCGCAAGATTCCGCCGCCCCACGCGATCCGCAACCCGTCGCCTCGTCAGAGGCGACGTCGCCCACGGAGTCCTCGGCCGGCTTGTTCGGTCGCTTGCGAAGCGGGTTGGAAAAGACACGCCGGGCACTCAACACCGACATCCGCGACCTGTTCAAAGACGAAGGGCGCTTGGTCGACGATGAGTTTCTGGGCGAACTGTTTGCCAAACTGATCCGCACCGACATGGGCGCCGGACCGGCCGAAGAGCTGCGGGACGACGTCGCCAAACGCTTCCGCGGCCGCAAAGTCGGCTTGGACGAGGTGCTGGAATCGATCACCGCCCAAACCCAGGCGATGCTCCGGCAGGACGCCGCACCGCTGAATCTGGCCGGCAAGCCCAGCGTGATCCTGGTCGTCGGCGTCAACGGCAGCGGCAAGACCACCTCGATCGGAAAACTTTCCCACTACCTGACCTCCCACGGCAAAAAAATCGTGCTCGGAGCCGGCGATACCTTCCGCGCCGCCGCCGTCGAGCAGCTGACGATCTGGTCCCAGCGGATCGGCTGCGACATCGTCACGGGCAAACAAGGCGCCGACCCGGCCAGCGTGGCCTTTCAAACCGTCGACAAGGCGATCGAAACCGGCGCCGATGTCGCCATCATCGATACCGCCGGTCGGTTGCAAACGCAGTCCAACTTGATGCAGGAACTGGATAAGATCCGCCGCGTCGTCGGCAAGAAAGTCGAGGACGCGCCGCACGAAGTCCTGTTGGTCCTGGACGCGACGGCCGGACAGAACGCGATCAGCCAGGCCAAGGGGTTCAGCGATGCGGCCGGATGCACCGGCATCATCCTGGCCAAACTCGACGGCTCGGCCCGTGGCGGAGTGATCTTGCCGATCCGTCGCCAATTCGAACTCCCCGTCAAATTCGTCGGACTGGGCGAAAGCATCGAAGACATCGCCGAGTTCGACGCCGACAGCTTCGCCACCGCCCTTTTTGCCGATTGACCTGTTTGCCGACTGACATGCTGCACCTCCAAAGCGAATCCACCCAACGATGGCTCCAGCAGGTCGACGAGAACCTGCCGGAGATCCTGATCGATCACGCCCACTGCGAACGCAAGGCGGCATCGACGGCGATGAATTTGATGAACTCCTACACCGAAAATCGACCGCTGTGTGTGGAGATGACGCGGATCATTCAGGAGGAACTCGAACACTACCACATGGTGATGGACGTGCTCGATCGCCGCGGCATCACCTTCAAACGACTCGCCAGCGGACACTACGGCCGCCAGCTGAACGCGCTGACCCGCGAACGTGAACCCCAGCGCGGGGTGGATCGATTGCTGATCGCGTCGCTGATCGAAGCACGCAGCTGTGAACGCTTCCGTCTGCTCGCCGATCATGTTCGCCCACGCGACGCCGAGCTGGCCGATTTCTATGCCGGGTTGTTCGAATCCGAAGCCCGTCACCACACGACGTACGTCAAACTGGCCGAGCTATTCGCACCGCGCGCCGAAGTCCACCAGCGGCTCGACCAACTGTCCCTGCAGGAAACGGCAATCATCGCCAAGGGCAGCCCGCTGCCGCGGATGCACAGCTGAGCGGATTGTTTCACGGCCAGACGCTGTGATGGCCGACGATTGAGTCGATGTTTCACGACCGCTGTGATCGGGTGCTGCGTTTGATCCACGCTCCGATTGCACCAGTTGCGGAAGCGTTGCCGGTGGTTGCCCGGGTGATATTGTTGATTGCGACGGGATATCGAAACACAATCCGAATCGGTGGGACCGATTCGTCAAGACAACGGAATGATTCCGATGACGCAACAGACGATCACCGGAGATTTCTCAAATGGATGCTTTCTTCAAACGATGCGTTGTCACCGCAGCCTTGCTGATCACGACGCACACTCTGGGCAGTGTGGATGCCCCGGCGGACGCCCCCAAAATCCAATTCGACATGCCCGCCGTTGTCGTGGCCCAGGACACTTCGTTGCCGGGGCAGGCCACCGGATTGCCGAGACAGGGGCGCGAGGTTTCGGTCCAGCTGGTGCTTTCATCACTGATCGCCGGCCGAGTCGGCGTGGCGTCGCAAGACGCACCGCCGATCGACCATCTGTTGGTCCGTTGCCGAATGCGCGACCGATTGCCGGTGATCGATTTCGCGCCGAAAACGGAACTGCAATCCGATTTCGCCGGTCCGATTTCGGTGACCAACAAAGACGAACAATCCGATTCGATCGGGCTGAACCTTGACGGCGTGGTGCCCCACGTGGGCGCCGCCCATTTCGGTGCCGACGAATCACGCAAGCGATCCGATTCGACAGAGTTCCAGCGTCAGGCGCCGGTGCAAGCGGTGATCGCCTCGGGCACGATCGATCGCGGACGCGGCGTGTACTTCAAATTCCGCTGGACCACCCAGCAAGTACTCGAGGGTGAAAAGCTGTTTCGTGTCTCGTTTGCCGTGCCCGAATCCTGGCGCGGAGGGCTGTTGGAAGTCAGCATCACGGCGCACGGGGTGGATCATTCGCTGTTCGGTTCGTCCAAGCTACGCCCCCGCGCACAGCAAGACTTTGTCGTCGCCGTGCATCAACAAGGCGATCTTCAGGCGGCCGACATCGCGTTGCGGTTGGCACACTTGGACCGAAAGCTGGCCGCGTTCGCACGACAACATCCCAAGTCAGGATCCAATCCGATTTCCCAACTGTGGCGCCGCGTCGTCCCACCGGACGCCGACGAACCGTCCGAATCGCAGTGGTACCAGGGCATCACCAGCAACCGGCTGGACCCGTACACCGATCAACAGATCCGCTCGCTGCCGATGCAGGTGCGGGTTGCGGTGCTGGGATACAGCAACGCGGCGCGCGAATTGTTGGAACTTGGGCAGGAAGGTTCCTGAGACGCGTTGCTCGCGCTCCATCGCAACGGGATTCGCGTTAGAATCAACCACCAAGTGGGAGAGGCATCCAGGACCGTCATCGACACTCCGCCAGACGGCCTGGATGCCTCTCCCACTTTTTGTCTCTCGTTGATTTCCCCCACCACGCGACAACCATTCATGTCTGATTCGGAGCCGAACGAAGTCGACCGCGGGGTCGACGAGTCCATGCGGATGTTCGAGAAATCGAAAGTCGGCGACGCACCCGCACTTGAACCGATCAAACCTTCCCGCATCTTGTTGGTCTTGGACGGATCAGCCCAAGACCAGGCGGGCGTGGCCGCGGCTGGCTACTTGCGCGAAACCTTCAACGTGGAAACGCTGGTTCTGGATGCCCGCCAATCACCCCAAGGCGACCTGACCGCTGCGGTGATCGAATCGGTCTCCGGTGCGCGTCCGATCCAACGCGGCGACGGCGATTCCTATGACATGATCCTGGCGGCACTTCGGACGCATGCGGTCGATCTGCTGATCGTGCCCTGCCCCTTCGGACGCGACTTTGAAAAGGTCGGCACCGACAGCGCCGGCACCGTCATCGACGTGTTACTGACGCGCTGTCCCCGTCCGATGTTGGTCATTCGACGCGACGATCAAAGGCTGGAACAATGCGTCCATCAGGTTTCCGTCGTCGTGGGTGCCGAATGCGACGTCGAATCCAAAGCCGCCGCGTGGGCCTTTGGTCTGTCGGCCGATGACGCCACGGTTACACTGGATTTGGTGGTCGAAAAGGAGCAATACGAGAATATTAAATCGATCGTCGAAGCGCTTTCCGACGGCGCGACGCTGGACCCCGAGTCGTTTTCCGAGGCGTTGACCAAGACGCATCATTCGATCCACGGGGCGATGGCCAAGACGGCGACCAAGCTGGGACGCAGCTATCATTTGCGCCCGCTGGCCGGTGAGGTCGCGCCGCCGAATCCCTTGCAAAACCGCGACAAGACCCTGTTGGTCCTGCCGCTGGAAGTGGACGATCGCTTCGGCCAGGGGTTCGCCCAAGATCGCATCCGACGCAGCCCCCATCCCGTCCTGGTCGTCCCCAGCCACGTCGAGCGTGAAGAGTGATTCCTTGGTGTCTAGCCTTTCGTGAGCCGCACGGCATGCCAATGCCAGCCCGACGCGTGAGCGAGGGGCACACGATGCCCCTCGCTTACGCGTCGGGCTAGCATGATCACGTCGGGCTAGCACGATCACATTGAATTTGGCACTTCAAACAGAGAGGCGGTCCATCATCAGGGAAGGGCCGTCGTACGCTACCGATACACCGAGAACGACGGCACGGTGGCGATGACCGCCCCGGTGGTGGTCGGCATCGGCGTGGTCAGGGAGTTGTTGGGTTGCAGCACATTGGTCCGCATCCCGGATTGGGTGGAACTCCGCAGTGGCGGTTCGCTGGTCGATCGGCCGACGGTGTTGGATGCGATCGCCGTGACAGGCTGGGTGGCGTAGGTTCCGTCGGTGGTCGTCGAAATCGGCTGCAGCCGTGCCGCGATTTCCGGAGCGACGTTGGAGCCCACTCTGGGTTGCGGCATCGCGCGGGCGACGAGTTCCAGCCCCTTTTGTTCGGTGGTTTCGTAGCGGACGGTCCGCTTGGGGACGTCGACGGTCCGCGTTTCGGCAACCCAGCGGGTCTGCGTGGTGGCGCGATTGACGACTTCGCTGCGTGCCTCCCAGCGGGTTTCGGGGACCTGACGATAAGCCACGGTCGGCTGGCGGAAGGGATTCCAGCGGCCTTCCACGTAGGGCATCCAGCGCATCTGGGTGACTGGCGAGTAGCTGGTGCGAACCTCTGGACGGATTTCGGTGACGGTTTCCGGGCGATGAACCACGGTCTGTTGCTTTTCGATACGGTCCTCGTACACCGGCCGCGTGGTCCGTTGAGTGACGGTACGATAAATATCGCCGGTCACCGGGTCCCGCTGCAGGTCACCGCTGGGGGCTTGCGCCCCGGCTCCGCCGGAAATGGCGATCGCGCCTGCCGCGACGAACAAGGTGGCTGCTGTCTTGCGTAACAATTCCGTTTTGCGAACGTTCATGCTCGTTAACTCCCCGCCCCAGGCATTCCATGCCCGGCGTGAATGGTTCAACCTGATGAGAAAGGGCCGGCGACCCCGGCTCAGCCATTTGACTGCCCGGGCGCCACCTTCCCAAAAATCGGTTTTGATCCCCGCCAACTCGAACAATACCCACGCCGGAACCCCAAAAAGATGCTCGATGAAAAGCTGTTGTCGTTGATCCAGTGCCCGATTTCGGGGCAATCCCTGCAGATTTCGCCCGCCGCGGTGATCGCCGATTTGAACGAAAAAATTGCCCGCCGGCAGGTCCGCGACGCCTCTGACCAGCTGGTCGAAAGTGCACTGGACCAAGGCCTTACCACCGCAGACGGTGCGCGTTTGTACCCTGTCCGCGGCGGGATCCCCACGCTAATCGCCGACGCCGCGATCGAGCTGGAACAGGGCTGAGGGAAGTAGAGGGGCATACACAATTGCCTCGTTCCGAGGCTCCGCCTTGGAACGCGCTGCAGGTATGGCTCCCGCCACACACACCGCGTGCGACCGGAGGCGGAGCCTCTGGGAATCTCCGTTCCCGGGCGGAGCCCGGGAACGAGGCACGCGTCAGCCACCCGTGCACCAGAACCGTAGCGCTTTCTCGTAGCAATCGATGCCGCGTTGCAGTTGATCGATCGCAATCCACTCGTCGACCGTGTGTGCTTGGGCGATGCTGCCGGGGCCGATCACGACGCGCCGCGACAATTCCCCCAGGACTCCGCCGTCGGTCGCGTAGCAAACGGTTTGGGACCGCGTGCCGGCGATCGTTTGCAGCGTCGACACGAAATCGCAATCCGGATCGGTCCACATCGGGTCGCAGCCGGGGATCGGCGTCAGCGTCAATCCCAACTGCCCTGCAGTCGCTTCCGCCTCGGCGATCAATACCGTGTGATCCACCTGGGGCATCGTGCGAAGGCTGACCCACGCATCGGAGCGCTGCGGGGTGATGTTGACCACGTTGCTGTGATCACTGACACCGAAATTCCACGACAGCACCGGTGGGTCAAAACGATCGTCTTGCAACGAAGTGTCCTCGCGCGTCCGCCGGCAGAGTTCCAACAGCTTGACCAGCATCGGGACCATCGCTTCGTTGGCGTTGACACCGTAGTTGGTCGCGCTATGCCCGGCACGGCCTTGGCTGTGAACGGTGAAGCCCTGGATCCCTTTATGGGCGTAAACGACATTCATTTCGGTCGGTTCGCCGATGATCGAGACGGGATCGGCGCGGACCAAGTCGCGGTAGCCGTCGCAGTGATCGACCAGGTGTTTGGCGCCGCTAAATCCGACCTCTTCATCAGCGGTGCAAACGATCCAGATCGGCGCCGTTTGCCGGTCGGCGTCCAGTCGCGCGACGGCGGATAGCATCGCCGCCAAGGAACCCTTCATGTCGCAAGCACCGCGGCCGTAAATACGATCCTCGGTCACCACGGCATGAAACGGCCCCGGTGCGGCAGCGTTGGCGGCGTCATTCGCATTTGCCGGAGCACCGATCCACTTTTTGGCCGGCACGACATCGGTGTGGCAAAAGTAAGCGAGCCCCAGCGGTGCATCGGACGGGGGCGTCGCTCGCGTCGGTTTTCGGACCGCCACCAAATTCGCCTTGGCCACTCCACGCTCATCGCGATATTCGCTCGGCCAAAGCGTGAATCCCATTTGGGAAAGTAGGGCCGCGCACCAGTCGGTGATTTCGACGTTGCTTTTTGCGCTGACCGAAGGGAATGAAATGAGTTTCGCCAGCGTGTCGATGGCCGACGCAAGGGTGCCATCAAGAACTGGAACTTCGATCGGGTGTGGCATCTATTTTGGGAAGAGTTCTTTTGCGACTTGCTGCAGTATTGCCGTGTCAACTTGCTCGAGTTCGCCGTCGATGGACGCGAGCACGTCAAAGGTGTCATCACGGTATTCGGCGCGCCATTTTGGATGGATCAGACGATACAGCGCTTGACCGGCGATTGCGTCGGGACGTTCGGGGGAAAGTGCGAAAGAAGTGATCTTTTCGGTCAACCGCGGCGGCATCTCGTCGACGGTGAAGGAGCGCGTTCGCTTGTTGAACTGAATCGTCAGATCCTCAGGAGACACTTCGACGACGATCACCGGAACCCCCTCGACATAGTCGAACGTGCCGCCGGTGTTGAGTGTCGCCAACCCGCGTCCGATCGCACCGCGATAGAAACTGGCCAGATCGGCGATGTCATAAAGCGAACTGGCGCGTTTGGATTGCTGGGCATTGAGCTTCAGTTTCAACAACGCCTCGGCGGCCGGTTTCATTTGATCCCAATCGGCCGCACGAATCAGTTGCTCCACTGCTTCGATTTTTTCCTGATTGGCGGCAATGTTGGCCGGAGTCATTGGGTCGGTCGCTTCGGCCGGCGCCGGTTGGGCAGGCATCGGCGACGGAGAGTCTGGCATCCCGGCCGGCGGGATCGGGCTGGGCGACGTCAAATCGCCTGGCACTTGATCGGACGGCATCGCGTCGGGTTGCGAATTGGAATCGCTCGGTACGCGACCGTCATCGGCCGGGATGCCGTCGTTGGGGCGGCGCAGCGATTCGGCGATCCCGCTGGCAGCCACGTCTCCGAGCACGCCGTCGCTCGCTGGGGCAGCCGGCCGGGGCGGTTCCGGTTCAGGATCCGCATTGCCGATCACAATTCCGCCGCCGTCATCGCCCGGCGGCCGTACGGCGATCTGCCCGCCCTGGGTCAGAAATTGAAGCAAGCCGACGATGGCTCCCAGCATCACGATCACGAACAGCGCGAACAGGAACACCCCGGTCTTCTTTCGACGACGCTTCGTTTTCTGCTTCTTCGGAGGCGTCCAAGCGATCGGCGCGTTTCCCGCCGTGGCAACCGAAGCGGGCGTTGGCTGAGCGGGTTGGGCTGGTGTGTCCGTCGCTGGCGTGCCCGTCGCCGGCGCGCCCAGCGGTGGCGTGCCCAATACCGAGGCCGGCGTGGCGGGTTGGCTGACGTTTGCAGCACTGTTGGAGGTTGTCTGTGCGGGTGCCGATAGCCCCGGCGGCATTCCCAGCACGGCCGCGGGGGATGCCGTCGCGGGTTTGGATTTCGGTTTTGCGCTTGGCAACAGCGATGCCAAGGGATCGTCCGGTTCGCTTGTCGCAGTGTTGTCGGTCGTCGCTCCACCGCCGGCCGTGTCATCACCCGCGGCCAGACCGGCGTCCAAGGCACGGCGTTGTTGCGGATCTTCCAACTGTTTTCGCGCCGCTTCGGCCAGCTTGGCCGCCTGTTTCCAAACGGCCGGATCGGCGCTGGAGCGTGATTCCTTCAACGTCTGATAGACGCGTTTGATCGCCGCGGTGATTTTGGCGGTGTCCGGTTCTCCGCTCTTCAGCCCGAACACTTGGTAGGCGTTCGGTTTGCCGGTCGACATGCGGATCGGCAGCAAGTCAGAGAGTTTTGAAGCAGGCATTTCTTCGGTGGGCGGGGAGTCGGTGGACGCGTGGGCACCTTATTTTAGCCCGCTGGGGGCAATCTGACATTGCTGAATTGCCAGATCCAAAATCCCCAAGCAGACCAAATGGGGCACCTGTTGATGTAGGGCCCGCAAATACGGAGAAAGTGTCGCCGCATCTCCACCGCAAAGGACAATTGGTAAACTTTCGACTGCATCGTCGTCGGGGCACGCATACTCCTGGGCCAAACGCTCCACCCCCCCGACGACCGCTGCCAGCACGCCCAATCGAATCGCCTGTTGCGTGTTGGTCGCCGGCATCATCGCTGCGACTTCGGCCGGATCGATGCGCTGGGTCGCTTGTTGCAGTCCTTCCGTGCCGGTCGCCAGGGCCGCGTGTTGCAAACGGATCCCCGGCAGGATCGCTCCACCGACAAATACCGGCCGAGCGTCAGAATCGGGACGGACGCAATCGACCGTCACCGCCGACCCCGCGTCGACCACCACCAACGGTGCCGCAAACCGGGTCGATGCCGCATACGCGCTCAACAATCGATCGATCCCGACCTTTTCGGGTGCATCGACCTTGATGCGCAGCGGGACGTCTTCAAACGTCAGGTTGTGCCATGCCTGTTGTCGGTCGGGAGCCGATTCCGCTGCGGAATCCGCGACGCCCAACACTGCGTCCTTCAGTGGGCGGCTGGCGGCATGGTTGACCGTCGAAACCCACCAGGAGACCGTCGCCTGTCCGGCGTGCTGCCGCACCCAGCGGCAGATCTGCTGGTCCCATCGCGGTTGGTCCAAGGGGAACGATTGATAGCGCACCGGTGCGTCGCCGGCGCTCAGGTCCCCTGCGGCCGTGATCAGCTCGGACACCTTTGCCAGGGCAACTTTAATCGCCGAGTTTCCCACATCGATCGCAGCGATCGTCTCTCGTGGCGTCACGGCATATCCTTCGCCGGGGCATCCGCGGTCGATTCAAAGTCTTTGGCTTGATGGTCATCCGAAAGCTGCGCGGTCGCTCCCCGCAGGTGCGGCGGGACCCTTCGCTTTTCAATCGGTTGTTCCGATTCACGCAGCAACGGAATGTCCTCGCCGGCATCCAGCAGTGCCTTGCGACGTTGTTGCACCTGCGCCATGACCTGTTCGGTGAACTCGGTCAGGCCGGCACCGGTCATGGCACTGATCAGCAAGACTTGGCGGCCGGTTTCTTCGCGCAGTCGCTCGGCGACCTCCGCCGCTTGTGGCAGTTCACTTTTGGTGACGACCAAAATTTCGTCGCGCTCAGCCAGGGCCGCATCGTACTGCGACAACTCGGCGCGAATCGCGCGGTAATTGTCCAGCGGATCGGACTGATCGGTCGGTTCCGGTTCGACCAGATGGACCAGCAAACCGGCGCGTTCAATGTGCCGCAGAAACTCGTGACCGAGTCCCAGCCCGTCACTGGCGCCTTCGATCAGCCCCGGAATGTCGGCCAGGACAAACGACCGCGCTTCATCAAGATCGACGATCCCCAAATTGGGATGTTTGGTCGTGAATGGGTAGTCGGCGATTTCCGGTCGGGCGCTGGTGATCCGGCTGAGCAGGGTGCTCTTTCCCGCGTTGGGTTTGCCGACCAGCCCGACGTCGGCGATCGAACGTAATTCCAGGATCACGATTCGGACTTCACCCTCTTCGCCCTTGGTGAATTCGCGCGGTGCCTGGTTGGTGCTGCTTTTGAAGTGGGCGTTGCCCTTGCCACCCTTGCCGCCTCGGGCGACGACGAACGAATCGCTGTGATGTTTCAGGTCCTTGATCACGAACCCCTGTTCGGCATCGATCACCAGCGTGCCCGGCGGGACGAACAAAGTCTGGTCCTCTGCCTTGCGGCCGTGTCGCATCGCGCCTTGGCCTGGCCGGCCGTTACCCGCCCGAATGAACTTTCGGTTGGCAAACGCGGCCAGGGAATTGACCCCCAATCGGGCTTCCAGGATCAAGCTGGCGCCTTGTCCGCCGTTGCCGCCGTCGGGCCCCCCGCGGGGAATGTATTTTTCCCGGCGCATGCTGGAACACCCGTCCCCGCCTTTTCCGGCGTGAAGTTCAATTTGGACGCGATCGACGAACATCGTTGTTATCGGCGAGAGTGTGAAGATGAATTCATCACTCTAACATGGTGGGGCCGCGCATCGCAGTGACCCCACAGCGGTTTTCGACGATTTCGAAGTGGTGCAGCAGGTGTCCGGCGGTCAGCCAGGCGAGCGAACGCACCGTCACGTGGTACCCGGCGACGGTGCCGGCAGCGTCCCAAGCCCGCGGTGTCAAACGTTGCAGCAGCCCCAGGTTCGCTTTCCGCAGGTCTCCCAATTCGGTGACCAGGGCGGAAAAGTTGCCCAGACCGAAGCGGCTGTCGGCGGAGACGTTTTCGTCCCAATTGGGCAGCGTCGGCTCGCTGCCGTCGGCCAGACACATGATCCGATAGCCGAACATCCGCTCGGCGTTGGCACAGTGTTCAAAGACTTGCCGAATCGTCCATTGATAGGGGCCGTGAACGCGGTCGACCTGTTCGGTGCTGATGCTGCCGGCCAAGTCACAGATCCAGTGCAATTGGCTGCGGAGGGTTTCGATCGCACACCGCCCTTCGACACGCGCGATCAAGTCACGGTGATAATCACTGTCGTACTCCGCGGACTCGGGACGGCGGCTGGCAAGACGACTCATGGTGTTCTCTTTCGGGCGTGCAATTTCAGTGGACGCCCGAAAGTCTAACGCTCTGACCGGCCGACGAGTAGCTATTCGATCGGGCCGTCCGACTTCAAGGAGTGGTAGCTGGCGATCGTCAGCTTGTCGGCTTCCGTTTTCTTGCTGGTCCAAATCACGGTGCCGACGCCGGTCGGCACGTCAAAACCGTTGTTGATGTATTGATCACCGTTGGTGTCGTACAACGCCTGCACCGAACCGTCGGCCATCAAGCAGTTGGCGATGCCGTTGTGCAGCGGCATGATGCCGCGGTAGTCCTGGCGGGTATAAAAGTTCAGCTGCTTGTACCAGCCGGCCGGTCCAGTGCGCGGTACGCCGGCGATGAACTGGGGCGTTTTCAGGTAGTTCGCGTTGGGAGTCTCCGGAGTGCCGTCGCCATCCAAGTCCATTTGCAAGACATTGCCGATCGGTCCGCCCACGATCGGGGTGGTGTAAAGGCCGCCGGCGGGCAGCCGCTCGCCGATCGTCGCACTCAGATATCCTGACGGCGTGGCGTCACAGAGCAGCGGCACGGTGGAAAGCGTCGCCCGCGACCCGTCCAGGTACTGCACCTCCAAGGGCCCCTTGGTCACGTTCCTGCCGCGTGGATCCATGTCGGCACAGGCCGGATTGATCGGCGCGAGATTGCCGTCAGCGGACAGATTGAATTCGGTCCGCAGCATGAACCAAGACGCCGCGTAGTTGGTGTTGTAGCCTTCGTCGATCATCTTTTTGGCCACGAGCGCCGTGCGTGCCGGCGTTTTCGGTGGGATCGCATCATTGGCGATCTTGCGCGCGATGTTGGAGACGACGACGCCGGACGAATCGGTGTACGGTTCGGTGCCGAGCCGAGCGGATTCGTCGAAACAGCTATCGGCGGCAAAGCTGGTCAGCGGCAACGAGACCATTTCCTCGATCACTTTGCTGCTGCGTGCGGTGTTGCTCGGACACAGCATCTCACCGGGCAGGATGCCGCGCGTGACCAGGTCGGAAACCCAGCCCACTTCGGTCGGCACGCCGTCGCGTTTGAAATCAAAACTGCCCGAGCAAAACGCCCCGCCGGGCGTTTGCGTGCTGCGAGCCAGCAGGCCGATCCCGAATTGCCGCAAGTTGGACTGACAGGCAGCCGAGCGGGCCGCTTCACGGGCCTTGCTAAGTGCCGGCATCGCCATCGATGCCAGCAGCCCGATAATGGCGATCACGACCAGAAGTTCGATCAGGGTGAATCCAACTCGCGACTGGGGAGGTCGCATGCGCTGGGTTTTCATGGATCCGGCCTTGCAATGACAGGTGTTTGATTGAGTCCGATGTAGCGGAGAAGTTCGTTGCAAAGGCCTGAAACGACAATGCCAAAACCGTTTTCTCACGTCTTCTTCACGGCTCCTTCACGAATGCGGCGGCCGGATTTCACCAACCCGTCTTCCGGTAAGAATTGCCCCCCTTGCCCCTCCACTGATACGCCGTTGCCCGTCCTGCCCCGAATCGGCGATGGCCCGCTAGAATATCCGGCCCATGAATCCATTACCGACCGAATCCGACATTTCAACGCAGTGGCAGCTCGACCGATCCCAAATCGAAACGCTGCAACTTGAGCGGCTGAATGCCATCTTGGCGACCGCGATCCGAAACAAGTTTTATCGCGATCGATACGCAGACCTGCAGCTCCCGTTGCATTCGCTGGACCAACTGTCTCAGTTGCCGCTGGTGACCAAGTCGGACATGGTCGCGCCGTCGCCAGGGGATCCGGGGCGGATCTTCGCATTGCCACGCGAGCAATACAGCAGGTTTCACCAGACCAGTGGGACCAGCGGTCATCCGATGCCGGTGCTCGATACGCAGCAGGACTGGCAGTGGTGGCTGGATTGTTGGCGACACGTGCTGCATGCCGCCGACATCCGCGCCAGTGACGTCGCCATGATGGCGTTCTCCTTCGGCCCGTTCATCGGATTCTGGACCGCCAGCGACGCATTGGTGGCCGCCGGTGCGTTGGTGATCCCCGGCGGCGGAATGTCCAGCGAGACACGACTGCAAATGATCGTCGAACAACAATGCACCGTTGTCTGCTGCACACCAACCTATGCCTTGCACCTGATCGCCGTTGCCGAAAAACTTGGCATCGATCTGACGCAGACGGCCGTTTCACGATTGATCGTCGCCGGCGAACCCGGTGGCAGCGCTCCGGCGATTCGGTCCCGCATCCAAGCCGGTTGGAACGCGACCGTAATCGACCACAGCGGCGCAAGCGAAATCGGGGCGTGGGGATTTGGCAGCCGGGACGGATCGGGGCTGCACGTGATCGAAACCGAATTCATCGCCCAGCGGTTGTGCTTCGATGATGATCATCCAGACGGCAGACCAGCAGCCGATGGCGAAGAAGCGGAGCTGGTTCTGACCGGACTCGGCCGCCACGGTGGACCCGCGATTCGCTATCGCACCGGCGATATCGTGCGAGGATTTCAACAACACGATCACCCCTGTCGCTTCTTGTTTCTCGATGGCGGGGTGCTCGGCCGCAGCGACGACATGATGGTCGTCCGCGGTGTCAACGTCTTCCCCAGCAGCATCGAATCGATCGTCCGACAGCTAAACCCGACCGCCGAGTTTCGTATGATCGTGACCAAGCAGGGCGAAATGGATTCGCTGGCCGTGGAGGCCGAATTGAGTGAATCCGACTGCCGACAGCTCGCCGAGTTGTTTCAAAAGCGTTTGGCGATGCGTGTCGCGGTGACTCCCGTCCCCGCCGAATCATTGCCGCGTTTCCAAGCCAAGGCAAAACGCATGGTCGATCAGCGGCCGAAATGAGCAAGCCGATACGCTCATCGAGAACACCACGGGTGAATTGACGATGCACCGACACCCCCGATTGACACGCAGAGGGTTTGGCGTCATTTCGCCAGATTCGCATTGACCCTGGCGTCGGTTCGCCGTACCATCGCTTGACTTGATTGGACCAACGGTCCCCCCGAGCAAAAAAAAACGCACGACGCCCGAAAGCGTCGTGCGATGCTGGATTTCCAACAAGTGCCCCTTTTGGCATCCGGCATTTGGAATGAGGTCTCAGTCATTTTCGGTCACTTTTGCCCCAAGTGATCGTTTGGCTGAGGCCTTTTTTCTTACTCCTTCTGGATGCTATGGACACCCAGAAATCGCTGCCATATCAGTTGGCAAGAAAAACGAGATTTTGTTGAAATCCCCGTGTTTTGCGGCCCTTTAGCGAGGGGTTGGCATACTTCTTGCTGGGGTGTTTTGTGGTTTTTTGCAGCCCTTTTGGGGGTCGTCATCGGGCTCTCTGGTCAGTTCACCCCTTGACAGTCGTTTTGAACGCGCCGGGCCGCTTTGGACTTCGGGGCCGCGAGTGCTGTGTTTCAAAACGCTGTGTTTCAATTGGAACACAGCACTAGAATGAAGGAAGTGCGCACTGCCGGGTTGCTTGCCGGTCCAATGCACCCCACCAGTCCGTGAGCTTGCCCCATGTCGATCGACCCCCACCCGTTTCCAACCTACACGGCCGAAGACTACGCGGCCTGGAAAGGTGACTGGGAACTCTGGGACGGCGTGCCGATCGCGATGTCGCCGAGTCCATTTGGACGTCATCAGTCGGTCGTTGCGAAGACCGTCACGCACCTGACACTCGCCCTGGAGGCGAGCGACTGTCACGCGACCGTCGTCTCGGAATTGGACTGGATTGTTCGCTCCGATACGGTCGTACGACCCGATGTGATGCTGATCTGTGGCGATCCACCCGATACCCATCAACGCGCGACACCCGCGCTGGTGGTAGAGGTTCTCTCCCCGTCGACCCAGGCGAATGATCGGGGGTTTAAACGGACGCTGTACCGGGAACAAGGCGTGGCGACTTATTTGATCGTTGATCCGATCCAAGAGACCGTCGAATCGATTCACATGGACGCTCCCGGCGCGGCGTCGACCGTCGTGTCGTCCATGAAATTGACGGTGTGCGATCACTGCGAGATCGACATCGACGCAGCGCGTTTTTTCCCAAAACGCCGTCCGGCCTGACCGGACTGCATCTCGTTGCCATTGCTACGCGCGCCAGATTCTCCCCGTTGCGCGGTGCCATGATTCGTCTCTACACCACTAGAGCCTCCGTTTTCTAGTACGATCGATGATTGGTATGACTGAATCGCCACGCCCCACGACCGACGATCCGGGACCGACGATTGATGCGCCGATGGAGGCCGAGATCGCCGAATTGTTGGATCGCTACCTGACCGACCGTCAACGCGGTGTCGCGCCACCTCGCGACCAATGGCTGGCCGAGCATCCCGAACACGCCCAACGTCTGGCCGAATGCCTGGACGCGGCGGAATTGTTCGGCCGTGCCGAGACCGACGGATTTGATCTGCCGCCCGAGTCAGGTTTTCCCGAGCCGGGGCTTCCCGAGTCGATCGGTGATTACGAAATCCTTTCCGAACTCGGTCGCGGCGGCATGGGCGTGGTTTATGAAGCCCGCGAAAAATCGCTCGATCGGATCGTCGCACTGAAAGTCATGCGATTCGGAATCGTCGACCCCAGCGCGCTGGACCGATTCCGCCGCGAGGCCGAAACGGCCGGTGCGTTGCATCACACCAACATCGTTCCGGTTTACGCGACCGGACGCGAAGGCGACACCAGTTGGTACGCGATGCAACGCATCGAAGGCGAGAGTTTGGCCGCGCGCATCCTACGCACCCGGCGGGCGTCCTCGCAGCCGCAACTCGAAGCGATCCTTGACGTCGGAATCCAAGCCGCCGATGCGCTCTCCCACGCCCATGAACGGGACGTGGTCCACCGTGACGTCAAACCGGCCAATTTGATTTTGGACCATGAAGACCGTGTTTGGTTGACCGATTTCGGATTGGCCCGCCGATTGGTCGACGCCGGCGCGACGATCACCGGTGCGATCCTGGGCACGCCGCGCTACATGAGTCCCGAACAAGCGGACCTGCGCGCGCCCGACGTGGATCATCGCAGCGACATCTACTCCCTCGCCGCGACACTGTACGAGATGGCGACCGGGCGGCCACCGTTTGAGGGCGAGGACCCGCTGGAGTTGATCACCAAGATCCGACACGACGATCCGCCCGGCCTGCGAACGTTGCGTTCCGATCTGCCGCGCGACTTGGAGGTCGTGTTGCAAAAGGCGATGGAAAAAGACGCCCGCCGGCGTTATCAATCCGCCGCCGAGTTTGCCGATGATTTGCGCGCCGTTCGTGACGACCATCCGATTCATGCCCGCCCACTTTCGATCTTGGAAAAAGCGGCGCGTTGGGGCCGCAAGCATCAAACGCGCGTTCGCGTTGCCGCCGCGGCGATGACCGTCACGGCGATGTTGATTGCCGCTCTGCTGTACGGGTTTGATCAGTGGCGACAAAGTCACTTGGGCGCATTTCGCGTTCGCGCCGGCGGTGGACCGTACCAAGCAACCATCGTTCCGGTCGGCCGGTCCGCGTTGTCGGATTCCACGATGGAAGTCACGCTTCCGATGCAGAATTACCGACAGCACACCGCCGGCGATTATCAGATGATGGTTGCTCCGACGGGCCGATGGAGTCGGACGCTCCGGCTGCCGATCACCCGAGGCGCCCCCAGCGACTACCGAATCACCAACCGACCCGCCCGATCCAAAGAGATTTCGATCGGCGACGCGGCGGTCGTGACGGTCTCTGATGAATCGACTCCCGCGATCCTCTGGCGAAGTGACGGTGTCTTAAAACGAGTGGCATGGCAAAGCGATCATCAATGGGAAATCGACGTCCGTTCCATCGACACGACGCTCACCAGCGTCGACGGATCAAACGCCGGCCAAACCGCGACCATCGCCGTCAACTTTGCCGACACGCAACCGTCCGCGAACTTTGATCCCGGGCACCATCACCTGGACGATCACCCGCTGCTGACCCAAGGCGTTGCCGCTCTGCGTACACCGATCGACCTGAACGGCGACCGACGAACCGACACGCTGGTTGCCGCGGGCGACCAACAAGCATTGCTGGCTGTCGACCATCAAGGAAATGTCTTGTGGTCACGGTCCTACGATTTTGCGAATCTGCCCAGCAAGTCGAACTTGCCGGATACGTTCAATCGACGCGCCACACTCCCATTCCCGGGTGTCTTTGCTTTGCAAGACCTCGGCGATCTAGATGATGACGCGATCAGCGATCTGTTTGTCATGTTCGTGCACTATCAAATGGGGATTCAGACGGACGTTTGCTTGGCCGTGCTGAGCGGAAAGACCGGCGACGTGATCGGCCGGCACCATCAGGTTTTCAATCCACCCGCAGGCGGATTCTGGCCGGTCGACGCGATCTTTCATCCGTCCAAACACCAGTATCGATCGTTCAGCGGTCTCTCCTTCAAGGACACCTCCGTGTTTCGCTCGGGCCATCGTCAGTACGGCGATTTCTTTGTGCGACACCAACGCTACGGCACGCCGATACGAATCCCCGTCCCGAGTCCTCCCCGAGTGCGGGTCCACGAAGACTCCCTTCAAGTCGTGCTGATGAACGGGGAGCAATGCCAGATCATCGACTGGGACCAAGGCTTTGTACCCAGCGTCGCGATCAAGTTGCCGTTCATGCCCGCCCACGCTCCACGGATCGCCAACGCAGACGGAGAGACAAGACTGATCTTTCACGACCACAACGATTCACGATCCAAGACGGCGCGATTTCGCGGCACGGCGATCACCGCCTATGACATGAACGGCCGACAACGATGGAGCCGGCAAATGGAACATGTCCAGTGGCAGAATTCGATCGACCGCAATCACGCCGATTGGCCCTATGTCACTGACATCAACGGCGACGGCGCGGACGAAATCGTTGTGCCCCGCAGTCGTTATCGCGACGGCGTTGATTTGGGCGTCCAGTTGCTCGACGCGGCGACCGGCACGCCGGTTTGGACGGATCCGACACCATACTCGGCGCTACAATCCGCCGACGATTGCGTTTCCCGAATCACCGTGGCCGACGACATCAACGAAGACGGCTGGAACGACATCGCCACGGCCGTCATTGCGGGATCGGGGGCGGAGCAAGCTTCGGGAATCGACAACCGTCAAACGGCTTTCATTTATGTCGATTGGATCTCGGGAAAAACCGGCAAGGTTCTCGCTTGGGCAAGGCATCGGATCCCCGTGCTGGGTGACCAAATTCGCGTGGCCCAGATCGACGCGATTCGCAGCGGACTTCCCGGCACCCTGCCAGGGACGATCGAAATTGATTTCGTCACCGGCGACCGCACCTTGGACGTCATGCTCGCGTCCTCGGTCATTCGTTTCCAACCCAGCAGCCCCAGCGCGGTTGCCATCGCCGCGGGGCTGGATGTCTGTCCCAGCCCCACCGATGCGACGTCGCCGCTGCGCGTTTACCGTCGCCGTGGTGGCCCCTTCGGCGTCGCTGAAGATCATCTGGTCCTGTTGCAATCCCAGCGGTCACCGACGATCCGTTTGGGCGAGAACCGATTGTTGGCGTCGTGGGTCGGCGATTCGGGACGACACCTGATCGCGGCGTCGGGTTTTCAACCGACCCGCACCAGCGTCATCGATGCTGATTCTGGACAGACGGTATGGAACAGCGATCGGAACCGCGGCGAAGATGCCGAGTGGATTCCCATCAAGCATGACGACGGAAGCGTTGACTTTTTGGTTCAGGACCAATCCGCAGAGGAAACGCCTGCGCGGCTGATCGACGGCCAAACGGGCACGCAGCGGTGTCGCCTGCAGGGCACGCTGGGCGGCCGAGTCATCTTGGCTCGGTCCCTGCATGATGGAAAATCAATGCTGCTCGTCGGCGATGGTCGACTTGCTCGGCGAACCCCCGCCGGAGCGCCGGGACAACCGGTCAATGCCTTTCAAATGTCGTTGGTCAGCCGAGCCACCGGTGAGATCCGTTGGACGAATCGCTTCCTGTTCGGAGCGGCGCGAATCAACACGCCCGCTGATTATGACCACTTGAAGTTTGGGGACATCAACGGCGACGGCGTCCAAGACATTGTCGGCCCCCACTCGCACGACGAGCAACTGTATCTGGCTGCTTGGGATGGTTCCAACGGCGAGGTGCTTTGGGAACGTTCGGTCTTCCAGCGACCGACACGCAGCGACTATTGGATTCCGTTTGCTTTGGTTGCCATCGATGACCGGACGCACGTCGTCTACTTGGGGCACACTTCAAAGGACGACGCGCTTCGGAAACTGGTGCTCTGTGGACCAGAGGGTGAAATCGTTGACGCAACCGAACCCGACAACGTTGCCTCAATCCCTGTCGTCGATGGCGCGTACGCCAGTCGCTACCTGGCGATCGGCGACGCGACGAACGCGGACGGCATCCCGATGCTTGCGTTCTACCATGAAGTAAACGGAAAAACGCAGTGTGACGTTTTTGATCTTCGCGACAAGCAAATTCAAAGGATTCAGACGTTCAATGAAATGGTGGAAAACCACTACGTGTCCGGCATGTGGCTCATCGATATCGATGGGGATGGTGTCAATGAACGCATCGTGATGGATCGTGTCACGCCGTCACAGAACGAGTCGACGCTGAAGTCCGAGAACCGATCCTCACTGCTTATCCGCTGCTATCCGATGCTGCGGCCCGATCCGCAATTCCAGATCACGATTCCCGACGTCAACGGGCTTCAAGACGTTCACTGGAAATGGGATCACGACGTCCCGGTCAGTTGGCTGCAACTTGATCAGGATCGACTTGTCGCGATCGATTGGTCACGACGGAGTCTCCTGACCGAAACAAATGGTGATCCGGAATCACGCTCGAATGTACCGCTGGTCTGTCTGCATGGTGACACGTACACTCGAATCGCGTCTCCAACACTGGACGGGATCGAGTTTCGGGACCTCCGCCTGGCAGAACCTCAAGAATCCATCGCCGTTGCCACGCACCGAGAAATTGATCCGCGTCGGACGCGTCCCCTGTTTGCCTCGATCGGCGGAAACACCACGCTCGCCGGTTGGGGGCTCCACCTACTTCGTGGCGGGCTGGCGCTGACGGTCTTGGTCATCCTGCCGTTGTGGTATTTGAAAGGGACACTGCAGGAACGACGTTGGAGTCTCGCTTGGTTGCTGCTCGCACCGCTGCTGGTCGGTGTTTGGATGGTGATTTGGCGAAGTCCGTGGTTGCGTGAGCCCGGGCTGGTCTTCAATCTGTTCCACGGCGTCACCGCCTGGATGTGTGGCGCCGCACTACTGATCGCCGTCCGCGACAAGACAGACGGCCGGGGGAACGCGATCCGATTGATTCTTTCAGTTGGCACGCCGGTGGTCTTTCTGGTCCTTGTTGTGTTTGCGTATCTGCAACGCACCGACCCGGATACCCTGCAGCATCGCGTCGATGCAACAGGACTATTGCGCGTCGCGTTGTTTAGCTTCACCATCGTGGTGCAGCTCTACTGGATGCTGCGGATCGCTGCTTCGGCCGTGCGCTGGGTCAGTGGACGGTTGGGGAGGCAAGCGACGGCGTGAACCGCGGGGATGAAAACGCTTCGATCAGCGAAGACTCGTTGCGAGCCACTTGGTCGATCGGTCCGCTTCGGCCGTGGTTGAAGATGCTTGCCGAGCGTCAATTGTCCCCGGCGCTGCGTGGCCGCATCGATCCATCGGATGTCGTCCAGCAAACCTTGGTCGATGCGTGGCGCGGACATCAGAACTTTCGCGGGACGACGCAGGCCGAACGGTTGGCGTGGTTGCGGATGATCCTGAAACGCACCCTGATTCGCTATGACCGGGATCAATTGCGAACGGCCAAGCGGGGCGGCGGACGGGAGCAGCAACTGCAGGCCGCGTTGGACCGCGACAGCATCCGGATCGAGCAACTGGCGATCGACCGGGAACCCGATCCGCGATCACGCGCCGACCGCGCCGAACAAACGCTGCGATTGGCCGCCGCCCTTGAACAACTGCCCAACGACTATCGCAATGTTCTGACGCTGCGGCACATCGACGGACTGTCCCATGACGAAATCGCTCAGCGACTGGGGCGATCCAATGCGGCGACGAGGATGCTGTGGATCCGGGCTCTGGAGAAACTTAAAGCGGTCTATGGTGAGCTGACGGAATAGTGGAAAAGAGAAGCGGGTCAAAAAATTGGGTGGTCAAAAAATGAAGACAGAGCCGCGCGGCCATTTTTTGACCAGCCGTTTTCTTCGCCGGGACTACTCCACCCCTTCGATCCGTTTGAGGAACTTGAAGATGTCGCTGTCGGTGCTCAGGATCAGCGTGCTGTCTTGGTCGAGCATCTCCTGGTAGGTTTCCATCGTTTTGATGAAGGCGAAGAACTCGACCGATTCGGGGCTTTGGTTGTACGCCTTGGCATAGATCTCCGTGGCCTCGGCGTCGGCGGCCCCTTGGATTTCCTGGACCTGCTTGTAGGCCTGGGATTCAATTTCCAGCAGGTCCTTTTCCTTGCGGCCGATGATCTTGGCCGCTTCGCCGGCCCCTTCGCTGCGGAAGCGTTCGGCGATTTGTTGGCGTTCGCTGATCATCCGGGAATAGATCCGGTCGCGGACGCTTTCGTTGTAATTGATGCGTTTGAAGCGAACATCCAACAGTTCGATGCCCAGATCGGTGACCTTGCTGGCCGCTTGTTGATAGATCTCTTCTTCGATCTTCGCGCGGCCCTTGTTGATCGGGTACAGGATCCCGATGTTGCCGGGTGCGTCGGCGATGGTTTCATCCCGGGCCGGTTGTCGGTCTTTGGTGGTGCGAACCAATTCGATCAACTCATGCTTGGCGATCGCGTTGCGTGTTTCGCTGCCCAAGATATCGTCCAGACGCGATTGGGCGCTGCGTTCATCTCTCAGCCGCAGAAAGAATTGCTTGGCATCATTGATACGCCAACGGCCGAAGGTGTCGACGACGATGTACGTTTTGTCTTTGGTCGGCATTTCGTTGGGGCGGCCGTCCCATTCCAGGATCCGCTTTTCGACGCGGGTCACTTCCTGGATCAGCGGAACCTTGAAATGCAAACCGGCATCGGCGATCGGTTCACCGACCGGTTTTCCGAATTGTGTGATGATGACCTGTTCGGTTTCGCTGACGGTGTAGGCCGCGCTGTAGGCGACCACCCCGACCAGGATCACGATGACGGCAACCACGGGGAAAGTCAGGCGATTCATTGGGACCTCCGAGTGGCTTGCGGTGCGAGATTCAACAGCGGCAGAACTTGACTGGCCTGATCGTCCATGATGATCTTTTGTCCCAACGTCGGGACGACCTGTCGCATCGTTTCGATGTAGATGCGTTGCTTGGTCACTTCGGGTGCTTTGGCGTATTCAGAGAACACGGCGTTAAACCGCGACACGTCTCCCTGGGCTTCATTGACCCGCTTGAGCGCGTAACCTTCGGCCGCTTGCTTTTTCTGTTCCGCTTCACCGCGTGCCCGAGGGACCTCTTTGTTGTATTCGCCGTTGGCGACATTGATCATCTGCTCCCGTTCCTGCTGAGCTTGATTGACCTCGTTGAACGACGGTTGAACCGGCTGGGGCGGATTGACGTTTTTCAGCTGCACCTGATCGATGCTCAGTCCCAGTTCATATTTGTCGACCAGGGTCTGAAGTTGCAGCAGCGCTTCGACTTCGATCTCTTGTCGGCCGATCGTGATGACTTCGTCGACCGTGCGATCACCGACAACCGTTCGCATCACCGATTCGGAGATGTCACGAAGCGTCTGGCCGGGGTTACGGACTTTGAACAAGAACAGTTTGGGGTCGCGGACGCGATATTGGATGACCCATTCGACCGTGGCGATATTCAGATCGCCGGTGACCATCACCCGTTCTTCGGCTTGTTCGTTGGACACTTGTGTTTCGTTGGTGGCCCCGGGCGTTCCGAAGCCGTACTCCTGTTTCAGCTGACGCTTGACCGGAACGATCGAAACCTCGTCGATTCCGAAGGGGAATTTGAATCGCAATCCCGGCTCGACCGTTTTGACATAGCGTCCGAACCGCAGCACCACGCCTTCGGATTCGGCCTGGACGGTGTACACGCTTGTCAGCAGCAGCGTCAGGACCAGCAAGGCGGGAATCAGCCAGGCCACGTAGGGCTGAATCCGCTCCAGATCCGACCAGTCGGGGCCACGCGGGTTGGAATTGCTCATGAATGAAATCAGGGATGTGTAGAAGGACACGGTTCGCGGTTATTGAACGCCGCCCCCGGCCGCTATCGGCAAGGACCACGCAACTCCGCCGGAAAGGGTAGGTCCCGACGGCGCCATTGTAAGGCTCTCAATCCGGAAATTTGGCGATCTTTCTTGCCCGCCCTGAACGAGATGTCGCGACGCTCGATGCGAGCGAGGAAAGCCCCAGGGATTCACCTCCTGGCGAAGGCAGCCACGACTGAGCGGCAATTGACGATGTTTTGATGCGGAGCAGCGCTGTCCGGCTCAGGGAACCACCGGTCCGTCCGTGCCCCCCTGCGGCGCAACATCATTCACCGGGGGCTGTATCACCGGCATGTCATCGAAATCGTCGAAATCCTCCACCGGGACGCGGTTCATGCCAAAGTCTTCGACATATTGAGGGATTGGCTTCACCGGTCGGCGACCTTCGTTAAAATCGCGGACAGGGGTCAGCAAGATGAAACCGCCGACGATGACAAACCCCGTGGTGGCGGCGACGATGATCCAAAGCAACGGCGATCGCAGAGCGCCGGTGAACACGATCCCGTCACCGACGGTGGGCGGAGTCCGGTAAGGCTGAGCCTGGGAGAGAGAGGGCTCTTCAGAATCGATCCCCAGCGGACCACGACTGCCGGGAGTCTGATTGTGGTTCGACATTGCTTCGTCCCCCGCGGTTGATGACCTATCCCAGAACCCCGATTCAATCGCCCAGTTCAATAGGCCCGTTCGATAGGCCTGTTCGATTATAGGCGGGGGATGTCCCGGATCTTTCGCGAATCGTGACCCGCGATGAATTCTTTTTACAATTCGCTCGCCTCGATCACGCCCTTGCGAGTCGTGAAATGGGTGTCGATCGGATTTGTATTCTGGATCGGTGCGCTGATCCTGTCGCCATTTAGGCACTACTTGCCGCCGGATTTCCAATACGGGTTTCTAAGCAACAAAGGGGACTTCTTCTTTTCCTCCGGCTACTTCATCGGTTTCTACCTGCACATCAGTGCGGCTCCGTTGGCATTGTTTCTCGGCGGATTGCAACTCAGTCGCACAATCCGCCAACGGTATCCGCGTGTGCATCGCAGGATCGGCGCGACCTATGTCCTGGCCGTTCTATTCTCGGCCGCTCCCGGCGGTTTCATCATGGCGATCAAGGCGTTCGGCGGATGGTCGACCACGATCTGTTTCGGCTTGTTGGCGTTGGCCACATGGTGGTCGACCTACATCGGTTGGCGCGCCGGCCGCGCCTGCGATTTCCAGCGGCACCAACTCTGGATGCTCCGCAGCTATGTGCTGCTTCTGTCGGCCGTGTTCTTGCGGCTGGGGCACTACGCACTGCAATCGCTGCACCTGAGACCGGAGTTGACGTACCAGATCGCCGCTTGGACCAGTTGGCTGGTTCCATGGATCGCCCTCGAGTTGACGCTGGTTTACAGCCGTGGTCGCTGGCGGTCACCCGCCGCCCAATCGTGAGTTAGGCTTGCCCTGGACCATGACACCAGACCACTCACAACAGACAGATTCAGATGGCGACAATTATCAACGAATCATCGGATCGGCCGGCAATCGCGTGCAACCGGACGATCATCGCCCCGTCAACGACTGGCCGATGACCTACGGCCGATTTCGGTTTCCGTTGGGAATCGTTTCGGAGCTTGAAGGGCGTCGAATTCCTACTTGACGCTGACGCCTTCGATCCGGAACACGGCCATGTGCGTGGCACCGCGTGGGCCTTTGCCGCCGGGGTACTTGTAGGTTTCCGGATCGAGGACAAACTTGCCTTCGACCGTCACCGGTCGCGTGGTGAAGTCGGCGGTGTTGTCGTCGACCATCGTGACGAACACACAATCGTAAAGCGCCGCACCGGGGCCGAAACAGCATTCCTGGTTGTCACGCACCAAGACGAATTGTTTGAACCCTTCGTTCTGGTACGTGCTGCTGGGCAGGATGTAACCGCGCAGTTTGACGTTCTTGCCGTTGATCATCTTCAGCCGCTTGGTCCACATCGATTCGTCGAAGGCGCCGTCTTTCTCGATGTCGAACTTCAAGTCGTCGAAGTTGATTTCGCCTTTGGCCAGTTGGGCTTCGGTGCTGAGACGGATTTCGACTTTTTTCCGCTCCGACGGGTCTTGGCCGGCGGCGGAGGCACAGGGCAGCGACAGAGCGAGCAGGACAGCGAGCGGCAAATAGGTTGCGGTGGCGGGGACGCGAAAATGGTGCATGTCGACTCGCTTGCGAAGCTCGTTGGGGGCGTGATCGCTTAATTCACTTTTGTCCCTTTTAACCGGTAGAACACCGCGTTGTCAAAATCAGCTTGTTTTTTGGGGACTCGGTTGAGCGAAAATTTGCCGGCCAATTTCCGGCGTGTCATGCCGCCTTCGATCGTTTGGCCGCCGGTCAATGTGACTTCGACCATCTCACTGCTCTTGGGTTGCCCGCCGAAACAGCAGGTCCCCAAGTCACCGACCAGGACGAATTGGCGCAGCATTCCGCCGCCGCTGGACGGATGAATGTAGCCCTTGATGAACACGTCTTTGCCGTCGATCTCAAATGCCGTTTCCGTGGGCCGGTCTGGATCGGCGTCGAATTTCAATTTGTAGAACGGCACGCGAATGTGTCCCGGCGGGACTTCGGTCAGGTACACATAGGTGTGCATGCCGATGCCGCCGATCAACAGCAACGCGTTGGCGGCCATGGCAAATTTTGCCAGCCCCAGGCCGCTGAACTCATCGGGATAGCGTCGAATCGAACGGATCGACAACAACGCAAACACGACGCCCAGGACCGCCAGGGCGAGCAATACTTCAAATGGCGGGATCAGCCCCAACAGCGCGACGACAAACAACAAGGTCGACGTGATCGCGCTGCGGCTGAGCGCCCGATACGGAAAATCCACCTCGTCGGCGGACGACGACATTTGAAGATCAGTAGCCATCAATGAGTTGCGGCAAATTGGTTGGGAACGAACGGGTGGGAGAGACTTCCCGCCTGTCGCCGGAGTTGCACGCGTGGCGCGATGCTCACGCCACCTTGACCCCGGTCGCGGGACCACCGGTCAACACCAGGAACAGGGCCAAGACGATCGTCGCCAAGGCGACCGTGATTACGTATCCCAGGTCCCAAGGGTTCGCTTGCTGGGCCAGGATTGCCCGATTGCTCAACTGGTCGCCCCCCGCCGATTCACCCCTCAGACCGGCGGGAGCGATGCCGACCCGGCCGCCGGAAACGGGGGCGACCGCGGCAAAACGCGTCCCAAGTTTGATCGATTCGACGGCAGGGACGACTTGTGACGTCGCCTCTTCGGCCGGTTTAGCACGCACCGGGACGGGAATCGGGAAAAAGGTCTTGGCCCGGCGAACCGCTTCGGGGTCGATCTTCTCCAGTTCTTCGATCGCGGCGGCGGCTTCGGGCAGTGGACACGCGCGCATGTAGTTGATGACCGGCACACGCAGCCAGTTCTTGTCTTTCTCGGCTTCCTTGAACAGGGTCTTCAAACGCTCGATTTGACTCCAATCGTTCCACTTGGCCAGGTCCGGGATCACCATGTCGGCCAGTTCGCTGCGGTCGAGAATCTTGTGCAGCGATTCTACGAGCGCGCTGCGCGGAATCACGCCGCCGTCGGTCCCGTGAAATCGGATCGCCATGATCGCGGCATAGCTTTGTGGGAACGGCGCTTTGTGATTGTCGATGAACAACTCGTTGATCAGCGGCAGCCCCGATTCGCCGGCCAGGGTCAAATAGCAGGCGATCAATGCGTCCAGGCCTCCGGTCACGCTTTTGGCCGGATTGCGGAGCATCTCTTCGAGCATCGGCAAATCGTCCTTGCTGCCGCAGACGCCGAGCATCGTGAAATACAACCGTTTGCGGTCGGCGCCGATTTCGGGTTGCTGGACCCAATGGATCAATTGGTCGCGATCCATGTCGGGGCCGATTTGTTGGATGATGTCGTAGGGAGTCGATGCGAACTCGTCATAGGCGTCGCGTGAAATCAACGCTTCCTCGTCTTCCAGGTAGTGGCGGAAAAACTGCAGTCGCTTGACGGGGTCATCTTCCACCTGGCTGGCTTTGACGATGTACTCCTCGGCACGCTCGCTGACCGGCAGACATGACCACTGCAGATTCGGCGGGTCGACGCCGGAGAGCAGGAAACGCCGCCCGACTTCGACCTTGCCGTAATAAATCGCGTCGACTTCCTGGCCGACTTTGATGTGTTCGGATCCCTTGATCACTTTCTCGATCTTCATCTTCACCACGCCGGTGGTCAGATTTCGCGTCGTTTCACCGTCCAGGCTCGATGCGATCACGACTGCGTCCATGGTCAGCGATTGCTGGCGGATGGTTTGTTGGACCGACTCGCAGAACGGACACGCCATCACGGAGAACCATGGGGTCGCGACCAGCCCCAGCAGCAGCAACGCGGCAGCCGGAAGGCCCGGAAACGGGAAAGTCTTGCGAATCGTCAATCTTTGTCTGACCGATAAAAGGAACGCTTGGGCATGATGCTGCGGGCGGTGGGGCAGTCGTGGGGAGGGACGCATTCGGATCGGGTGGGTTGGAGTGGAGTAATGCTCAATGGCTGGGACATCACTGCTGGGAGTTCAATAATAGGTGCAAAATACCCCCGGTGAGAAGGCTCAAATCGTTTCTCCAGGAAATCCCGGCACGATCGACTCAACCCATCCAGCCATATTTGCCGATACGACCGAAGATCCGGGCTTTCCGCCCAGGAGCCGGTTGCCCAACACACCCGTAAGTTTTGGGCGTCGGCGGACACTTTTGAAACGACCAATCAACCGAGCCGATCCGTGACGCGCCGTTCATCGCGTCGGACACCGGCCGACAAGGGGGGAGAGCAGGAATGCTTCGTCAGTTGATCATCGCCGCCGTTTTGGTGGCATCGGCCTTCACTTTGGCCGGCGACGCGTCGGCCGACCAGCGCGCGTTCGGCCAAGCTTGGGGCGGCAGTGCCAGCACCCGTGACTGGAACCGGTTCTATCACTATCCCTATGTGTATTACCCCCAGAATTTCTGGGGCCAGGAATACTATCGTAGCGCCGATAGCATGTACCACCGCTATCCGCCGGAGATGCGAATTCCGGTCTACAACAAGAAGTGGCACAACTACTATCCCAGCAACCGCCGCTATCACTCCGGTCACCACTTCATCCTGGATGTCTTTTAACGGACTCGCGCCAATCTGACGTAGCGACGCTCGCCAGAGTGTGGGAAACACCGTGGATCCACCTTCTGGCGATGGTAGCGAGGTCTGAGCTGCCACCGGTCAACTTTCCTGTGGAGAGTGGCGCTGTGGAGAGTGACGCTGTCCAGCGTGGAATTGATGGCCAACAGCACCAAGATTCGTCCATTCAGTCGGCTGATCGACAAAGCCGATTCGCCGTTCTGGGTGATCGGACCGGATGGGTGTCTGGTCTTTCTGTCCGCCGCGGTCGGCGATTGGCTGACCGTCGAACCGGAGTCGCTGATCGGACGACGTTGTGTCGCCGGAACCAGCATCACCGACGACCCGTTGGATTTCCTGGCCGCGTCATTGGCGCCGCCGCCGGGGTTCGCCAAAACCGGAACCGCATCGCTGCTGGTCCAGCCGACCTTTCGCGGTGCAAAAGCGCGGCGGATTGCGGCCATGGAAACGCGGTTCGTACGTCTGGGGCCTGCCGACGAAGCCGTCACGCTCGCGATCGCGGGCAGCTTCAGCGACCAGCTTGCCGACCCCGTCATCGATGCTTCGGTGTTGTTGCGTCGGGAACTCGACCGCTGGCGTCGACATCACGAATCCATTGCTCAGGGTGTGCTGGTCGGAACGTCCCGCGCGGCCCAGCGGCTTCAGAAACAAACGCGACTTGCCGGTTCGGTCCGCAGCGATCTGCTGATCCTGTCCCCGCCGGGCTGCCTTGCCGAATCCCTGGCCGTCTCGTTGCACCAAAGCTCGGCGGCCGGAGAACCCAACGCCACGATCGACGGTCCGCTGATGGATCCGGAATTGTTGGACGCCAGTCTGGCCGCTGCCATCGCCCACCTGGCCGAATCCGAAACGACAAAGGCGACCGCGATCGTCAAAGACATCGATCAAATGCCGTTGGAGGCTCAATTGCGGTTGGTGGAGCATCTGCGCCAGTTCGATCCTCGGCTGCGGCTGATCGCGATCGCAGATCGTGCCGCGGAGATTATCAGCGACGCGAGTGCGGAGCCCGATCCCGACGTCGATTACGTCCTCGATCAATCGCTTCCGGTCGGAATTGCGGCGCCGATTGCCGACCAACTCTGCGGGCTGACGATCCGCTTGGTGCCCCTGTGTGACCGGGTCGCCGATCTGCCGATGATCGCCACCGCCATGCTGGATCGACGACGGGCTGCCGGAGACGGCGTCGCCGATCGGTTCTCCCGCGCCGCGCTCGATGCAATCGTGATCTATCCCTGGCCGGACAATTTTCGCGAACTGGACCAGGCCATTCGACACGCATCACGAACTTGTCCCACGCAAGTCATCGGGCTGGAGCATCTGCCACTTGCGATCCGCTCCTACCGCCCCAATGAAACCGTGCCGAAGCAACAGCAAACCATCGATCTGGATCAGGCCGTGGCCCGATTCGAGGCAGATTTGATTCAGGAAGCCTTGGAAACGAGCGACGGCAATCGGGCCGAAGCGGCGCGGCGGTTGAACATCTCGCGTGCCCGTCTGCTTCGGAAGCTGGAGTCGATCGGCGAGGGAGATCAACCGTGAAAAAGCCCCAGGGTGTCTCTTTGATCGTCCCCACCATTCCCCTATGGGTCTGTGAGTCGGGCCGTCGATGGTGCGACGCGGCGAAGCGGTTCGTCGGCCCCTTTCAGCATGATCCGAAGCCCGTTTCGACCGACGGTACCGAACCGGGTGAGCGGATGTTCCATGTCCAATCACTCGATGCCGCCCCGATTCGCGCTCAGCTGCCGGCCCACCGGGACTTGGTCATTCTGTGGGAAGTTGTTTCGGAGCATACGCCGGCGGTCGCCCTGCACATCGCCCAAATCGGCGTCACCCGCCCCGATGTGCTGCAACTGGCCGCAATCGATGACGTCCCCCGAGCGCGATCCAGGCGTCTGGCTCTGCGGATGATGGAACTCGGCGCGGCGGTCGTCTTACACGATCCCCTCGATCTGGCTGTTTATGCCAAACTCGTCCACAGACGCTTTTTGGCTCAACTTGACGATTGATCTTGCCGCAGCGTCGCCAGACCCCTATCTGTAGGGCACGATGAGCGGCGCGGATGCCGCTTTGAAGACCCCAATCAGGATGATTCGAGCGGTGCGGGACCGGAGAACAGGACGACGTTTCAGTGGCTTGTGTATCGCCCTTGCGGTACTCGCGGTCGCTGGATGCAATCAAAACCCGTACCTGGCCGGGCCGACCACCTATCCGCCCACCTCTGTCGGCCCGTCGATCTCGCAGCAAGGCATCAACCCGAACGACTCGCGATTGGCCGAGCTGACGCGAAGGGTTCAATTGCTCGACGACAACAACCGCCAACTGCACACGCAACTGGCCCAAAGCGAACAGCAGGCCCAGGTCTATCGCGAGGAATTAGACCTCGTCCGCAAGCAGCTTGCCGACACCAACCAGCAACTCGAATCCGCGTCGATTGCCGCACGCGAGGCTGAAAACAAGGTCCGCGGATTCCAAGCGTCGACGCAGATGCGTGGCGGGGCGTCGATCCAGCCCAACACCAACCTCAGCCGACTCGCCTCGCAACTGAACCTCGGCGGGCTGCCCGTTCGGCAGGATGGCGACCGGATTCGGATCGCGATCCCCAGCGACCAGCTGTTCGCTCCGGGGACGGCCCAGTTGATTCAGCAATCCGCGCAGGTGCTCGACCCGGTCGCCGCACAACTGCGCAGTCTGTTCCCGCGTCAACGGATCGGGATCGAAGGCTACACCGACAACGCCCAAGCGATGAACGGCGGCGCCGCGGCCAGTCACCAACTCGCCTCGGCACAGGCCTCCGCCGTCTTGGACATGCTGACCCGCCGCGCCGGCATGCCGCTGGGACAGTTCTTTATCGTCGCTCAAGGCGCCAACCGTCCCCTGCAACCCAACGCCTCGGCGGCCGGTCGGGCGGCCAACCGACGCATCGAACTGGTCATCTACCCGGAAACTTTTTAGTCAAGTTTCAAGTTGGAACCTGGAACTCCCAACTCCCAACTCCCTACTCCGGCGGGAGATCGGCGGAGATGTCGAAGCGACGCCAGCACCAGGCGGTCACCATCATCGCACCGACCGCCAAACTCCACGTGGCCGCGACGGCGCCGGTGACGTACACGGGAACCGACAACGGATCGCTAAACAGCGATTGGCAGATCGAAACCCAAACCAACAACGCTCCGACCGCAGCGGCAATCAGCGTCGCCTTGCCCAGAAACATCACGTTGGCTCGCACCACCATGCCGAACCCCTGGGCGTGTTCGTGGTGCGGGTAGGCCAGAAACAATGCGTTTTCGGTCGCGAATGTAAACACCGCCAGCGCCGATAACATGCCGCCCCAGCCGATCAGTTGTGGCCAGCCAGGGCCGCAGACCGACGCCGCGATCGCCAGCGTCGTCCATTGAAAGGTAACGGTGATCAAGATCGGTAACGTCAACTGCCCCAGCACCGCCTGGATCGGCCGCAGCGGCAAGGACCGCAACAGCAGCATCCGCTTCAGATCGCGTCGGAAATCCAATCGCAGCGCAGGCGGAGCGAGCAGCATCGTGCACAGTGCGATTCCGGCGATGACAAACGCCCATTGGTTTCCCATCCGACCGGTCAGCAGCGGTGACAGACAGAGCAGTGTCGGGACCAGGAAACTGAACAGGATGGTTCCGTAATAGCGGCGGATCGAAAGTGCCTGTCGCCAAACCAACGCGACCGAGTCTCCCATCCGCCGCGGCAGGAGGGCTTCGATGCGATCGGCCAACCGATCTTCGGTCAGCTCGCCGGCACGTTCAGCAGGGTCCGATGAAGGCCCTCGAAAGTCCCCCGAACGCAACCGTGCTTTCTCGCGATCGAGGATCGCCGATGCGGCCCAGCCATCCACGCGAACGAGCGTGAAGATCGCAAACGGCACCAGCATCACCGACGCCAACATTTGCACCGCGGTGTGGCTGGTGATGTCGACGGTCGTTGCCAGCAAGGCGGCCGGACGCCAGCCGATCGCCATCCATTGAACGGCGTCACACGATGCGATGCCTCCGATCGCGCGAAAACTGTTCAACACGTAGACCCCCGGCTGCGACCCACTCGGCGTGATCGCGGCCAATTGTCCAAAGAACTGCAGAATCGCCGCAAACGCGATCGCCGAGAGCGCCACACGAGCCCCGATCAGGTGACGGCGCGACAGCCCGCTGACCAGACGTTGCCAAATCATTCGCACCGTTTCCAGCAGGACCAGTGCGGCAAAGACACCGGTCGCCAGCAGGCCCGCGTGCTGCACGTCGGGCGCGAGCGCAATGACCAGGAAGAACGTCTTCAACAGCGCGGAGAAGAACACCGTGTTGACTTTGTACCCCGCCACCGTCGACCGTTTCAGCGGAGCGCCGCCGAGCCACAGCTTTTCCGCGTCGGTGTATTCCATGTCGACCTGCTTTTCCGTCCACACACAACGCACCGCGTGATAGATCAGATACAGCACCATCCCGCCGGACAGCCACAGCCGCAACGATTCGGGGTCCGCGGTCCGTCGCGACGCCAAGATCAGGAAGCCGTTCAAGACGTAGACGCACAGAAAGATCACGGCGATCGCCGACGCCACGATCCGCCGTGGAGAGCGCATGCGATCGGCGGCACGTCGGAGTCGAAAAAGGCTGCGTCGCAACGTCAGCCAGCTCAGGTGTTTGTGGGGAGACGACATGGGAATCAAACGGCCATCGCGGCGGTCGCTTCGAAGTAGGCTTGTTCGAGAGATTGGGCGCCGGGGAATTCCGCACGCAGTTGGTCGACGTCACCGAAGTACTGCAGTTTGCCGTGCTGCATGACGATCAGATGCGTGCACACGTCCTGGATCATCGCCAGCAGGTGGCTGGAAATGATGATCGTTGCGCCCGCGGCGGCACGCTGTTTGATCGATTCCAGCAGCCGGCGGATGCCCGGCGGATCGAGCCCCGTCATCGGTTCGTCCAACAGCAACACGGCCGGGTCATACAGATAGGCACAGCAAATCGCCAATTTTTGTCGCATGCCCCGCGACAGCGTCGTCGCGCCGCTGTTGATCTTGTCACCTAGCTGAAAGTATTCGAGCAACTCGGACGCTTTTGACCGATGGTTCGGAACTTCATAAATCCGCCCGATGAACTCCAGGTGTTGCGCAACGGTCAAGTCATCAAACAACGGCGGGTCATCGGGGACATAGGCCAGCCGCCGTTTTAGTTCCATCAGCGTCTTCGGGTCACCGCCGGACAGGTCGCACCCCGCGACGCACAGGTTGCCGTCGGTCGCAGGGATTAATCCGGCCAGACAGCGCATCGTGGTGGTTTTCCCGGCCCCGTTGGGACCCACCAAACCGCCAATGTTTCCGGGATCCAGCGAAAAAGAAACCCCGTCGACGGCCAAATGGTCTTCGTACAGTTTGCGGAGCTCGTGGCAGCGGAGCATCGGGTTTTGCAGTTTTTAGGGGGCGTGGGCATACAGGCTGCTGAAAGGTTAGGTTACGCTTGGGCGATGTGTCGGCAGAGACGAATGCTCGAATCTTGGGAAGGCAGATCTTGGGACGGCAGATCTTGGGAAGGCAGAGCGGATGGACGAGAACCTACCGATGAAGCAGCAAATCGAGGGGCGACCCGCAGATGATCCCCGCCGAGTCGCCCGGCTTGAATCCCAATGACGAATCCCTATCGCGCCCCGGTCGAGACTCACAGCACCGGTGACGAGACAGATGCGGCAGCGGCGGAGTTCCTGGTCACGGCCCGGCAACTGCGGTTTGCCGAGTCAAAATTCTTGCTCTATCGATGTGGCGGTCGATTGACGTTGGCATCCTTCGTCATGATCGCGTTGTCGCTTCTGGTTGCGGTTGATTTGTCGTCGCTTCCGCTGCCGACCGCAGCAGCGGTGGGGCCAACCCCGTTTCCCCTGGTGCTGCGTGAACTCGCGGTGATGGGGCTGGCGACGGTCGTCTACCTGAGCTTGATCCTCTCGGTCCGCAAGACGGTCAGGGCAGAACTCGCATCACACGGCATCGTGGATGGTGCGGGACTTTCAGTGGTCGTCAAAGATCGTGTGCTCGGGTGGTCCGGACCCCAAGGCGTGTTTTCGGTGCCCTTGAATCAATCGCGTCCGATACGAACGCGGAAAGGGATGATCGTGGTGGTCGATCGAGACCTGTTTCTTTTCATTCCCAAAGAGGCCGCATTTGCCGGCGGTCGCTATCAAGACTTCGCGCGAGCCCTCGTCGCGTGATGTGGGAGACTAAGCCACGATCATCCCGATGATTCCCGCTACCGCGACGTAGTACAGAAACACCAACGCGGTGATCCGGATGATATCGCCTTCGCGGCCGACCAGCCCCACGACGGCACAGGCGGCGACCACGTTGTGAACGCAAATCGTGTTGCCAGCCGCGCCGCCGACCGCTTGCAACGCGACGACCCAGATCGGGTCGGCGGCGATGTTTTGGCCGACTTGGAACTGGAACAGCGAAAACATCATGTTGCTGATCGTGTTGCTGCCGGCGACAAAGGCGCCCAGCCCGCCGACCAGTGGCGACAACAACGGCCAGGCTCCTCCGACCAGCGACGAAACCCCGCCGGCAAGCACCTTGGGCATCGAATCATACCCCGCGGCGCCGCCATCACTGTTGATAAATAACTGAACCATCGGGACCGCAAAGACCAACGCCAGCGACGCCGAAACGACCATCCGCAGCGACCGCGTCGTCGCATCGACCACCGCCCGCTTGCTCATCCGGTGCAATGGAATCGTCAGCAAGCAGACCAGCACAAACAGGGCGCCCGGCAGATACAGCGGCGCGACGGGTTTGATGCTGATCGCCGATCCGAAAAGATTCTCCATCAGCGTCGCATCGGCGGGAATGGTGACCGATTTGAGCCACTGGCCGAGCGGAATCCACGGCAATCGTGTCAGCACCAGCATCACCGCGATCAACAAATAGGGCACCCATGACCGCATGATGGACAACCCGTGTCCGGCGTCCTTCAGCCGAATGTCGACGTTGCCATTCCAGTCGTCCGGCCAGGTGGACGCCTCGGGAAAATCCCACGCCGGCTCGCGCGGCACCAGCCAGCCCCGTCGGGCCAGCGGAACCGTCAACGATAATCCCACCAACGCCCCGATCAGCGACGGGAATTCCGGCCCCAACGTGTTGGCGATGATCGTCGACGGGATCGTCATCGATAGCGACGCGAACAGGGCAAAGGGCCAAATGCGAAACCCTTCACGCCATGAGCGGTTGGCCCCGAAAAAGCGTGTCATCACGACAACCACAAACAGCGGAATCAACGTCCCGCAAATCATGTGGACCAGCGCCACCCGTCCACCGACCAACGGCAACAACGTGGACCAGATGTCGTCGCCCGCTGCGAGTTCATCTCGGGCATAAGCGAGGACCGATTCGCTGCCGCTAAGCCCATTCTTGACGCCGATCAGAATCGGCGTGCCCACCGCACCAAACGACACCGGCGTGCACTGGATCAACATCCCGCTGACGACCGCCGATTTGGCGGGAAACCCCAGCCCGACCAACAGCGGCACGCAGACCGCAGCGGGAGTCCCAAACCCGGCGCTGCCTTCGATGAACGACCCGAACAACCACGCGATCAAGATGACTTGCACACGACGATCCGGAGTGATGTCCGTGAATCCCCGCCGGATCACCGCCAGCCCACCGCTCTCGCTGAGCGTGTTGAGCAACAGGATCGCACCGAAAATGATGAACAGCAACTGCGCGGTGACCACCAATCCATTGACCGACGCCGCGGCAATCGTCGCCGTGTCCAGTTTCCAAACAAAGTACGCCAACACCACAACGCTGACGTACGCAATCGGCATCGCCCGGGAAGCCGGCATCCGCAAGGCGACCAGTAAGACCGCAACGACAAGAATCGGCGTGAACGCGAGCAGCGGGGCGATGGTTTCCATGGGCGATCGTCATGTTGCGTGTGGAGAAAATTCTCTGCGTCGTCCTCCCTGGCAGAGCGTTGATATCTACACAAGTTCATGATTTTCGCCGACTGCCCTGGATGGGGTTCATCTTCCCCGGATGGAGCCGCGGTTGCAACGCCGGTACTGCATCTGCAGCACGACACGCATCATTCTACTGCCAACCGTTTCGCCTGTTGGACGAGTAAGACGAACTCGTCGCGATAACCCGAACGATCATCGATCGCGCCGGAGGTGGCGATTTCTTCGACCATGTCCAGGTCGCAGCTGCCTTTGTGCGGGGAGTCTCGAAGCAGCATTGCGAAGGCGGCCACGCCGGCGGCGAATTGGAAATCGCGGTCGGTTTCATGGAACGCCTTGCCGCCATCTTTAGCGGCAAATTCGATCTGGCGGCCCTGGCCTCCCGTCGGCGGTTGATAGAAAATCGTCAACGTCAACAGTTCGCCGCTGGCAGCTTGCTCCCGCAAGCGAACCGGATGTTGGTACTTCAGGTCTCCCGTCGTCGTCGGCCCCGCGGTCACACCGCCGTCTGGAAGTTTCCGACGGGGCACAACCTCATACAGCGCTGTCACGGTGTGCCCCGCCCCGATCTCGCCGGATTCTTTGTTGCCATCCGCTACATCTTCCGCGGCCACGAAGCGATTCTCTTCGCCGATCAAGCGATATGATTCGACTTCCATCGGATTGAACTCCACCTGCAGTCGGACGTCTTTGGCAACCGTCACCAGACTGCCCTGAATCTGATCGACCAGGACCTTCCGCGCATCGTCTTGGCTGTTGACCAGTACCGAGTTGCCGTTGGCTTTGTTGATGATCTGTTCGGTTACTGCGTCGTTGCGGTTGTCGATGCCGAATCCCAGCACGGTCAGGAAGATTTTGTCGGCGGCGTGTTGCTGTGCCAGATTCACCAGTTCATCGGTGTCGGTCAGGCCGACGTTGAAATCGCCGTCGCTGCACACGATGACTCGATTGATGCCGCCGCTGATGAAGTGCTCGCGGGCGATGTCGTAGGCCAGTTGGATGCCGCGGCCGTCGTCGGTGGATCCACCCGTACGCAGGCGATCCAGTGAATCGACAATGACCTTTTTGCGATCGCCCGAGGTTGAATCGAGCACGATGCCGGCTGCTCCCGCGTAGACCACGATTGCGACGGAATCCTTTTCACCGAGTCGATCGACCAACGTTTTGATGCCATCGACCACCAGCGGCATTTTGTTGGGACGGTTCATCGACCCGGAAACGTCCACCAGGAACACCAGATTGCTGGGAGGACGATCCAGGTCAGGCACCTTTGCCTTGATCCCGATTCGGGCCAGCCGATGTTGCGGATTCCAGGGGCAGGGGGCGATTTCCATCGCCGCGGCAAACGGAGAGTCGTCTTGTGGGGGCGCGTAATGGTAGTCGAAGTAGTTGACCCACTCTTCGACCCGGACGGATTCGGGAGCGGGCCATTGGTTGTACTGGTTCAAGTTGATTCGCAACTTGGCGTAAGCAGTGGGGTCGACGTCCATCGGAAACGTCGAAAGCGGCGCGCTGGCGACCCGCATGAAGGGATTTTCGGCGATCGGCGCGAATCGATCTCCATCATCCCGCGGCATCGGTGGCCCGGCACCGCCTTGGCCGGCTCCGGTCATCGCCCCCATCATCATCTCGTCTTCCTGCGTGCGGCCGGCGATGTTCACGGGATCGTTTGCCCCGAAGTTCATCGCCCGCGGCGGGCGACGGCGATAGGGCGGCGCGACCGGCTGTGCCAACAGCGGATTCATTTGAATCGAACGCGCCGGGCCGTTGGGTTCGGCCGGGCTATTTGGCTGTGGCGATTCTTGTCGAGGGGCGTCGGATCCGGTCGCGACCGCGTCGTCGGTGTTGTCGTTTGCGGCGGCATCGGATTGCACGAGATTCGCAGCGTCGCCCTGCGTTGCAACACTCTGGGGGACAACACTCTGCGGTACAACCGGATCAGGGGTTTTGTCGGGCGGTGCTGCCGTCGAGTCGCCTTGTGAATCGGCTGCAAGGGCGGGCTGCATGGCCGACGCATCGTTGTCCGTCTGATCGCCGCTTGTCGTCTTGGGATCAGACGTCGCCAGCGTGCCGGTTTCGGGTTCGGCCGGCGGGACGCTTTCCGGTGCGCCGTTACTCGATCCTTTCAATTGCGCTGTCGCGGTGTTGGTGGCCAGTGTCGCGCGGACGGCGGCCAATTCCATCTCGACAGAACGTTTCGCAGCGACCAGACGCTGGTTTTCGGATTCAATCTGGCTGATTCGATCTTGCAGCTGTTGGGTATCGGTATTCGCGGTGATGACTCGATTGAGAGCCGGCAACGTCAACCCGGAAATCAGCAACAACGTGGCCGCGACGGCCAAGCCGGCCACCCAAAGTCGTGTGGACGAATCCGTACCGCCGGCCGTGACCGGCGGTGGCTCGGGGTGGGGAGCTTGGATGGCGTTTTCGATTCGTCGGCGATCGAATGGATTGACACCGACGGTCTCGGACGCGAATTCAGCTTTAACCGCTCCGACGGCGTCGCGTACCGACGCGACGATGGCTCGCACCTCCGGCGATGCGTCCATCAACTTCATGAACTCGGTCGCCTCCTCGCGTTCCAATTCACCGAAGACAAACGCGGTCGCGCGCTCTTCGATCCTTTCGTATTGGTCGGTCGGTTCGGATGCCATGATTCGGATTCCCAGGATGATGTGTCATTCAGCGGCGGCGAGTCGGTTGCGAATCAATTTCAATCCCGTGCTCAACAGGTAGCCGACGTTGCCGACGCTCAGCCCCGTCAACTCGCTGATTTCGCGGTAGCTTAAATCCCCGTGAATCTTCAGCCGGATGACCTCTTGCTGTTTTGCCGGCAACGTGGCCAGCAGACTTTGCGCGTTTTCGTGTCGTTCGGCCATTTCGACGACGGATTGCGGGCCGGCGTCTCGGCTGACTTGACGTGCGGCGCTTGCATCATCGAGCGTCTTCATTCGGCTTTCCTTCTTCAGGATGTCCAGTGCACGATTACGACAGACTCGAAAGAGCCATTGCCGGACTCGATCTTGGACCTGCTGGCGCGGTTGTCGGCACAGTCGAACGAACGTGTCCTGAACGACGTCGCTGGCGCGGTCGCGATCGCCCAATAACTGTGTCGCATAACCCATCATCGGCAATTCGTTCTCTCGGAACACTTCGGTCAGCCACGCTTGATCGCTCAGCCGATCGGGATCGGCCTGGTCGCCCGACGAATCGCATTGGTGATTCAACTGGTTCATTACCCGCGCAAGCAGAAGGATGCTCGTCCGTGCACAGTGGAAAACGATCGGACCGCGACGCCCTTAGAAAAAAACTCGTTTTGAAGTGACGAGAAGCCCAGAAAGTTGAATTTTGGCCCGAATTCGACGTCCCGTGTGCCAAGCGGTTACACTTTTCTCCTCCCCGCCAGCGTTTTTACGCCCACTATCCTCCCCCCATTTGCCGGGTCCATCGCCATGCCTGTCATCGATCGTCGTCGGTTTCTTGTCCACCATGCTGCCGTGGCCGCTGCGGCCGCCACATCGGTCACCCTGGCCCCGCGATGCGTGCGTGCTGCGGCCAATGATCGATTGAAGGTGGCGTTCATCGGCGTGGGAGGACGCGGCGCGAGCAACTTGAAGGCGATCACGGGAACCGGACGCATCGATGTCGTGGCGATCTGTGACGTCGACAATCGCTTCCTGGAAAACACCGCCAAGCAATTTCCCGCGGCACGCAAATTCCGCGACTTCCGCAAACTTTATGACGCCGTCGGGAAAGAGATCGATGCGGCGGTGGTCAGCACGACCGAGCACATGCACGCCTACGCCACGATGCCGGCGCTGCAATTGGGAAAACACGTCTACTGTGAAAAACCACTCGCCTACAACATTGCCGAAACCCGCGCGGTGACCGAAGCCGCCGAGCGGGCGGGCGTCGTGACGCAAATGGGAACCCAGATTCACGCCGGCGCCAACTACCGCCGCGTGGTGGAGTTGATTCAATCCGGGGCGATCGGTGACGTTCACGAAGCCCACGTCTGGGTCGGCCGCGCCTGGGGATTGCAGTCCGAAGCCGACGCCCAAAAGAACGATCGACTGTTTGTCGATGCCAGGCCGAAAACCGGGATGACGCCGCCGAGCTATCTGGATTGGGACCTCTGGTTGGGACCGGCGCCGGAAAGGCCGTTTCACCAGGTCTATTTTCCCGGCCCGAACTGGTACCGCTGGTGGGATTTTGGCAACGGCACGATGTCCGACCTGGGCAGCCACTGGAACGACCTGCCGTTTTGGGCGCTGCAGTTGGACGCGCCGCAAACCGTCGAAGCCTTTGGACCGGAGCCACATCCGGAGATCGCACCGGCGTCGATGTCGGCCGAATATCAGTACGGCCGACGCGGCGATCGAGGGCCGGTGAAATTGACTTGGTATCAGGGGACACACAAGCCGGAGATTTGGGAACGCGGGGAGATCCCAAAGTGGAACAGCGGCGTGCTGTTCGTCGGTTCCAAAGGCATGTTGTTGTCCGATTACCGCAAGCATCTGTTGTTGCCCGAGTCGGATTTCGAGGACTTCGTTTATCCCGATCCGTTCATCCCCGATTCGTCCGGTCACCACGAAGAATGGGTCGCCGCCTGTTTAGACGGCGGCGAAACCGGCAGCCCGTTCAGTTATGCCGGTCCCCTGACCGAAGCCAATCACCTGGGCAACGTCGCCTTCCGCGTCGGCAAAAAAATCACCTGGGATCGCGAAACGATGAAGTGCATCGGATGCCCGGAAGCCGATCCGTTCATTCGCCGCCAACCGCGCGCCGGTTGGTCGTTGTCGTGACGCCGAAGTCCCTTCTCCAGGAAACCACCATGTATCGCCGAACTCTTCTCAAGTCTGCCGCCTTTTCCGCCGCAGCGGCAGCCACGTCCACGGTAGCCTCCAACGCATCGGCCGGCGAATTCACCGGCAAGATCAAAAAGGCCGTCAAGCTTCACATGGCGACCGGCGATGCTTCGGTGTTAGACAAGTTCCGCATGATCCGTGACCTCGGATTCGACGGCGTTGAAACACGCGTCAAGCTCGGCAAAGAAAATGAGGCGTTGGTTCGATCTTATGCCCAGGCCAGTGAATCCACCGGGTTGCCGATTCATGGAGTGATCCATTCCAGCAACCCTGACTTGGTCGGCGCGATCGATCAGGCCAAGTCGTTGGGGGCGACCTCGGTCTTGCACGTAGTTCGGTACGATCGCAAGATCAGTTACCTGCGGAATCATGAGGAGACCAAGCAGATCATCCGGAGTGCGGTCGATCAAGCCGAAAAACAGGGCGTGATGATCTTGTGCGAAAACGTCTGGGCGTCGTACTTGATCGAGCCGATGGGGATGGCACGATTCGTCGATTCATTCGACAGTCCGATGGTCGGGATCTATTTTGACGTCGGCAACGTCGTCCGCTGGGGATGGCCTCAGCATTGGCTGGAAGTGATCGGCCGGAGAGCCAAAAAGTTGGACATCAAAGAGTATGACCTGGGCGTTGCGATGAACGAAGGCATGCGGGAAGGGTTCCGCAAACCGCTCGGTGAGGGCAGCATCGAGTGGGACAAGGTCCGCAGCGAGCTGACAAAGATCGACTACCAAGGCTGGGCGACCGCCGAGGTCAAGGGCGGCGATCGGGCTCGGCTGGCGGAAATCGCCGCACAGATGGACCGCGTGTTGGATCTGGCTTGAAGCTATCCCGCCGGGGCAACGATCGTGCAATGGGACCAATAGGACACATAGGACTTATTGGTCACATCTGTCCTATTGGTCCTATCGATCGCGTGACCTACTCGGTTTCGATGCGATACAGCTGTGTTTCACTTCTCAGCAGGATCGCGTCATCGACGACCGCAAATGAAGCGAACGTCCGATCATCGTCGCCGAGATCGTTGACCGCCAATTCACTGTATTTCTTTCCTGGAGCGATCACCGTCGTCGTTCCCGTTTCGCTTTGGAAATAGATCCGACCACCGCCATAAAACGGTGACGCGGAATACTTGCCGCCCAGCCGCTTTTTCCAATGCAGTTGGCCGGTCGCGGCATCGACGCACGAAGCGACGCCTGCGTCATCGACGAAATAAAGTTCGTCACCGACGGCCAGCATCGACGGCGTCTTGGGGACGCCCTTGTCCATCGTCCAGCGGACGTGCGACTCGGTCACATCACCGCGTCCGGTCGGATCGATCGCATACAGCGATGCGGAGTCGTAGCCGCTGCTGACGAAAACGAGTCCGTTGGCGTAAACCGGGCGTGGAACGACGGAGTAGCCTTCGCCGTAGTCGACATGCCACAGCTCGCGACCGGTCTCGCAGTCGTAAGCGACCACGGCGCCGCTGCCCGGACAGACCGCTTGCATTTGACCGTCGACTTCGATCAACGTGGGCGTGCTGAACGAAAACCCTTTTCGGACGTCGGCCCGCCGGTCGGTTTTCCAAACGACGTCGCCGGTCGTCGCGGAGATGCCGGCGACGAATTGCTGGTCGCCACCATCGCAGGTGACGATCAACGTGTCGTCGCAGAGTACAGGTGAACCGCCGTTGCCGTGGACGGGTTTGAACGTCAGCGTCTGTGTCTTCCAAACGACCTCCCCGTCGGTCGTCAAGCAAGCCGTTCCGGAGGGGCCGAAGTGGACATACAAACGATCATCGCGGAGCACCGGCGTCGCGCTGGCGTGGCTGTTCTTCTTGTGCATCTGGATGTTTTCGCCGGATTGGCGAAAGACTTCCCGGTCCCACAGGATCTGTCCGCCGTCGGCATCGATGCACAGCGCGTGCAACGATCGCGCCTTGTCCGCACCATCCTCGATCGCGGTCGCGGTGGTCAAAAAGATCGTGCCCCCTGTGACGACTGGCGAGGACCAACCGTCGCCGGCGATCGGGGTTTTCCACGCGATATTTTCGGTCTCGCTCCAGGTCAGCGGCAGGGTGGCGGCGTCCGAGTGACCGTGTCCTCCGGGCCCACGGAACTCCGTCCAGTCCTCGGCAGTGCAGGTGGTTGTGGCGATGCAGCCGCCAAATAAGACGAGCAGCAAGACGACCAATCGGTAGCGTGTTGGGGCAAGCATCATCGCATCAAAACCCACGTTTGCGCATCAAGGCCGACGTGTCGACGTCACGTCCCCGAAAGCGTCGAAAACCCTCCGCCGGGTCGATCGTGTCGCCGACGGAAAAAACGTTCTCATCGAGGCTCTTGCAAAGCTCTGGATCGTAGAACGATCCGGCGTCTTCAAACGCTTCGGCCGCATCGGCGGTCAAGGCGTCGGCCCACAGGTAACTGTAGTAGCCGGCCGAGTAGCTGTCGCTGCTGAAGATGTGGGCGAAGTGGGGCGTTCGGTGTCGCATCGGCAATTCATCGGGCATCCCGATTGCTTTCAGCGTTTCTCGTTCGAACGCGTCGGGGTCGATGCGATCTTGGTCACTGGTGTGAAGCTTCATGTCGACGATGGCACTGGCAAGGTATTCGACCGTGGCGAATCCCTGGTTGAACGTCGACGCCTTCTTGATCTTGTCGATCAACGATTGCGGCAGCGGTTGGCCGGTTTCGTGATGCACGCAGTACTTCCGCAACACCTCGGGGGTATCCAGCCAGTGTTCCAGCAATTGCGATGGAAACTCGACGTAGTCACGGGCGACCGATGTCCCGGCTTGCGAGGGATAATTCACTTGCGAGCTGAGACCGTGGAGGGCGTGGCCGAATTCGTGGAACAGTGTGACGGCATCGTCCCAGGAAATCAGCACGGTTTCGCCTTTGCCGCCCGGGATGAAATTGGAATTGTTGGAAACGATCGGCGTCTTCGCCTCGCCCATGTTTTGTTGGACACGGTAGGCGGTCATCCACGCGCCGCTGCGTTTCCCCGCACGGGCGTACGGGTCAAAGTACCACAACCCGACGTGCTGCCCATCGCGACCGGTCACCTCCCAGACGCGGACGTCGGGGTGAAACACGGGAACGTCTTCAGCCGGCGTGAACGAAAACCCGAACAATTCGCCGGCGACCCAGAACATCCCTTCACGCAGCCTTTCCATCTGCAGGTACGGTTTGACCTCGCCCAGGTCCAAGTCGTACTTCGCCTTGCGGACCTTTTCGGCATAGAAGCGGTAGTCCCAGGGCTGGATCGTGATTTTGTCTGCAGCGTCGGATGCTTCGGCGTCGGCAATCTTTTGCATGTCGGCGACCTCTTCGGCGACACGGGCGACCGCTTTGGGCCAGACCTGGTCCATCAGCGCAAATGTGGCTTCGGGGGTCTTGGCCATCGTCGGTTCCAGCCGCCAATGGGCGTGGGTCGGATAGCCGAGCAGTTTGGCCCGCTCGCGGCGGAGTGCCAGGATTTCGGTGATGATGCCGTTGTTGTCGTGCTCGTCGCCGTTGTCACAGCGGTTGTAGTAGGTCCGCCAGACCTGCTCACGAAGCGGTCGGTTTTGGCTGTACGTCAGGAACGGGTCCATGGAAGATCGCGTGTTGGTCACCGCCCATTGATCGGGTTGGCCGCGTTCTTCGGCGGCGCGTTTCATCGACGCCACCACGCTCTCGGGTAATCCGGCCAAATCGGATTCCTTTTCGACCCAGGTTACGAAGCGTTTTTCGTCTTCCAGGACGTTTTGGCTGAAATCGGTGAACAACCGCGCCAGATCGGCATTGATTCGAGTCAGTCGGGCTTTGTCGCCGGAGGACAGTTTCGCGCCGCGGCGGACGAAGGTCTTGTAAAGTTCATCGATCAAGCGGACTTGCGCGACGGTCATCGATTTCTTGGCGTCGCTCTCGTAAATCGTCTCCAGTCGCTCAAACAGGTCGCTGTTCTGATAAATGCTGTCCGAGTGGGCGGCCAGCTTGGGCGCGACGACGCGTTCGATGTCCGGGATCGGGCCAAGATTTAGGTTGGAGGAATGAACGCCGAAGATGGCGTCCAGGCGGTCGAGTGCTTGGCCGGCCTGTTCCATCGCGACGATGGTGTTTTCGAACGTCGCCGGTTCGGGGTTGGTCGCGATCTGATCGATTTCGGCCGCCGCTCGTTCGATCGCCGTCTCAAACGCGGCGATGAACTCCTCGCTACGCACCAGGTCCCACGGCGGCACGCCTCCATAAGGCCCCGTCCACGGCTTTAATAAGACCGAATCATTCATCTTCTTTTGCTCCGTCGTTGTCGTGTTCGCGTTTTCTTGGGCCTGCAGCAAGCCGAGGTTCAACATCAAGATGCCGAACGAAAGGGTGGCGATCGATGAGTATTTCATTGGGCGATGGGTTGAGAGGGGGCGTCTTTGATCAAGCCAAATCTGAGCGGATCAAGCCAAATCGGCGTGGGTGAGGGTGTCGGGTTGCTTCGCGCGTTTCGATCGGCCGCGCCGAACGATGATGAAGATCGCACCACCGGCGATGACCAGCAAGGTGATCCCCAACAAGGGCCGATAAAAGACCCAGGCGATTCCGATGACGGTCATCGCCCCGGCGATCGTCAGCAAGCCGGCGACGATCGCGGTCCCGAATCCGACCAACGACCCTGCGATCGGCAACACGTCAGCCAGAACGACCAGCGGTCGCAGCACCAACATCAGGCCAAAGAACATCATGCCGGTTCCCGCCACTCGCAGGAACCACGTCAGCATGCGGTTGGCCGCTTCTTCTTGAGCGATCATTTCGGCGGCGCTGTGGACTCCGACCTTCAGCACGTTGATCGTCGTTCCGTAATGCGTCTGGAAGGGCTGGAACGAGTCGCCGGTCTGTTGGCTGAGCAAACTGACCGTTTGCGCCGGCGTGGCGGTGAACCAGACGCGGACGTCACCGATTTGCGGTGTCGACGTGTCCGCTCGTTCTTGCGAGGATTCGGAGGGCCCATCAACGGATTCGGAGGGCCCATCAACGGATTCGGAGGGCCCATCAACGGATTCGGATGGCCCATTGACCGGTTCGGGCCCATTGACCGGTTCGGGGCGATCGCCGTCGGTCGATCGCGATTGGTCCGGCGCCGTGAGCGTTAATTCCGCCGCGGCGGCGGGCGTGGGCGTCGTCTGTTTCGCCGGCGGCGGGTTGGAAAAGACATAGATCCGCGATCCGCCCTCCGGACCGTCATTGCGAATTACCGAGCGGTCCCGCAAATCTTCGGGAAGATTCGCCGGGCCGAGTTCCAACGCGTCTTCTCCGCCGATCATCGCGACCAGGGAATCGGGTAACCGGAATCGGCCCAGAGAAACGTTTTTGGCCTGGTAGGTCCGGTCGGCAAAGACGAACTCGGTCGGGTTCCGGTGCGACTGTGCTTCGTCAAAACCGCTCGAATCGATCAACCCGGGGAACCAGTCTTTCTCGTAGGTGTATGTCGTGGTCGTCCGCGTTCCTCCGCCCAGCTTTTTCTCTTTGCTGGTCTGTTCGTTTTCGTTCCACTGGTACATCTCGACGTGGCGTGTCAATCGGACTCCGTTGTACTCGATGGCAAACTCGTCGTCGCGGAGGACGTCATCGGTTTGGACTTGCCCGGACGTGTGGACAAACTTTCCATCGTTTGTCGAGTCGACCGAATCGGGCTGGATGTCGACGACGACCTTGGCACCTTCCTTCAATCCCTTGGCGGTGCGGACCGCGCGGCCTTCATTCCAAAACAATAGCGGAACGGAAACGATCGTCAGCAGGCCTCCGAACAGGATGCCCACGAACGCTTTGCCGATGCGGCCGAACCACGATTCTTCGGTGACGTGCGTACCCATTGGGATTCTCGCTTAGACGGAAAGGCAATCGTGGGGAATCAAGCGAACGCCTTGCGCAGCGTTTCAAGGCTTTTGGGGATCGCGGTCGCGTGCGATTCCTTGCCTTCGAATTCCAGCGAGATGTATCCCCGGTAGTCGACCGCCGCCAAGATCTTTGCCACTCGGTCGTAGTCGATCTCCAGCGTGTACCAGGTTCCACCGCCGAAGTAGGTCTTGGCTTGGACGAAGACCGCTTCGGGAGCGAGTTGTTCGTATTGGGCGTACTGGTCTTCCAAGAAGTTGCCCGTGTCCAAGGTCGCTTTTAACCAGGGCGAGTCGATCTCGTTGATCAGACGCAAGACGCCCGCGGCGGTTCGGCCGAGCCCCCAATGGTTTTCCAGCCCCAGGACGACACCGCACTTTTCCGCCGTCGGCAGGCACTTTTCCAGTCCCTCTCGGACCCAAGCAAACCCGTCGTCGTCGCTATACCCCTCCAGTCGCGGCTCGATGCCTTTGTTGGCCATCAGCGTGTCAAAGTCCTTGGACGTTCCCCAGCGACCGGTGTTCACGCGGATCGTCGGAATGCCCAACGCGTAGGCCAGTTCGATACAGTGGATGGTGTGGCGGACGTTTTCTTCGCGTTTGGCGGCGTCGGGATAGACGAAGGATTGATGCGTCGAAAACCCGCACAGGTCCAATCCGCCCCGAAAGGCGCGTTGTTTGATCCGTTGCAGCGTGGCATTGGATTCGTCTTCCATTTGCACGTGCAGGATTTCCACGCCGTCGAATCCGGTCTCGGCCGCCAAGTCGATGCACTGCTCGATCGTCAGTTTGCTGTCGTCGCGATACCGCCAGTAGGAATACGTGGAAACGGCGATCCGGTTGCCTCGCGGTGACCGAGCGGTGGTTTCGGCCGCCGGTGCTTTCGGAGCCAGCACGCCGGCCGCCAGCGGGGCGGCTAGCGCTCCGGCGATCGCTTGCCGGCGACCGAATCGTGGCGAGGGGCCGGAACGTGTTCGGTCGCGGCCGGAGGGTGTTTGGTCACGGTTTGAAAGAGGGGGCTGATTCATCGGATCGGTTGCTCATCGCCGGTATCGTGCGGATCGCCAAGGTGACAGTGCTGTTTTAGCGTATTGCGAAACGCAGAGCCATCGACCCTGCCCCGAATGGTACGGGCGTCCGTGTTGCTGTCTAGCCTTGAGGGACCGTCCAGCTTAAGGCGATGCTTTTCTTGGCGTACGATGGCCCTTCCGGGCCGTCGCCCGTGGGGCTTTAGCGCGACGACCTAGAAAGGACGTCGTACACCCATCCACCGACCATCTCTTACCCGATCGGCCAGATCATTTGGATTCGTCGCATTTCGCCTCTGCCCTAACCGGCAAACGCTTTGCCCGGGCTGCGGAGCGAAACCGGCAGGACCAACGTGAACGTGGCTCCCTTTCCGATCCCATCGCTGTGGACCATCAGCCGGCCGCCCATTTCGACGGCCGCGATCGCCGACGCGTGCAGCCCGAAACCGTGTCCGTCTTTTTTGGTCGTGAAGCCGTTGGAGAAGATCGTCGTGATCCGGTCGGGGGCAATTCCGATTCCGCTGTCACGGACCTGGAACCAGACCTCGTCGCCGTCTTGCCGCAGCCGCAGCGTCACGCGTTTGGTGTCCGAATCGTGTTCCAGCACCGATTCCTTGGCATTTTTGACCAGGTTGACGATGATTTGGATCGCCTTGGCCTTTTCGATTTCGATCACCGCGACCGGATCGTACTCACGCACCAGTTTGACGTCGTGTTTGGAGAAAGAATCGTGAACGAAACGGATCGCGTCTTCGAACAGCGATTCGGGTTGCAACTGTTCGGTCACACCGAAGGCGCCGGCGTGGGATTGTTGGGCGCGGACGATGTCTTTGATGTGTTCGACGTTGGACGCCAAAGAAACGACCTCGTCCAAGATGGAGCGTTGGTCGTCACGCATGCTCTCGGACAGCTTGCCCAGATATCGTGGCAAGATCTTTCCCTGGTCCGTTTCCAGCAGGAATTCGGCCAGGTCGTCTTCATTCTGCGTCAGCAGCTGGACGGCTTTTTCGACACTGGCCAATTTGATATTTCGAACGCGTTGGTCGATCAGATTGGCGCTGATGTTCAAACTGTTCAGAACGTTGCCGATGTTGTGCAGCACGCCGTTGGCGATGTCGGCCATTCCGGCACGCCGGGAGACTTCCAGGAGTTGCGCGTGAGTTTCCTGCAGCTGTTTCGTGGCGTGATCCCGGGCTTCGACTTGGTTTTGCAGGGCGGTGTTGGATGATTCGAGTTCGCGGGTCCGGTTTTCGACGCGCTGTTCCAGATCCTGGTTCAGTTCCTTCAGCCGCTTGCTGGCTTGGATCACCGCTTTTTCACGGGACTGGACACGATCGAGCATGTCATTGAATTGTCGGTACAAGACCCCGATTTCATCTTCTCCATCGTGATAGACTCGGATGCTGCAGTCGTCGCTCTGGGAGATCTTTTTGGCCGTCGATGCCAGTCGCAGGATGGGGGCGGTCACCGATTCTTGAAGGTGGGAGATGGCGAACACGCCGATGATGATTGAAAGGGCCAGCACGACGGCGGCGGCCAGCAGGTGGGACCGCCGCGCCTGTTTCAGGTCGGCGGTGGTTTCCCGCAAGATCAACGTGCCCAGCCGATTTCCATCGTCGATGATCGGCACCGCCACTTCCAGAAAACCGTCGTCGCTGTAGCGAGCCCCGCCGGCGATCGATCGGCCGCTCGGCAGCGATCGATCGGCGCTGTGATGATCCACACCGCCGCGGCGATAGATCGCAAACAGGTTTTGGTCGGAATCCAAGATGCATGCGGTGGTGATCGTCGGGCGTCGCTTGACGGCCGCCAACAACTCTTCGGCGGCATCTTGTTGTCCGAACGCGATCGCCGCCGTGCTGTTGGTGCTAAGCGTTTCGGCGATCGCCGTCAGCTGCGTGGCTTTGGATGCCGAAATGCGGCGGACGTCCAGGACGACAAAGATGACACAGGCGACCGTGACCGCCAACGTGATCGCCGTGGCCGCCAGGAACGTCAGTTTCGTTCGCACCGAAACGTCGCGAAATCGTTTGTTGGTGATTCCCATTGGCGCTAGTCCCGCTCGATGGTCGCGATGTTCAGCAATTTGGCGTCGGCCTGGAGACCGCGTCGGGCCATCGCATCGATGTTGATCCTCAGCCCGATCGTTCCGTCGCGATCGGTAAAGAAGCGGATCGGAACGCCGCGTCGGGATGCCTCGGCGGACTCGCAAATCAACAGCGATTTCTGTTGTTCGGTCCGCCGGATCGCCTCGGCTTCGTCTGCCGACGCGATTCCCGCATGCAGAAAGACCAGGTGGCAAGCCTGGATCACGCCGACGGAATCGAATTGTCGAACGACGATTGACCGGCCGCGGGCCTTTTTCTTCGCCGCGACCTGATTGATCAATCGAGCGTGGGGATCACCGTCGATGATTCCGATCACCATCGGCGACGATGCATCGGTGTGCGCCGTCTCGGGCCAACGCACGTAACGCAAAAAGTTATACAGGTAGGCGACCTTCACTTTCTGCTCGGTCGCGACGCCGACATCGGCCCGTGCCGTCGGGGCGCCCACAAGACCGGTCATCACCAACAGAGCAACGGCCAATCGGATCGGTCGCGTGACCGATCGCCGAACGTGACGCCGGGATGGATTGTCGTTCATGTTCATCGTCGCCACTCCACGTACGCATGAACGCTTCGCGGCACTTCGGTCGGAACGTCGCCGGTGAACAGATTGGGGCCGAACTCGTAGTGTCGCCGGTCAAACAGGTTTCGCCCGACGATCGAGGCGGAAAGATGGCGTCCGAGGTTCCAACCCAAACGTGTGTCGACCGCCAGATACGACGGCGTTGCTTCGGCCGGCAGACTGTCGACATAGCGGGTGATCAGATCCAATTGGCAACCGCGACGAAGGTCGAAGGAATTGGTGAGCGAAACTTGATTGCGTGGCAACGCGTCCGACTTGCCGGCCGTGCCTGGGACCGACGGCGGCGGTTCATCAAACTGAATCCGCTGAAACGCGTACCAGCCTCGAACCGTCCAACACCCGGTCAGCTGAGCGGTCGCGGAAAGCTCAAAGCCGTAACCATCGGCCGACGCGGTATCCGAGATGTCCAAAAACGGAACACCGACAGTCGGGAAATTCAGACGCAGCGCATGCAATTTGTCATAGTCGTGGAAATAGGCCGTCGCGTCCCACGAAAGGTACTCGTTGGTCTGTTGCCGATATCCCACTTCATAGGCTACCAAGTTTTCCGCCCCCAAGTCGCCGTCTGTGAAAAGCATTAACGGAAAGTTACCCAGCGGTGTCGGCTGATTGACAATCAATTGCCCGTCGGCCGACAGACGCGACGGTGTGCGGACGGCGCGTGAGATCGCGCACCACGCCGCGTCCGATTCGCTGGGCAGCCACAGCAACCGCGCGCTCGGCTGGAGTTCGAAGTTGCTGAACGTGTTGTGCGAAAATTTTGATCCGAGCGTGAAGTACAACACGTCTTCGAGCAACGTCATTTCATCTTGAATGAACGCGCTGAATCGTTGCACCGTGCGTTGCTGAGGGTCTGCGGCGATGTAGGGCACCGGGTCGTTGTTGGTCAATTTGTCAAAAATGGCGCGGTAGCCGGCTCCCCAGATGATGGCGTGATCACATCGGTAGCGGAAATGGCTTTGGAAATCCAAATCAAAGATGTTCGTTTGCTGGTTAAACCCGTAGGCTTTGCGATCGAATCGGTCGTAGTACAGTTGCAACGACGATTCGTGATCCCTCGAGTGTTTTCTCGTCCAACGCGTTAACAGGTTGCCCCCGGCGACCGGTTGATCGAACCGCAGGCGTCCGGCAAAGTCGCGATCGGACAAACTGTCCGACTGGCCGTTGTAGTACTGGCCTTGAAAGCTGACTTGATCATCCGAGGGCGCGGTCCAATCGGTGCGGAAACCCAACCGTGCCTGTTCGGTCGCGTCGTACGGCGTGCCGCCGACCAAATCCATTTCGTCGCGCTGGTACCACTTGCCCCAGACCCGATAATCGACTCCCGATTCGGTTCGGCCGCCCAATCGTCCGCCGACGAACCCTTGTTCCAACGTTCCCGCACCGGCGATCGCATAGCTGCCGTGGGTCTGGGAACTGGGCTTGGTCAGGATGTTGATGACACCGTTGACGGCATTGGCGCCCCACACCGTCGCTCCGGGGCCGCGGATGACTTCGATCCGCAACACGTCTTCCAGCAGCACGTCTTGGACATCCCACAACACCCCGGCGAACAGCGGGTTGTAGACGGTGCGACCGTCGATCTGAACCAGCAGCTTGTCGCTGAACCGCCCCGACTCGCCGCGGCTGCTGATGCTCCACTTGTTGCCATCGATCCGTGACACCTGCAGCCCTGGGGCCAAACGAAGCACTTCGGGGATCGACTGGTACCCGCTGCGACGAATCATCTCGTTCGTGATCACGAACACGGCCGCCGGCGATCGGCCGATCGTGCTCTTTTGACGCGAGACCGACGTGACTTCGACCTCCAGCGATGGGGCCACCGACGTCCGCCGCAACGCACCGAGGTCTTGTTCCAACAGGGAATCGAGTTCGCTGTCGAAACTCTCGTCATCGTCCGCGGCATCGGAACCGTCGGTCGCGTGGTCTTCGTCGGCCAACGGAGGGGCGATGTCGGCCCCCACGCCGGGTGCGGCCGTCTGCTGGGCGTGCCCGGTGGTGCCCGCGCCGACCAGAATCGCTGCGACAGTGAACACCGCGAACGGGAGCACTATGAACCGTGCCGCCGTTCTCCCTCGCGTTTCGATCGCTCGGTCGCCCTCTCGGACGCCATGACAGTCTGCGTTCACCGCGCCACCCCGATTTCGATGCCCACTTTCTATCGCGACTCAGCGACCTGCTGACGAACAGGGCGTTCCCGCTCGCGCTGGCGTTTGCTAGCTCGTGTTCGGCACGCTCGTGCCTGAGACGTGGACGTACATTCCCCCGCCCATTCATGTTGTCGAATGCACGGAGCATCAATTCCAATGATTTAATGATCTTTACGGTCATCCACAACCTTATCCGCCCCGAAGGGCGTGTTAAGTATGCGGATCGGGAGTGCCGGTTGTCCCTCAGATTGAAACATTTCGATCAGATCTATCCTGCGATCGATCGTCTTGTGCTGATCACAAGCGAAGGTTTGGGGCAACAAGAGACATTGGCGACGAACGGAAGACGATTTGTGATCTGACGATCGAGCCGCGCACCGAAGGACGACCCAGAAACAATGATGGATGACGCATCTAGGACGAGCACCAGGACCAGCGGCGGACAACTCGTCGACGAGCCCCCACGGTCGCGAATCATCATCATCGATGACAACACCGCGATTCACGATGACTTTCGCAAGATTTTGTGTGACGATTCCGGCGGTGATTCGGAATTGGACTCACTGGAAGTCTCCCTGTTCGGCACTTCCTCGCGCCAGGCCAGGGCGTCCCGGTCGTACGAATTGGCATCCGCCTATCAAGGTGAAGACGGATACCGGATGGTGTGCGAGGCGATCGAAGAGGGGCGTCCCTTCAGCACGGCGTTCGTCGACATGCGGATGCCCCCGGGCTGGGACGGCGTGGAGACGATCCGTCACCTGTGGAAGGCCGATCCCGATCTGCAAGTTCTGATTTGCACCGCGTTCTCGGATTATTCCTGGTCGGAAATCGTCGAGGAACTCGGCCACAGCGACCAGTTGCTGATTCTGCGAAAACCCTTCGACGCCGCAGAGGTTTCTCAGATCGCGGCGGCGATGACCAAAAAAAGAAAGCTGACCGAAGCGTCCCGAAACACCGTCGCCGACCTGGAAGAAACCGTTGCCGCGAAGACGAACGAGCTTCGTCGCGAGATGAAGCAACGGGAACTGGCGCAGCAACTGTTGCTGGAAAAAGAAAAACAGCTGCGTGAATCCCAAAAACTGGAAGCGGTCGGGATGTTGGCCGGCGGGATCGCGCATGAGTTCAACAATCTGTTGCAGATCATTCTTTCCTATGCGCAATTCGGAATCGACTCCACCCAGGCGGGCGAACCGTTGCACCAAGATCTGAAATGCATCCTCAAGGCCGGGGAGCGCGCCAGTTCATTGACGCGTCAATTGCTCGGCTTCAGTCGCCGCAAACCGCTGTGCTGTGTGGATATCAACGTCAATGATGTGATCGCCGAATTGGTTGCCCTGGCCAAGCCGCTACTGGGGTCTCGGATCACGCTTCGCCAAAACCTGCATCCCCACTCGGTGATCGTGCATGCCGATTCGGTCGAACTGCAGCAAGCGCTGCTGAATTGTTGTATCAATTCACGCGACGCGATGGACGGTACCGGCGAGCTGACGTTGTCGACCGAACCGGTGGATCTGGATGAAGCGTATTGTCGCAAAGACGAGGTGCTCAAACCCGGGCCGTTCGTTCGGATTTCAATTTCTGATACCGGCAGCGGAATGCCACCGAACGTGTTGGAGCGGATCTTTGAGCCTTTCTTCACGACCAAGGAAGTCGGGTCGGGAACAGGGCTGGGAATGGCGATGGTCTACGGGTTGGTGAAACAGCACCAAGGGCACATCGAGGTCGAATCCGAAGTCGGTGTGGGCACGACGTTTCGAATCTTATTGCCCGCGGTCAAGACGACTGCGAAAGAGAAGGAGCAAGTGCGACCGGTCGCCGACCGAACTATGGACGACAGCGGCAGCTTCGGAACGATCTTGGTCGCCGACGACGAAGAACTGTTGCGACAAGTCAGCAAGCGGATCCTGCAACACGCCGGATACGACGTGGTGTTGGCCAGCGATGGACAAGAAGCCGTCGACCGTGTCGAACAATTGGCCGGCCAGATCGATCTGGCCATCCTGGATGTCATGATGCCCAACATGACCGGGCGCGAAGCGTGCACCCGCATCGCAGAGAGCAATCCGAATCTGCCGCTGTTGTTCTGTACAGGCCATGACCCCGAAGTCGCTCAAAAGGGTGAAGTCCCGCCCGGCTATCCGGTCGTTCACAAGCCCTTCACCCCCGACCATCTGCTTTCGTCGGTCCGCGAGATCCTGGACGAGCACCAGAGACTGCTTCAAGAACGCAGAGACGTTAATTCGGCGACGACGGTGTGAGTCGTGTGAACGGTAGTGGACGACGCGAGGAGTCCTCGCAATGCAACCCGAATGGACTCGTCGCCTCGTCCACTACCGGAAAACCGAGCTGCGACGGTCGCCGTGTTCTCCGAACTCGGAGCGTACGCGAAAAAGCGAAACTTCGCCCCGCGCCGACCTCGGAGAGGGCGGCGACGGTCCGCCGCACGCGAAGATAAAGCTGCGGCACACTATTGGTGCTGCGTTCCCATGCGATCTTCGGGTTCATGGGTGGGTGACTTTGGCTCGTCGCGTCCGCCCCTTTTATCGGTGATCGTGTGGTGAGCGGTGGGGCGTTGAAGTAGGATAGGGACGCCTCCCGGATTCCGACTCCCACCCCTCTCCCACCTTACCGATGAATCGGCCCTGTTTTTCAGCGGCGCGATTCGGATGCTGTTCATGTCCAAATCGCCATTTGTCCGTCGCGCCCTGTGGTGCGGCACGTTGGCAGTCACGTTGTTGATTGTCGATGGGGTGCCCGCCCAGATTCCCGGGCCGTCCGAACCAGAAAACCTTCAGCCGGTGATGGCGTGCCGCGTCCGCACGGGGCAGGCCAAGTCGGCCTATCAGCTGTTGGGCACGGTGACGCCCAGTCGGACCACCACGATCGGTTATTCGTTGCCGGGGCGATTGCGCACCTTGCACGCCAAACGCGGCGATCGGCTTGCCGCCGGCGATGCCGTGGCGGATTTACAGACCGATGTGATTCAAATCGAACTTGCCGCCGCCAAAGCGGAATTGCGTTTGGTCCAACAGCAACTCGCCGAGTTGGAATCCGGATCACGACAGGAAGACATCGCCGAAGCCAAGGCCAGGATGGAAGCCGCCGGTGCGATCGCGCGTCGGTCGGCCAGCCAGCTGGAACGGCTGTCCAAACTGGTGCGATCCAAAGCCGCCTCGGTCGAAGAACTGGACGTGGCGACGGCGGAGGCGAATTCGTCGCAGCAGTTGTTGCAGGCGGCGACCATCGCCCATGCCCGATTGGTCGCCGGGCCGCGGGTCGAGCAAGTCGCCCAGGCCCAGGCGCGTGTGGATCTGCAACGCGAACAAGTTCGCCTGCTCGAAGACCGGCTCAACAAGCACACGCTGATCGCACCTTTCGACGGTTACGTCACGGCCGAGTACACCGAAGCGGGCGCTTGGATCACCGCCGGCGATCCGGTCGTCGACTTGATCGAACTGGACACCGTCCGCGTCGAAGTCGCTGTCCCGGCCGCCCAAGTGGTTTCGCTGCGTCCGGGGCAAACGATCCATGTGGAATTCGACGCGCGGCCGGGCGAATTACTGCTCGGGCAACTCGAACGCATCGTGCCCGCCGCCGACACGCGGGCGCGAACGTTCCCGGTGTTGGTGCGGATCAAAAACCGAATCGACAACGGGATCCCGATGCTGATGTCCGGGATGGTCGTGCGGATGGATTTGCCGATCGGGCCGGAAGTCGAGCTGACGTTCGTGCCGACCGATGCGATCGTCCTGGACGGCCAGCAACAGTCGGTGTTCGTCGTCGATGCCGATCGTGCCGCCGCCTCCACAGCGGAGCAACCGAAACAGGCGGCCGTCGTCCGCAAAGTGCCGGTCAAGCTGGGCGTCGCGCAAGGAGATTGGATTTCGGTCCGCGGTGATCTGCCGGCCGACGCCATCGTCGTCACGCGGGGCAACGAACGTTTGGCGGCCGGACAGTCTGTGGAGGTCACCGTCTCGGACGGTTGAGTGACGTGTTTGAAATCCTGATTCGAAACCCGGTGAAGGTCTACGTCGGCGCGATTCTTGCCGCGATGTTCGGCACGCTGTCGCTGGGGTTGATCCCAAAGCAACTCGTTCCGGAAGTCCAAAACCCAGTGCTGACCATCGAAACTCGATGGCCGGGGGCCAGTCCCCAAGAAATCGAACGCGAAATCGTGCTCGAGCAGGAGGAGCAGCTGCAGGGCGTCGAAGGGCTGGTCAAACTATCGTCCAGCTGTCGTGTTTCCTCGGCCGAAGTCACGCTGGAATTTGAGATCGGCACCAACATCGATGACGCACTGGCGCGGGTCAACACACGTCTACAACAAGTGCGTGAGTATCCGCTGGATGCCAGTGAACCGGTGATCGAAGCGGCCGACTTAAGTGCCCAACCGATCGCGCGGTTCGCACTGACGCCCCGGCCGCCGACCGGCCAAGCGATCGCCGAATTCCAGGCGGCCCACCCCGAGATCGCCGAACTGCTGGAACCGGCACGCTTGGCCAGCAATTCCGCCCTCCGCGTGTTTCGTTTGCAGAACTGTTTGAACGAACACCTCGCGGCGCACCCGGCGCTGGAAGCGCTCAGCCCACCGCCGGTGGATCTGGAAAAGCTCCGCAAGCTTTCCGAAGACTTTGTCGAAGCAAGACTGGAGCGCGTGCCGGGGGTTTCCAACGCCGAGACGCGCGGCGGCCGCGAAGAAGAACTGCAGGTGATCGTCGACCCGGCAAAACTGGCGGCGCGGCAGATCACGATCCGCCAAGTCCGCGAGGCGCTCAATCGGCAAAACAGCGACACGACCGCCGGTGATTTCTTCCAAGGCAAACGGACCTGGGTGATTCGAACACTGGGCCAGTTTCGCGATCCCGAACAAGTCAAACAACAATTGTTGGTCTCCGATGGCAACACACGGGTCTATGTCGGTGACGTCGCGGAGGTCAAGCTGGGTTACAAGGACCGCGAAAGTATCGCCCGACGCTATGGTACCGAAAGCATCAGTTTGAGCGTCGGCCGGGTCAGCGGCGCGAACGTGATGGAGGTGATGAAGGGGCTGCGAGTTGCCAATCGCGAATTGAACCAAGGGGTGCTCGCGCGCGAAGGATTGGAGTTGTTTCAGTACTACGACGAGACCGAGTACATCGAATCGGCGATTTCGCTGGTGGTGCAAAACATGCTGATCGGAAGCGCCGCGACGATCATCATCTTGATGTTGTTCTTGCACTTCAGCCGTGCGACCGTTTTGGCCAGCGTGGCGATCGCAGCGACCGCCGTCGCGTCGGTGTATGTGTCGCCCTGGTTTTACGTCGGCACGGTGTTGTTGATTTTTGTGCTCGGCTACCGGATCGCACGCGGGGCCCTGGTCGCTGCGGTGGCAATCCCGATCAGTATCGCCGGGGCGTTTCTGTGCATGACGCTGTTGGGCCGATCATTGAACGTCATTTCACTCGCAGGGATGGCGTTCGCCGTCGGGATGCTGGTCGACAACGCGGTCGTGGTGCTGGAGAACATCACGCGGCGGAAGCAGTCCGGGGAGAATGCGTTTGTGGCATCGTCGCGTGGTGCCGGCGAAGTCGCCGGCGCGATCATCGCGTCAACATTGACGACGATCGCCGTGTTCCTGCCGGTGATTTTTGTTCAGGCCACCGCAGGGCAGTTGTTTCGAGACATCGCGTTGGCGATCAGTTGTGGCATCGCGTTTTCGATGCTGGTTTCTTTTACCGTGATCCCCACGGCCGCCTCACGATTGTTCGCCCGTCGCGGTGGCGGGAATGAATCGCAGCCGGCCGCCGGCGACACCGATGTAGACACGCATCGCAATGGCGATTCAGAGGGCTGGTTCGAGCGGGTGGTCCGCGGTGCCGCGGGGTTGTTGGTCGGTTCGGTCGTCGGTCTGAACACCTGGGTGCTGCGGTCGCGATTGCGCTCCGTTGCAGTCGTTTTGGTGATGACGGGAATCTCCGTCGGACTGAGCTATCTGTTGTGGCCGAAGGTCGAGTACCTGCCGACGGGGAATCGCAATTTCGTGTTCGCGCGGTTTTCGATTCCCGCCGGCTATAACTTGGACGAACTTTCCGACATCGGGGCGATCGTCGAAGACCGGTTGCGGCCGCTTTGGGATGTCGATGAAGGCAGTGGTCCGGTCGACGGATCCGACGCACCGGTGTTGGATTATTACTTCTGTTCGATCCGCGAACGCAGCCTGTTCATGGGGTTTCGCGCCCGGGATGCCGAGCGGGCGTCGGAGCTGGTGCCATTGATTCGCAAGGCCGGCGCAGATTTGCCGGGGATTCGCGTGATGGCGTCCCAGTCCAGCTTGTTCGGACGCGGCATGTCCGGCGGCAGAACCATCGATGTCGAAATCTCCGGTCCCGAACTGGAGCAATTGGTCGTCATCGCCGGACGCGTGCTCGATGACGTCGAACGGTTGATGCCCGACGCCCAAGCGACGGCCCAGCCGAGTCTGGAGTTGTCCAGCCCCGAGATCCATCTCCGGCCCAAGTTGTTGGCGGCGTCGGAAATGGGCATCGACACGACGTCGCTGGGGTACGTCGCCGACGCGATGGTCGACGGCGCTTATGCCGGCGACTACTACGTCGGCGGCGACAAGATCGACATGACGATCAAGGGACCGACCGGACGCAATGCCGACCCGCAAGCGTTGATGTCGCTGCCGCTGGCGACCGGTGACGGTGAAGTCGTGCCGTTGATGGCCGTGGCTCAAATGCAATATGGCAGCGGACCCGAACAGATTCAACGGCGTGAACGATTGCGGTCGATCACCGTCGAGGTCAGTCCGCCGGATGACATGCCGTTGGAAGCGGCGATGGAACTGGTCAGCGGCCAGATCGTCGCGCCGCTGGTCGACGAGGGCACGATCGGCAACGAGTACTTTGTGGCGCTGTCAGGCACCGCCGATAAATTGCGCCAAGCTTGGGACGCACTGCGTTTCAATATTCTGATGGCCGTCGTGATCACGTACCTGTTGATGGCCGCGCTGTTCGAATCCTGGCTGTACCCCTTTGTGGTCATCTTCAGCGTGCCGTTGGGAGCCGTCGGCGGCATCGTCGGATTGTGGATGCTGAACTTTTTCGTCCCCCAATCGCTGGATGTGCTGACGATGCTGGGCTTCATCATCTTGATCGGCACCGTGGTCAATAACGCGATCTTGATCGTCCACCAATCTCTGGTGCACATGCGCGAAGAGCACCTCGCGCCGATCGAAGCGGTGCCGATGAGTGTCCGCACGCGGATTCGTCCGATTTGCATCACGACGTTGACGACGGTGCTGGGGCTGTTGCCGTTGGTCGTGTTCCCGGGAGCCGGGAGCGAGCTGTATCGCGGTTTGGGCGTCGTCTTCTTGGGCGGAATGATCGTGTCGACCTGTTTCACACTGGTGCTTGTGCCCGTCGTCTTTGTGTTGTTGATGGACCTCCGCACCGCACTGAAGCTGTCGCCCGAATCGATGCACCTGCCCGGTGAGTCGTGGGATCGCATTCCAGCCTGTCAATAATGGCTCGGGCATGCGTGTTGGTGTACAGGCTTCAGGCCAATACCGCTAAGTTAACCGTTGTTTCCTGCGGGGAGGGCCCGTAGGCTCGCGCCAAACGGCTGATCATCGTCCGACATCAGCCGGTTCGCGCCAGCGTCCGGGCTTCTCCCTCGGCCTTAACCTAGCGGAATTGGCCTAAAGGCTAGACACCAACACGTCGGCCCGTGCCATTCGGATTGCGAACTGCGCGGACTCCTCGCGTCGTCCGCTACTGTTTCCCCGCGCCGGCGGCATAACGTTTGTTCTGTGCTTTCACTTCCGCCAACGTGTGTGGCGCCAACCCGCAAGCCCAGTGGATGCCGGCCGAAAGCAAGGCTTCGAATTGGGCTTGCGCGAAATCGTCGGCATGCCCCAGCGACGTGTAAAACGAACGACCGCCGTCGTTGCGGATAAATGTCCACGCGACCGGCTGCGGCGGCTGGCCGTCGACGATTCCTTGCATCAAAATCTGTGCACCTGGCAGCAGCGGCGCCGTCTTGTACAGCGAACCGCCGGGGAGGATGCCAGCCGCACCGCTGGCCGAAACGATCGGATCCTCGGCCGCATCGGCAGGCAACTGCAGCGTGGATTTCAAGTTGTTTCCGTAATGGTTGGTGTAGCTTCCGCCGAACACGTCGCCGTCGAATGATTCCCAAACCGCGTTTCCCGCCGGCGGCTGTTTCCCACGCAGCGAAAACGCGTGGCTGGCGGTGCGGATGCCGATCACGGGCTTTCCCTGCCGAACGAATTTTTGGATCAGCAAAAGGTCTCGCTCCGGCAAAGCACGTCGACGAACGCTCACCAACAAGGCATCGGCATCGGCCAGATCGCCCAGGGCCACAATCTTGTTCCGATCGGTCTCGCTGCCCCAGGCGACGTGAACACTGAAATGTTGCGACAAGTGTTTCGCCGCGAACGTGGGAAGCGTCTCGTTGGTTTGATACTCATTCTCGGCAATCAACATCAGTAGCCGGACACGATGATCGTCGGCAAAGCGAAATGCCCGACCGCCGAGCACCTGGTCGCTGGAGATTGTCGGGCAGACATGGCGTTCGATGTGGTCGACGATCAAATCCGTGCCGGTAAAGTGACTCGCATACGGCCATGCCCGAGGGTCGTACATCGTGTCGGTCAGGTCGCGGGCGAGCACCACGTTTTTGCCCGCCGATGCGAGTCGTCGCAAGCCGAAGGGTCGCCCCAGCACGCACATGTTGGTGTGGACACCGACCAAGATGACATTGTCGATCCCTCGGTCGGAAAGGATGCTCCAGATTTCCGTGCCGCTGTCGCTGATAAAGTCTTGTTGATCGTCAATCGTGATCGTATCGACTTGGCGTTGCCAGGGTGCACGCGGGTTCCGTCCGATCGCGACCAAACGGTCCGCCCACTGGCGGTGCTCCTGGGCATCGTCGTCTTCGCCGCCGGCGGATTGATCGATCGGATAGGCGGCGGCCTCTTCGCTGGGGATCTGGTTGCACCAGCTGGCGATGTCGTCGGGCAGCGTCGGCGCCTGCGGAACCGCCATCGCTCTCCCTCGCGCCGGATGGTCTTCGTACGCCTTCATGCAACTGCTGGGTGCATGGATGATCGTCACGCCTTGCTCCCGCAGCGTGTCACAAAACCGATCGATCCGCGGCGCCAATTGCGTCACGCGCCGGACCGCGTTGACGCAGTGATGGCTGTCCCACATGTCGCAGACGATGACGGCCGTACCCGCCGCGTCCCAGCGTTCGCTTCGCACCAGCCGATGGTAGCGCGACGATCCTTCGGCAGTCGGTTCCTGGTAGCGGAGATTCAGATCCAACGTCTGGGCGAAGGCTGCCGGTGTTGCAACACCTCCGAAGCAGAATCCGGTCACAAATAGCACCCAGAGGGTGAAGGGGCGGGAGATCATGGCGAGTGTTTAGGCGGGGAGGGAAGGAGCACACCGGTGCAGGCACACCGAAGCTTTAGAATAACCTTCCGAAGTGCGGGACGTGGGAGCGGTCCAGGGGAATTGGCACCAGAACAGGCCAGGCCAGGCCAGGCCAGGCCGGGAGTCGGGAGTCGGGAGTCGGGAGTCGGGAGTCGGGAGTCGGGAGTCGGGAGTCGGGAGTCGGGTAGGAAAATTTCGGAGGTAAGAAAATGATGAAATGCACGATCCATTTCTATACAGGTGATTTTCCTACCCAAAAATCTTCCTACTTAGGAGAGGGATGGCAGAATGATGGCGAAACGCCCAATGCCACCTACTTTCGATCACAAACTGAGCCGTAGGCGATAGCCTCGGGCCTTACAAGACTCGAAGGACAATCCAAGGCCCGCGGCTAGCGCCGTCGGCTCATAACGTAGGTGGCATTGGACGAAATGCCCCCGGTCGCTTGCTACTTTGATGATGACTGCAGCAAGACATAGCGGCTTCGAAACCCGTCCAGGTTGCGGCTTTGGATCAACGGCGGCTTGGCGATCGCAGCCTGCTGGGCCGCATCCTGCTCGGACGGTTCGGCTTGATCCTCATCCGTCTCCTCCTCTTCGCCGTCCTCGTCTTCGTCATCCTCCTCTTCCTCCTCGACGGGCAAGTAAGGGGTTTGCACCTCGCTGCCGCGGCCGTCTCCGTTGTCGTCCAGTTGGGCATGTTCGGTCTGCAATCGATCGATGGAACGAAACCGTGCGGTGATTTCAAGGTTCGTCGCAAGGTACAGATCCAACAGCGAAAGCGATCCGTCCCCGTCGACGTCTTCGAGCGATTGGGCTTCACCGCTACCGTCTAACACCGCCGCCAGCGCATACGGCATTTCGGTCGCGGTGAATTCCAGGTCGGCTTCGGTCGCGGTCAGGATGATGCGTCCGGGACGTGATAGCGGTTTGATCCAGAATCCGCTCAGCGGTTGAGTCAACCAGAAAACTTGTTCACGGCACTCGATACCCGCTGCCGCTTTTGCGAAGTCACTTTGGTTGAAATCACGGCCGGAAACATTGAATTGACTTTCGGCGCCGTAGGGATGCGAATGCCCGATCATCACGACCCAAAACGCATCGGCGGGTTTTAAGGTTTGGGCTGCCTGAGCGAACGCGGCTTCGAGTGTCTCGCGCGTGCAGATTCCGATCTCCGCATGCATCGGCTGAAGTTCCGCCTGCATCGTTTCATCACCGGCCAGGACCGTCAATTGATTCGGGGGCACGCCGAGCACGGATTGCGATGTTCCGATGAAGCTTTCGAGTGCCGCTGTCATTTGTTCGCGATGGAGGTCGTCACCGGGCAAACCGCAACAAACCAGCATGCGTCGGGCGACCGACCGCGATGAATCAATCCCGGTCGAGGATTCCGACGACTCTTGGGCGGCAATCGGAACGGCCGGCAAGACGCTACAACCGAGCACGAGCATCAGCCGAAACAATTCTCGATAGTTCATCGCAACAACTCGGGGGCGGGGATGGGGACGCTCAAGTGGGATAGGCTTCCAGCCTGTCGATCGAATCGGTGACAGGCTGGAAGCCTATCCCACTGTGTCTTGTTCATCGGGACGTGATGATCGATGGGGATGGTTGATCGCCAGACTCGTTTACATCCAGCACCGCATGTTGAGACAAAATGAGGGCTGAAACGTGATCCTTTTTCACCTGTCGGATCGGCTGGGAATCGTCCAGCGGACGAACGCTGCCGCTCCAACTGACGGCGAACCAATCGCCGCGAGGATCGGCCAACACCACGGCGGTCTGCGGCGCCAGTTCCATGCTTGCCTGCTCGGTCAGCGTTTGGCTGTCGAGCAGATGAAGTGTTTTCGGAGTCGACGTTTGCCGCCAGTCACCACACAGCACCGCGATCCATTGCCCATCGATCGACGAACGGATGGACTGGACGGCGACCGCATCGGGGCGTGAATCCGGCAATTGAGACTTGCCATTCCAGCGGGCCAGCGTCCGGCCGGATTGCAATTCCCAACGGATCACCGCTCCCGCCGAATCGGCCGAATAGACGCCGCCGTCGGGTGTGACCGCCAAGCTGGTCACGTCGGCCGTATGCCGGCCGAGCAATGAAACCGGCATCCCGGCCTTCAAGTCCCACAACCGAACATTCCCGGCGGCGTCGCCGATGATGACCCGCCCGCTGGCCGGGATCTCCGCGATAGCTGTCAAGTTCCGCTGGTCAAAGACGAGCGGATCGTCCGCGGATCGGTCGATGGCAAACCCCTCTCCGGCGATCGCGGTGAAGCGGTAGCCCGAGACGCCAAACGAGAATTCGCCCCAATGACGAATCGGAGTGGCGTTCCAGAATCCGCTCGGCGCGGCCGGCAATTCCGCTTCGTCCCACTCTTGGATCGGCATGTCGGATTCGAGGCTCGGCAGCGGCGCGATGCGTTCACGCTCGGCGATCACCTCCCGCTGGCGATCATGATCGCGCGGCAGTTGAAAGGAATAGACGTCGGGGTGGACCATCCAAATCGCCGCACATGCGAGTCCGCTGCCCCAGGTATGGAGGTGTGAATAGGATTGGTCCAACTCATTCCGCATCAACAATCGCAGCCGTTCTTCTAACGTTGCGGTCGGCTGCATCCCACTGGCAAACTTGGGCAACCCGGCTTGGTGATCGCTGATGAAGTCCACCACACGCAACAACGCTTCGGCGTATTGCCGCGGTTTGGTCCCCAGGATTTTGACGGCCCTGGCGTCACAGCACGCCTCCTCGTGGCGTTCGAGTTGCTTTTGGGCGAAATACACGCCGGGGAACCACCAATAGACCGCCGAGACCGACCATTCCAGCCAACGCACCCAATGATCGCGACGCAGAAAGTGCGCGGTCTCGTGCGCCAAAAACGATTTGCGATCCGCCGGCGACAGCGATTGCCACAACTGTTCGGGGCACACGATGATCGGTCGCGTCGCAAAACCGAACAGCATCGGTGAAACGTGGACGGAGACACGGACGACGCGCGGTGTCCGTCGGTCGATTCGCCAGCGGCTCTCACGCCGGACAATTTCGCGCACCGTCTCGGTCGCTTCCGCGTCTTCCTGCCCGCACTGGCCGATCAATTTGCGGAAACGAACCAAACGAAGGATGCCGTGAACGACCAATGCCAGGAAACCGCCCATCCAGATGGCGCACGCCAGGCACATCAAGCAATTCGAATTCAGCCAAGCAAACCTGGCGGAGGAAACGTCCCGCTCCGGACGAGAGGCGGCCGGGACGGCTGTCGCGGCGACCAGATCGTCGGAGGCCTGTCGGTCGAGCCCCGCGTTCTCCGCCTCATGGCCCGTACGCTCGCGCGAGACGGCTGAATCCGGTGTTGATCCACTTGAAGAATGGCGGCGCGTTTCCGATTGGGGGGCCGACGCAATCGCGACGGGAGATGCCGCCGGGTCGGTGGTGAAGGAGGGGATGGGCAGCGGTACGGAAACGATCGGCGGCGTGACCAGTTTGGCGAAGAACATGATCCACAGCGCATGGGCCAGCACCGCTCGGCGGCCGCAGCGACCGACGATGCATGCCAGCACGCCGATCAACGACGCCAGGCAAAGGTTACCGATGATCACTTCCGCGATCGTCATCACTCGGCATCCAAATCATCAAGGATCTTGCGGAGACGTTTGCGTTGACGCGAATTGAACTTGGCGGATTTGACCAGGTGCGTCAGCAACGTCGACATCGTTCCGTCACACAGTTCGTCGGCGGTCGCCTGCAATCGATGCGAGATCAAGTGATCCCGGTCGATCGCGGCTTGAAACTGGTGCGGCCAGCAATCGCGATCACGGGCGACACAGCCCTTGGTTTCCAGCCGTGAGATTAACTTTTGGACCGTCGCGATATCCGACGGGGTTTCGGCCCCGTAAAGCCATTTAGACAGCTGCTTCAGCGTCGCGCGTTCATGCTCCCACAGCTTTTCCAGGATCGCCAGTTCGGCGGCCGTTACATCTTTCGAAGGTTTTGCCATTGTTTCTTTGTCGGTCAGGATCGCCCAATCCACTGAGCGATCGGAAAGTGAAGGTCTCTCATGCCAGGCCCGAAATTCGCCGCCAAACCCATTCGGTCGATAGCAGACCGATTAAGCCTAGCCAAAGCCACGTACGATTCCATGCCGGGGACGCGTCAATGGTCGGCGGTCCGCGAAATTCTTTGCGGCCACGCAGCAACTGGCCCAATTGTTCGGGGTGGTCGAGCACCTGACCGCCGGAAACCGCCGCCACGCGGGCCATCAATTCCTGGTTGGGCAGCGGATTTTGTTGTTCGAACGGATCGCTCAGAATCTGGATCGCCAGTGACGTGCTGTCAACTTGGGTGCCGTGGTTAAATGAGGATTCGGTTTCCGCCCCCTCGTACGCGGTCAGTTCAATTCGCATCCCGCTGTCGCCGGCGGTCGCCGTTTCGCTGAGCATCAAGTCCATCTGGTAGTCGCCGGATTCCGGGTTCGACTTCAGCGGTAACTCTTCGCCCCAGGCGATCCGTGGCGCGACTTCGCCACTTTCGCGGACGACGTTGTCGGGCCACAACACGGGAGAATAAAGCGACATGTCGTCCAGCGATTCGGGTTCGAACATGGCCCAGATCCGATACTGCTGTGATCGACGCGCCGCTTCGTCATAGGCGGTTGCGCGGATCGACAGCCGCTGTCCCGGTCGGTAAAAGCGTTGGTTGGACTGGACGACCAATCGGCGGCGGCCCGTGGACGATTCTTCGGTGGCCCAGTAGACCAGATTCCGCCAAAGTTTTCCCGCCACGCGTTCCGGTTGGGCCCCCCAGGTCTGTGAGAGTTGCTCCAGAGCAGACCCCGACAACGAAGCGTTGGAAACGAGAACGCGACCCCGCCCGGCGCGCTGGACGATCATCACCGGCGCCCGATCGTCACGGCGCTGGGCCAGCACCGTCGCGTTGGCTTTGACCACCAGATTCGCCTCCCCGATCGCCAGATCCGGCAGCGCTTGCAGCAGTTGATCGTTGAGTCGTTTTTCGATCCTCAGTCGCCAGACCGGATGATTGGGGACCGTCACTTCAACGGCGGTGGGAACGGGGAACGCGGCGGCCGCCGATTCCAGCGTCACCGGCAACAGCGGCGCGATCGGCGAGTCTTGCCAGCCGCCGGCCGCGAGCGATGACGCACCGGTCACGATCAGCCCCCCACCACGGCCGTCGATCCACTGCGTCAACCACTGCTGTTGTTCCTCGTCCAACACCGCCGGCGTGACATCGCTGAAGATCACGCAGTCATAGGCGAACAGCTCGGCACGGGTGCGTGGAAATCCGCCGGTCGTTTGACTGGAACCGTCCGCGGAAAGTCGTCTCAGCGATTGGCCGCCCAGACTGATCAGCGTCGTGCATTCGACGTCTTCGTCCGCTTGCAACGCCGACTGAATCGAAACGGTCGACGTCGTCGTCGACGGTGACCCGCCGCCGAACGGTAGAAACTGACTGAGCAACGATTGTGTCCCGGTCGATGATTGGCTGTTCTGTAGACACAGCACCCGGACCTTGGTGCGATCGATCTCCACCCGCGTTTCGACCAGGTTGTTCCGTCGGGTTAGCTCGCCGTCGACCGGGTCGACCGAAACCACCAGGTCCTCGGCGCGTTCGTCGACGCGAAACGTCAACGATGCGGACTGTGCACCGCCGGAAAGCGTGATCGGAAGCGACGCCAACTCGTTACCCTCGTCGCCCTTGCGTCGGATGCGCACCGTTGTTGGTTGACCGGCGTATCCGAAGCTCCGCAAAAACACCTGCAACTCGTTTTCGGTGTACTTCCTCACTCGCGAGGGTACGACCAACGAGACGATCGCGATGTCTCCCGATCCCCCGGCTTGTCCGATCGGAACGACATGAATCGGCACGTCGGATTTGCCGAACAGCTCCGAGAGACGTTCGACCGATTCCGACGCTCGCACCCGCCCATCGGACAGCAACACGACTCCTGCCGACGACTTGGCGCTGACCTGTGGCATCAATTGACGCAGCGCATCGGCCAAACGTGAATCGGATGCTTCCGGACCGGGGATCGCATCGGCCGATTGTCCGATCCCGGATTCGGAAACCAACGTGATGTCCAAATCCTTCAGCCCGCGTCCATCGCCGGCGAGCAGTGCCCCATCGCCCGAAAGCAGTGCCCCATCGCCCGAAAGCAGTGCCCCATCGCCCGAAAGCAGGGACTGATTCAATCCTCCCGCGTCGGCGGATTGCCCCGACGTGTCGGGTGACTTGACCAGGGGTGACAAGCGGTGGCCGAACCGAAACGCTTGGACATCGCCCGAATACCCTCCACCGGCACTCTTTTGCGCCTCGCCGACAAACCGAATCGCTTGTTCCCAGCGGCTGATTTCGCCGCCCAACTGCATGCTTTGCGAACCATCGAACAAATAGATCATCGACGGTCGTGTCGTTTCACCGGCCTGTTCGTCGATCACGGTCGGCCCCAACAGGATTGCGATCAAGACGGCGACCGCGGCGGCGCGAATCACGATCAACCCGGTCCGGCCACTGACAAGCGACCGCCCCCAGAACACCCGCAGGACGAACCAGGCCAATAGACATGCCGCCGCCAACGCGATCCACCCTCGGGTCGAAAGCGGTGACGTCCACGAAAAGTACGTGGCGGCAAGAATCGATGCGCCCATCACTGCGTTCCTCCCGGGGCCGAGCCATCCATTTCCGAGGGATTGCCCGTCGCGAGCGTTTTGAAGTACCCGTCGACCGCACCGCGATACTCCGATGGGATCGGTGTCTGACGGTCGACCGCAATCTCCAGCAAGATGACTTGTTGGATCCGCTCGCGAAGCTCGGCGGCGACCAATCGTGCGCGGTTGGAAACGGAATTGGTTTCACGGATGGCCAAGCCGCCGGATGCTCGTGAAGCGCGGGCCATCGCCTGGCCGGTTGCGGTCGTTTGCGTCTCGTCTTCTTCTTGCGTTTGGTTGCCACCGAGCATCTCTGCAAGCTCTCGCAGCGATTCCTCTTGCAACTCTTGCTTCAGTGCACGCACCGCCCGCTCCGTTTCTGGATCCTCGTCTCCGCCGCCCCCTGATGCTTGATTGGCGATCTGATTGGCTTGCTGCTCCATCCGTCGCAGTCGGGCCAGTCGTGGCGTGACGAGCTGTTGGTACAGACGTTCAAGACGGGTTGCCGCTTCGGCGTATTCGACCGCTCGTTCCATTGCATCGGAGGCGACCTTTTCGTCCGTGGCCGATTTGGCGTCTTGGATCTGCTCGGCAGCGAATCGGGTCTCGTCCAACTGGTCCAAGAACTTGGTTTCTTCGACAAAGTTCTCAAGCTGATCGTTGACTTCGCTCATCTCGATGTCACCGATGTCGGCTTGCGATGCGATGACTTCGCCCAACGTTTCGCTGCGGGCGGCCATCCGCTGTGCCAATCGTCGCAGCGTCTCGTCATCGCTCGGGGCCGACTCCGCTTCCGCGCCGGCACTGGAGCGTGGGGGTTGCTGATCGCTGGTCGCAAGTTGATGCTCCATGCCGGCCATCCCGCTAGTCAGATCACGCAGCGAAGAAACACGTGTGACCGGTTCGGCAGCCGACAACGCTTCCAACTGCAACCCCAACTCGTCGATCTGGTCGCTGACGGTCAGTCCCCGGTCGGCCAAGGCATCCAGTTCTCCTTCGCGAGCTTGTGTGGCTAAATCATCCATCGCGGCCTGGGCATCATCCATCCGCTGGGTCATCAGCTCCGACCGAGCCAAACGTTCGGCCAGTGGCTCGCGGATCGCGTCGAGGCGTTCCAACAGTTCGATTTGTTGCTCGTACAGCGAGTCTTCGGGGGCGGGCATCGCCTCATCGTCGGCGTCCTCGTTTGTGCCATCATTCGGGGCGTCGCTTGATTCCTCATTGGCGTCTTCGCTTGACTGCTCGTTCGTCGCGTCCGATTCCGCTCCGGCCTCGCTCGGTTCGTTCTCGCCCGGTTCGTTTTCCCCGGCAGACTCCGCTTGGCCCGGTGGCGAATCGGTTTCGTTGTCCATGGCGCCCTCGGAGGGTTTGCCCTGTCCACCGGACGCCGAAGATGACGACGAAGCCGCCGATCTGGCATTCATTGCCAATTGGCGTTGCTGGCGGGCGATCTGTTTCAGCGAATCGGCCAATTCACGCTCGGTTTCCGGGCGGTCACGACGCAGCTTCTGTTGCAATTGACGGGCCAGCCTTCGCAGCGCCTGTTGCTGGGAGATCGTCATCCGCTTGGTCAACACGATCTCCAGCGTGCGTCGTGCTTCGGCGAGTGAACGGAGGGCTTCTTCTTCTTGCACCAGCGCCAGATCGAGTGATCCGACGGCCAAGGAGTCGGCCGCTTGCAGCATCGCGGCCTCGGCTTGGCTGAGTGCTTCGACGTCGTCGTTCCCTCGCGAGATAAAGAACTCCGCCAGGAAGCGGGTCAAATCCGCCAATTCGCTTTGGTTTTCCACCAGACGATCGATCGTTCCCAGTTGGGACGCGATCTCGGTTCCGCCGCGAATCAATTTTCGCGTCCGGTTGATCACGAAGCGTTCTCGCCGAATGATCTCGTCCAATCGAACCAGCACGCGTGACCCCGCGCCGTCATTTCCGCCGGGCGGATCGATCTCTTGATAGAACTGACGCAGCGGTCGAATGTCGATGTACCGCACGTCCGATTCGCTGCGATGGTTTCCCCAGGGGCGATTGTCCAGGGCATAGGCGTAGTAGGCGATGTAATCACGTTCGGACAACGCCAACGATTCCAGCGGCAACAACTCGGCCAACGCCAAACGCGTCTTTTCGCCTGCCATCGCGGACGATTCGTCAACGCCGGTTTCGGGAGCCCAGTCGGTCAACACGTATTCGTCGTCACCACCGAGCTGGAACGCGATCCCGGCCTCGATGATCCCGTAGTCATCGGAGACCTGGACCCCCAACGGCACCTCGGCCAAGGTGTGCACCTTGATTTCATCGCTCGGTTCCCGCCAACTGATCGTCGGTGCGGCATCGCGACGGATGCCCAGCCGACCGGTCACCGGTTCCATGGGCGTCCCGTCGACGCCGGAGCCGGAGAACCGCCAACGCAACGTTTCGTCGGCCGGCAAGGTGAACGCCCAACGCTTCCGGTCTTGGGGCGATTCGAGCGGGGTCGCGGAAAGCTGCGACGTCTTGGGACCAACCTCCAACGTCGCTTCTTGGAGCGGATGGTTCAGCTCGATCGAGACCGTGACCTCGGATCGTTCCAACACCGTCAGGTCGGGTTTGGAGAACACGCGGGTCTGCAAACCGGTGTATTCCGGCGGCTGGACGGCGATTTCGATTCTTTCGGTTTCGATCAGCGGTTGGACGTCGATTCGATGAACTGAGGTGATCTGTCCGCTGGAGACGAACTGGTATTCGATCGGCCAAGTCGCTTTACCCAGGTTGGTACGAAATGTTTTTCGTCGCTCGGTGCCAGCATGTTCATCATCAGCCAAGATTTCGCTCTCGATCCACTCGGGATCCAGTGCTTCCAGCTCGCCGTCCGCTTCGGTTTCGGTGCCTTCATCGGCAGCAGGGCGGAGTTCGCGGTAACGCAGCAACACGTCGCGGTTGGTCCGCCCGACCAGATCCACCGATACGTTGACCGGTGTTCCTTCCAACAGCGTGATGTCGCCCGGGGTGACCTTCAAACTGGTGTAAGGGCGGTCGATTCCGATCGCTCGCAGGATCGCCAGTCGCCAATCGCCACCGACGCCGACCAAACCGATCAAAACCGCCCCGATCGCCGCGGTGGCGATTGCCACCGAAACGAGCGTACGGACGGGGACCAGACGCGCCGGCGACGCGGATTCCCAACGACCGAGTGTTTGGTTCCCAAGCGCGGTCAACATCTCTTCGGGACCCTGCACGCGACCGCCGACGGTATCGAGCACGGTACGGATCCGTTGCCCGAAATCCTCGAACGATCGCTCGACGATCGCCGCAAACGTCTTTTGCCGAGTCTGTTGAAATAGCGAAACCGCTCGCCACAGCAGCCACCCGCCGGCGATCACCACTGCCGTCGCCATGGTGGTCGTCCGCCAACGCTGGTTCCATTCCCAGCGATAATCGATCAATCCCACCAGCACCCAAACGGCCAGCAGAAAACACGCCACGGCGACCGTCGCGGTCGCAAGACGGACGGCGAGGTAGCGTCGGCGCAGTGCCGTGAATTGCCGTGCAACTTGATAGGCAACATCGGGAGCGTTCATGCGGATGTCCGATTGGCAAGAGAAAACTCGGCGACTAACAAGACGACGGCCGCGGCGGCAAACCAGGGCCACAATTCATGTCGATACTCGCCCTGCACGGTCTCGGTCGGTTCGGCGGAACCCGGATCGGCGGGGGTGATTTGAAAGTGCTGGGCAAATTGGTCGGCCGCAACCCGCGTCGGGTCGGATTCCTTGGCCGTCGAATTGACGACGTAAAGCGCGCCGCCGGACTGCTCGAAACCCACGTTCTCAAACGTGACCGGCTTCACATCGCCCGAACGCGCCGAAACGGTTCGCAGATCCGTCGCGGCTGCGGTTTGTGCAACCGAAACGTCGCGGTCATCGCCGACGGTGCGGTAGCGAATCTTTCCTTCGCCGGTCAGTTGCAACAAGTCGGCTGCCATCTGATGTACCAGCGGCAAGTACAACGGGCTGGTCGGCCAATTGCCCCAACTGTCATCGGCACTGGACAGAAACCATGCGATCTCGCCTTGACCGACGCGGTGCCGCGTCAGCGCCGGTCGATCACCTTCAAAACGTGCCAGCACTTTGGTTTCGCTTGCCGGATCGATCCGCAAGATTTGATCGAACGACAGACGGCTGAGGTCTCCGGTTTGCGGGTCGCCGAACGGTGCCAACATCGAACTGGATGCTTCCAACGACGTGATTCGAAATGGCATCGCGCCGCTGCGCACCGGCTTGTGAATCTGTCCCGGTGCCAATCCGGACTGTTGCCACGCGGTGTAGGCTGACGCACCGGATTCACCTCCGTCGCCTGCGAACACCAGCAGCTTGCCGCCGGCGGTCACGTAGGATTCCAACCGTTCGATCGTTTGTGCGGGGACCGATCCGCAATCCGTTACCACCACAAGCTCGGTACGCGAGGGGTGGATCTCCGGCAACACGTCGTCGAACAAGAACACGGTTCGGGGATCAAACCGCCCCGACCGCTGCGGTCCGGTTTGGTCGTCCTCCGATGACATCTCAGCGGGGTCGCTGGTCTGGCGCAGTGCCGCGGTGACGTAATAACTTTCGGCCAGACGCTGACCGTCACGCGATCCACTGTCGATCACCACCACCGGCGCGGGCTCGGCGATCTCGAATGCCGTCATGCGACGATTGTCGATCGCCAAGTCGTCTTCGACATCCAATTGCATGGTCACCTGCCAGAGTCCCGGTTCAAGTTTGCCGAAATCGAAGGACAACTCTTGAGCCTGGCCGCCGGGCAGATTGATCGACTTTTTCAACCGCACGCTACGTCGGCCGTTGGTCGCGGTGGCCGTCATCGGGACCTCTTCCATCGGCAAGGTGCCGAAGTTGAACAGCGTGACGTTGGTGATCGCATCGCGCAGGGGCGAGAGTCGCTTGGACGCGGTCGTGACCGATTGAATCGCAAGGTTATTGGCCGCCGGTCGTCCGACATCCACGACACGCACCGGCACATGCTTGGGCATATCCAGCGAAGCCGATTCCAGGGCATCGGAGGCAAGACCGGACTGTTGAAGGTCCGACAGCAGGACGACGTCGGCGATCGCGTCGGGATTTGCCGCGATGCGGTCGCGTGCCCAGCGGAGCGCCGCCAAATAGTTCGTGTCCCCGACGACATTGCGAGGCGCAGTGACTCGGGCCGGATTGCCCTCGAACGGTTCGACGTCGGAATCGAACCAGCCCCACAGGACGGTCGCGTCGGTCCCCAGTTCGGCGGCAATGTCGGTGGCTTGGGCCACCGCATCATCGATCAATCGCCCGCCTTGGCCGGGCATCGTCATGCTGGCCGATCGATCGATCAGGATCACACGCAATCGATCACCGTCGCGACGAATCGATTCGGGTAAATACGGGCGGGCGAACAGCAACACCAATGCGGCGATCGAGGCCATCCGGGTTGCCAATAACAACCAACGCCGGATCTTGCGGCGTTGGGCGCCGTCTTGCATCACCTCTTGCAAGAAACGCATCGTCCCCAACTCCACACGGCGGACCTGCCAGCGGCTGAGCAGATGCACCAGCACTGGGATCGCGACGGCCAGACCGCCGATCAGGAATCCGGTTTGAATGAAGTTCATGTCAGGTCGTTCGTTTCACCAGGTAATCGACCAGCGCCGCGGTCGGCGGTTGATCGGTGGTCAGCTCGATACGGTCGACGCCCTGGTACAAACAGGCGTCATCCAGTTGATCGCACCACTGCTGAATTTTGTTCAAATAATCGGCGCGGATACTTTCCATGTTCGTCGTCAATTCGGCGGGGCTTTCCATGTCCAGCACGCGGTAACGTCCGCTGTCGGCCAGATGCCGTTCGAAGGGATCCAGCAAGTGGAACACGATCACCTCGTGCCCGCGGTGCCGCAATTGCTGCAGCCCCTTCTTGATGCCTTCGACGTCGCCGTCGACCAGATCGCTCAGGATCACGACCACGCCGCGGTGCCGGGCCAGCGCCGCGGCCTGTTCCAATGACTTCGAGAGCGCCGTGACCTTGGCTTCCGGCGTGGTCGACAACAGGCTCAAACAGTCTTCCCAGCGACCGGGTTTGGCCGACGGGTCCATGTAGTGGCGGACGCCGTCGTCGAACAAGCCCAGGGCGACCGCGTCACGCTGTTTGATCGCCAATGCGGCAAAGGCGGCGGCAAGCGTGGCCGCATACTCGTGCTTGGTCATCGCCCCGTCGACCTTGCACTGCATCGACCGACTGGCGTCGACAAACAAGTACAAATTGAGGTTGGTTTCGGCGTCAAATTCCTTGACGTACAGCTTCCGCTGGCGGGCGAACAGTTTCCAATTGACGTGCCGCAAATCGTCGCCGGGTCCGTAGCGGCGGTGCGAAGAAAATTCGACGCTGTAACCGATAAAGGGGCTGCGATGCAGGCCTTGCAGAAACCCTTCCACCACGCCGCGGGCTCGCAGTTCGATCGAACTGAGACGCGCCAGCTCGTCCGGCTTGAGCCAGTCGGGAGAGTTCGCCGCGGCGCCGGAGGAACGGCCCGGTGATCGGTCAGATGGGGGCGATGCGATCAAAAGACGTCCTCCTTGACGGCATCCAGCAGCGCATCGATCACGTCATCCGAATCCACGTTGTCGGCGCGGCCGTGGAAGTTCAGCACCAATCGGTGTCGCAGCACCGGATGGGCCAGCGCCGCGATGTCTGCAAAATCGACGTGGTACCGGCCTTCCAAGACCGCCCGCGCCTTGCCGGCCAAGACCAACGCCTGGCCGGCCCGCGGGCTGGCACCATAGGTCACGTACTTCCGCACCATTTCGACGTCCTGCCCGGTGGCGATCGCGACGCGGTCACTGGCCTGGGGCCGCGTCGCCGCCACCAACCTGGCCGCGTACATGATGACGTCGTCCGATACCGGCACGCTGCGGACGATCTCTTGCAACTTCAGCAAGTCGGCGGACGACAGCACCGCCGACGGCTGAAACGTTTCGGTTCCCGTCGTGCCGCGGATGATGTCCGCTTCTTCCTGGATCGTTGGATAGCGGACGCGGATGTTGAACATGAATCGATCGACCTGGGCTTCGGGCAGCGGGTACGTGCCTTCCATCTCGATCGGGTTTTGTGTGGCCACCACGAAAAACGGCGGGTCCAACTGATAGGTCGTGTTGCCGACCGAAACCTCGTGTTCCTGCATCGCCTGCAACAAGGCGGCTTGCGTCTTGGGCGGCGTCCGGTTGACTTCGTCGGCCAACAGAAAATTAGTGAAGATCGGCCCCGGGACGAATTTCAACTGGTGACCGCCGCCACCTTCTTGTTCTTCGATCACATCCGTGCCGGTGATGTCCGAGGGCATCAAATCCGGCGTGAACTGGACGCGTTTGAATTTCAAATCCAAAGTCGACGACAACGTCCGCGCCATCAGCGTCTTGCCCAACCCGGGCACGCCGTGCAACAGCACGTGGCCGCGGCAAAGCAGCCCCAGCAGCAACAGATCGACGACATCCTGTTGGCCGACGATGACCTTGCCGACTTCCTCGCGAAGCTGTCGGCGGGATTCGCGCAGCTTGTCCACCTGGTCGAGCAATTGGCCGTTGCTTGACGGCGAAGTCTGGGAACCCTGGGGCGATGACGCGTTGTCAGTTGTGGTACTCATCCGGCTAGCTTGTCTGCGTTGGAGGCTTCGGCTTTGTCGATCAGGTCGTCCCGATCTTGATCTAATTGGTGAAAGACGTCTCGCGGTCCCAGGAATTCGTCCCAGGTCAGGTCACCGTCTCCGTTGCGGTCCATTCGCTGGAACCAGATCGGACCGCTGGGCGGTGCCAACAGCGCCTCCGGCGTTTCGGCCGAAGGGCGATCGACACGACCGAACAGGCTGACCCCGCCGCGTTTGATTTCGATGCGATAGGAGGCGGTCATCCGTGACGGATTGATCTGGGGCTGGTCACCGGCGACTTGCATCAACGTCGATTCACAAGCACGTAGTTCGCGAATCGAAATTCGTCCGTCGGCGTTGACGTCCAATAATTGAAAGAACCCGTTGCCCGTGTCCAGCAACGTGACCTGGCAGGATGTCGACGCCGGTTCGGTGTACTCTTTGACGTAATCCATCATTTCATCGGCAAACACACGGTCGTCACCGTCTTTGTCCATCGCGTCAAACAGGTACCGTTCGAACCGCTGGTGTTCGACGATTTCGTCCCGGTCCAAATAGCCGTTGGCGTCGACGTCGATGGCGTTGAAGGCGTCCGACGCGTTGGAAATCGCTTCGGCCATCGGGTCGCGGTATCGATAGCTGACTCCCAACGACATCGAATCCCGTTTGATGCGGACCAAGTCGTCGCGGGCGGTGATCGCGTTGTCGTCCGAATGATCCAGCACCGTCATCGCTTTTCCGCTGGTGTCGTTCAAATCAACACTCAACGCCAGATCCGGCTTCATCGACGCGATGCCGGACAACTCTTGCATGCTCAACCGCCCGTTGCCATCGCTGTCCAGTCCCGCGATCCGTTGCTCTTTCCAACCCAGCTCTTCGGCCGTCAAGTGCGCATCGCGGTCGCGGTCGTAACGACGCACCAAACGCGCCGGCAAGATCGGCTCAGCCGCGTTGCGGAGCAACTCGGCGTGCACCGATCCCGGCGGTTCCTGATCGATGGCATTGACGATCACGCCGTTCAGCATGTCGGTCGATTCATTCAAAAATTCGTCAAACGTGATGCACTGGTCAAAGTCGATGTCGCGGGCGGCGATGCCGGACGCAGCCAACCGCATCTCGCGGCGATCGATCAACCCCGACTGGTCTTGATCCAACACGTTAAACACGCTCAGGTCCTGCTCGGCCAACGCATTGTTTTGACGATAGGTGACCAGCTGGCCGGCCGCCCGGTCGACTGCCAACGCCAGTTCCTGATCGGTGAACGGACGCTTGCTGCGCAGCGAGGCGAGAAACTTGTTGCCTTCAAACCGTCGCGACGTGGTGAACAACGGATGATTACTCGTTTCGCCGCGGCTGACCTTTCCGTCCATGTCCGTGTCCAGCATGGTGACCAGCCGGGTGAGGTAGTCTTGCCGTGTTTGTTCCAACGATTTCCCGTCGCTGGTGATTCGGATCCGCAAATGCAGCGGCCCGTCGGGCAGCAGCAGCAACATGTCATGCACACCGGTGGCAGGATCCGCGGGGGCGCTGTCTTTCGCTGTCAAGGTGACCGGGAAAAACAGTATGGCAAGCACCCATGCCGAACGCTGCGCACCGATGTAGCGACGCTCGCCAGAGCGTGGTCGGCATGCACCGCCGCAACGACGTTGGCCAAAGCGTGGTCGGCCCGCCGTCTGGCGACGGCAGCGACGAACCGATGGCCGCCGTTTTGTTTGCTGCCTCAACCCGTTACCTCTCATCCGAGCAACTCCCGAATCGGTGTTCCGCCTTCGTCGACCAACGGGATCGGCCGGTTGCCCATCGCGTTGTCGCCGCTTGAATCGATGCCGAGTGCTTCGAGCATGGTGGCGTACAGGTCGCTTGCCGAAACCGGGTTGTCGCTGACCTCCATGCCGTCGGCCGAGGTCTTGCCATAGACTTGGCCGCCGGCGATCGCACCGCCGCCCAACGCCACGCTCCAGGCATCCGGGAAATGGTCGCGTCCCCGGTTGGGGTTGATCCGCGGGGTGCGTCCGAATTCGCCCATCCAGACCACCAGCGTCGATTCCAGCATGCCACGATCCCGCAGATCACTCATCAGGGTCGTCCAGGCCGGATCCAGGACTTCGCACATCGAACTGACGGTGCTGAAATTGTCGACGTGGGAGTCCCAAGAACCTTGACCGGCCGCGTCGAGCGAGACCTCGACAAACGGCACGCCGCGCTCGACCAGCCGACGCGCCAGCAGACAGCCCTGGCCGAAACGATTGCGACCATAGGCGTCACGCAATTCCGTTTTCTCCTCATCCAGATCGAACGCCCCCTCGCCACGCGTTTCCACCATCCGCATCGCCTGGTCGTACACCGACGCGTGCTTGAGAGCGGCCGCAGACGATTGGGGCGAACCCCGACGCAACATCTCCAACAACCCTTGGCGTTCGGACAGCGCGTCGGGGTTTCCGCCGGCGACGTCCAGGTTTTCGACCGTCAAATTGGCGCGGGTGTTGGGGTCGTTGCTGGCTCCGGAGACGACCAGGGGCGAATGGTCGGGACCGAGAAAACCGGATCCCAGATTGCCGAATCGAAACGGCGCGATCGAAACGAACCCGGGCAGCGGAGATCCGGCCGGTTTGAGCCGGTGCGAGATCAACGAACCGAACACGGGATAGTCGGTCATGCCGCCCATCGGGCGATAGCCCGTCATCATCAACTGTGTCGCTCGGCCGTGATCCCCTTCGCGTGTCTTCATCGAACGCACCAGTGCGACATCCTTCATCTGCGTCGCCAGCCCCGGCAGATTTTGGCTCAGCTCGATCCCCGGCACGGCGGTCGAGATCGCTTGGGTGGGGCCGCCGTTGCGGTGCCCCGGTTTGGGGTCCAGCGTCTCCATTTGGCTCGGCCCGCCGGCCATCCACAACAAGATGCATGCCTTGGGCGGACGTTTTGTTCCGGCCGCCATCGCCAGCTTGGGCAACCACGGCGAACAACTGATCCCACCCACCGATGCGGCGGCGATGCGAAACAGATCGCGTCGTGAAAACGTTTCGAAAGGTCGCGTCATCGACATAACACAAACTCCGGGCTGTTGAGAAGCGCCCACAGGATTTCGCCGAACGCTTTGCGGCGCATCGTTTCGTCCGGCTTGTTGTCCAAGTACTCGGTCAGCGATTGTTTTTCCGCATCCGACGGCTCGCGCGTCAGCACCGCCAGGTAAAGTGTTTCGATCCGCTTGTCCTCGTCAAAGAACGGCGATTCGACCACCGCACGCAACAGCCGACTGCGGTCCAAGTCGATCGCGTCGGAGGTGACCGGTCCGTTCATCATCATCAATGCTTGCGGGATCCCCGACGCATAATCTTCCGGCGTCTCGCCGATCGCTTCGCCGAGCCGGTTGACCATCTGGAGGCGGGCGCCGGTCCAGCGGGGGGCCGCCGGATCGATCCGGCTGATCGGCAAATGAAGCGACTGCTCCAACGAATCAAACACCTGCTCGGGACTGATCACTTTCAATTCCCGCCGAAAAGTCTCTGCGGATCCGGACTCCGACATCACGCGTGCAGCATACCAGTTCGTTTTACAGATCGCCGCGATCAGCCGCTGAACATGAAAGCCGTCCTCGGCGAATCTCTTTCCCAGATCATCCAGAAACTCGCGTTCGTCGGGGCTGGCCAGGTCCAAGTTCTCGATATCGGCGTACAGCCCGCGGCCGACCAACAGTTGCCAGAACCGGTTGACCGCGGTTGCCGCAAAATTCGGGTTCTCGGGCGACGTCATCCAACGGGCCAGGCGGACTCGCGGCGCCCGCGACGCGTCTTCGATGGTGTCGTCCTGCCACAGGAACTTTGCCGCATAGGTCTGCCCTTCGAATCGGATTTCACCGCTCTTGCCCGTCGGGCGTGATCCGTCCGGATCGCCCCCCGCCGGGCTCATGTCGCTGTAGAACGCCGCCAGCCCCCAGAAATCATGCTGCTTCCAATCCGTGAAGGGATGGTCGTGACACTGCGCGCAATCCAATCGCACGCCCAGCATCACCCGCGATAGATTGCCCGCGTAATTTTCCGGCGTGCCGCCGACCAACTGGTAATACCCGCCCGCAGAAGCCGATGACTGAATCTGCGCGATCTCGCGCATCATCTCGTCGTACGGCTTGCCCTCCCGGAACGCATCGGCCAGCCATGTTTCCAGGCCCTGGACCGAACCGTTGACCACCGTGCCCGGCGGAACCAAGATCTGACGCCAATGACGCGCCAAGCTGGACGCCGAAAGCCGTGTGTACGTCTCGCGGCGCGGCCCTTCGCCGAAGACCAGTTCGTTCACCAGCAAGTCGCGACGATCTTCACCGAGCGTGCGAAAATCGCGGATCTCCGAAACGCTGGGCACGCGCCCGACCAGATCCAGGTAGACGCGTCTGACAAAGGTCAGGTCATCACACTTCTCCGGCGGCTCGCCCCAGACCCGTTCGCCCCGCTGGTCGATCCACCGCGACAGCTCGTCGCCCTGGGAGTCCGCCGATGCGGGACTCGGTCGCAACGCCGCGACGGCCAATAGGAATGTCGCGAATACGACGAGCCGGACAACGTGACTTTCGTTCGGAAATACCGCCAACCGCCGTGCACGCGTCGCTACGTCAAAGTGGCGCTGTCCAGCTAGCTTGTTCATTGAATGGCCCTTTCACCCGTGAGGTGCGATCACGCCAGCGGCGCGATCGCTTTGCCGGAACACCTGCCAGTTTAGACATGGGGTCTAAAGTTGTCAAGTCAATTTGATAATTAAAACGATCGGTAGACGTAATAAGGCGTGCCCGGCCGCTGAATCGCCCAGTTCGTCTCCCACACGATCGCGTCACCGTGACGGACTTGCGTGGGAACGATGCTCATGCGGGCCAGCGCGTATTGCCACACCTGACGGTCGCCGACTTTGACGGCCTCCAGTAACAACAGCACTTCCGGATCGGTGCCCTGGACGAAGGTAAACACCGCGCCGTCGATCAATTCGGCTTCGCCTTCGTCGATCTTCACGGCCGCCTTTTCATCCAGTTCGTAACGATAGACCGGCGTGTCGAGCAGACGCAGTTCGATCGGATTCTTTTCCGGCGGCACCAGTCGCGAGGTGAAATTTCGAGCTAAGACTCGCATTTGCCGTCGTCGCAGCAATGGCGATCGGGCCGGTGAGGGAGCGCCCTCCAACAATTGCCAGCGGATGCCGGGTTCGCCAGGCTGCCACACCAGTTGGCCGTCATTATCGGCGGTCAGTGACTGATCGGACAGCGATTGGAATTCAAGATCGATGATGTGCTCGCCGTTGGGGTACAGGCAGAGCGCGACCTGGGGCCGCCCGGACGCGGTCCACAAGAACATCGCCCCGGCAGTGGTCTGCCGCGCGGGATTGCTCCAGCTGAGTGCCGGTTGGCGGTGCAGCACAAACGGATCCTGCGATCGCCCCGCCGGTGCGATCGAAATCTGTCCCGCCATCTCAAAAAATCGGTTTTTGAATTCGTCGGGCTTTTTCTCTTGAGTGTCCTGGGCGGTGACGGTTGCGGGGGCGCACAGCAGCAGAATCGCGCCGGCCAAAAACACACACAAAGTTTGAGAGCGATTCATGGGGCGGAGAATTCGCAAAAGAGAACAATGCAAAATTAGAAGCATTGTCTAATGTGGCAGCCCGCGGCACGGCTGTCAACTTTTTTGGTCCTCCCGCCATCGAGCAAAAGGCGAGGGGTGCATCGAGCGGTCCTGCGTGATGCTGTTCAGGCTTTAGCCCAATCCCGCCAAGTTCAGCATTGCTTACCTCAGCGATGGGCCCGTAGGCTCGCGTTCCATGCCGTCTACTCTGTGAGCCGACGGCGCGAGCCGCGGATTGCCCTTCGAGACTTGTGAGGCCCGAGGCTAGCGCCGACGGCTCAGTTTGTGACCGAAAGACCGATCGGTGTTTCGGCTCACGCGATCATTTGACCGAGCGAAAAACCCAGCGGTAATTCAACGGATCGGCCATGCCGTACTTATCCAGAACGTAGGCCTGTTCTTCGGGATCGTCGAACGAGGGCATTCCGAAGCGAATCAAGTCCTCGGTTTGGTTCATCGCATCGCCGGGTCGGAAGAAATTCAGTTGCAGCGCTTTGCGGCGATACGGCGCTTCTTCACCTTCGCCGTCCTGCTGGAAGGCGTTGGTCAATCCTGAAACATACAACGACAGGTAGTCGACGCTCGGATTGACATCCATCCAGGTCAGCACGCCCCACACCCCCGGAGCACTCTCGTCGGTCGAAAGCGGGATCCGCTGGCGGGTGATTTCGACGCTGTTGTAAAGCGGCGCGGTGATCTGCTCGCGAGCGGCGATCACGCGTTTTGCGCTGGGGATGATACGGTCGAGGTACTCTTGGCCGCTGACATGGTCTCTCAACGTCACCAACGGGAAGAACCGCCGCGACTCGTAGGAGATCTCTTCAAGCCGCTGGTAGAGTTTCGACCCGCCCACTTCATCGGCCGCCGGTCGCAGGTCGCTGCCGCGGTACCGCACGCGATAGACCATGTACCAAACCAATTTGCGTTGCAGCTTGCCGCCCCCGACAGGGACATCGACGTACATTTGTCGCAGCGGTTTGAAGGAGAATTCCAAGCTATAGATCTCGCGTCGCATCACGACCTGCTTGGCCATCTCGACCAGCGTTCGCGAGCGGGGATCGAAGTGCGGGGCGCCGTCTTCAAACGTCGGTGCTTTCCATTCCAATTCGGGGTGGGCACTCAGAAACGTCTTCAGCGTCAGCGGTCCGTCAAAAGTCTCCTCGGGGCTGGCATCGCCCGGGATGACGGTCACCACGCCGGGGGCGAACTGCGTTTGTTGCTCGGTCGAGGGATCCTTCACCTCGCCGGCGTCTTGGGCAGCCGCTTGATGGCAGCGAACCGACGCCAGGCAGACCAACATCAGTCCCAACAGCACCGCCGCACTCCGCGGGTTCTTTTGCGCGGGCGTCATATGATTTTGAGCAAGGGTCATGTTAGGAACTCGGTCAGAGAAAGAATCTCGTTAGCGGGTGGATGTGGTGGCGGCAACGGCTCGCCTACCTCAGATCACTTGAACTGGTTGTTTCGGCATCGTGCGGCGCGGAGCGGCCGGCGATCTCCGGTTGGGCGTCGGTCTCCCCGGCCAGCGATTTCTCGTCGCCCGGTTTCCCGTCATGGATGTCCGCTTTTTCCAGGAATCGCAGGGAGTCGGCCAATTGGGCGTCGTTGCCGGCAAAGGCTTCCACCTTGTCGGCGGACATCGTGAACGTCGCTTGAACTCGGTTTCCGTCGTCATCGGAGAAGTGCATCATAATCCATCGAATCGGCACACCCTGGGTTTCTCCGTCGGCGACGACGCGCAAAACACGTAATCCCTGGGCGCTGACCCGCTGGTCCCCCTCGATCACCTGCGTCAGTTTATCGCCCAGCGTCTGGCGGACGGCCGCCTCGAACGCCTCCACCGTCCACTGCTTGCCTTCGGGCAGCTGGACCAACGGCCGCAGGTTGCACTGAGCGATGCTGAGTTCATTGTCGATCATTCGCATCACCGCCGAACCGGGGGCGTCGCTGATCATCCGCCATTTTCGGTCCATCATCGCCCCGACACCCAGCTGTCGACTCTGAAGTTCGACATACAGCCGCTCTCCGGGCGGCGATCGGTCAAAGTCGATCACGGCCGGCTGGGCCGGCAGTGCCACCGGTTGGGGCATCGGTCGGCGGACCATCCGGATGGTGGCCGAGACATCAAACCCTGGCACGGCACGGCTGATTTCACGGGTTTCGTGAATCGCCAATGCCAGCCATGTGCAGGTCTTCTCTCGACGGTCGAAGGTCATTTTTCCGATCAATCGAAGCCGTGTGCCGACGCCGTCGACGGATCCTTCGATGTCACCTTCGAGTTTGAAACGCACGGTGTCGGCCGAAACTTCGGTCACCTCGCTTTCCACACGCCCGCTGTCGACCGACGTCAAATTCAAGACCGAACACAGGGCGTCGGAATCAAGCTCGTAGCGGTCGCCTTGGATCACGCTTTCGCCAGGCAAAAAGCGGTTGACCGAGACGCTGGAGACCGGCGATTTCAACAGTGAAAGCTCGCCATGGGTGAAGAAGCTGTCGGCTGAATAGATCGTTTCTGGCAGCGACTCGCGACGCACGATCGCGTGCCGCATCGACTCTCGCAAATCCTGGTCGGTCGACGTTTTGTTCAGCACGCTCTGATTGGTCGCGGTGTGATAGTACCGCTCCGCCGCAACGATCTCCGACGATTCGGTGGCATCCTTGGGCTTCAAATAGCGTTCTTCATAATCCAAGACCGCCTCGGATTTGATCGGAAACGTCTGCCGAGTCTCTTTGGACGCAAGCGCGTTGTCCGAAACCCGGACGTTTCCTTTGACGTCGATTTCGATTCGAACGCGCATCAAATCGTGGACGGCCGCGACCACGCTGGCTGATTCGGCCGAAACGATTGCCGCCCGGGCCGAGGACGTAATCGACGCCGATGCGACCGCAAGCGAGCTGGCAAGGAAGGCACGGCGATTCGAAGTGGCGTCGTGGGTGGGCATCTGAAAGTCCATTTCGGGGGCTGACCGGAACCTCGCATCACACAGCGGGCACGCTCCACACGGGCGTGCATCACACGGGGGAACGTGCATCGAGGGATCGCGCGTTGGAGACCGCTTGTGTCGCTATTGATCGACCGTGCCGGCGGGGCCGGTTCAGCTGAATTCGAGCGGCCGAGGCGATTCAGGGGTCAGTTCCGGGGCCCCCGAAGCGTGCAGTCGTCGTGTTCCGCAAAGTCGGTTCTTGGACGACATGTCGCAATGCGAGACTGCCTTTTGTGCAGTCTGACTGAAATTTTTACACGCAACGCAGGCAGTGCCGGAAAAATCGATGACGCGACGAAAACGACTCAAAATCTATAAGTCGTTTCTGGGGAAGGGTTTGTGTTCGAAATTCGAGAATTTCGTGACAAATTCCTGCAGAATTGGCCCCAAATTTCCTACAAGGTGTCCCGGACACAGGCAACCGCTGCCACGCTGATCGAGCTCGAATTGTAAAAAAAATCTCTCCAAACGACGGGTTTTTTGCCCAAGTAACGAGTGGATTGCTAGAAACTCATTCGAGCGGAGTGAACCGTGCGGCGGAGGCTCTCGTCCTACAGGCATCCGCAGATGTGGGCGGCACCGTTTTTAACGGATGTTGCCTTGCGACTGTCATTTCGGTCGACATGGAGTCGACGGGGAACTTGATTTGGGGCGTCCGGCCATCAGGTCGGACCAAAGGTGTCGTGCAACTCGCGACATTCATCCCAGGCCAAGCGACCAAAATCACCTGGAGGAGACAGGTGACCCCGGGCAACCGAGGCAATTGGACTGGGCGATCCGCCGGGATTGCAGGGACGTTTGGCCAGTCTATGCCAATAGCGCTGGGAGACCACACTGATGCACGACAATTACCGCGATACCAAGATCAAGGACCTTCGAGATCAACTTCGCTTCAATCAAAAGACCAAATTGATTGAGCAGGCTGCCGCTGCAGAAACACTACTCAGCGAAATCGAAGAAGACCGAGAATACGCCTACGACTTCTTGTGTTTCCGAATCACCAATTATCGCTCCGATCGTCCGGGGCGACATAATATTGCGTCGGCTGACCTGGCGCACGATTTACGCCTGCTGATCGAGGACCTCAGCGAATTGGCGGATCTGTCGGTCGAAGAGATCGCCGAACAGGTCCATACCGTTCAAGACCTGAGTCGCCAGTTCAACGTCTCGACGAAAACGATCAGCCGCTGGCGCGAAGCCGGCTTGGTCAGCCGTCGATTGTTGTTCGGCGGTCGCAAACGCGTCGGATTCCTCAACAGCAGCGTGGAACAGTTCGTCGCCCGCAACAAAGCCAAGATTCAACGTGGCGAACGGTTCAGCCAGCTGACCGAGGACGAAAAGAGCGAGATCATCGAACGCGCCCGGCAGCTCGTCGAAGGCGGTGCGGCACTGGCTGATGTCACGCGTTTGCTGTCCGAGCAGATGGGCCGCAGCGCCGAAACCATCCGCTACACGCTCAAGAATTTCGACGCCGATAATAAGTCGATCGCGATCTTCCCCAACCACCGTGGCGTCCTGTCCGACGACGACAAGCGGTCGATCTTCAATCAGTACCTTGGCGGAGTTTCCGTTCCGCAATTGTGCCGACGGTTCAAGCGAACGCGAAACAGCATCCAGCGGATCCTGGTCGAAATGAGACGGCAACGGATCATGGAACTGCCGCTGGATTACATCTACAACGAAGACTTCGAGGTCACGTCGCGTGAAGCGGAGTACTTGGGGGCTGAACCCGAACCGGCCAGCGCCCCACGCAAAGTTCGCGTGCCCAATGATTTGCCCAGCTACCTCGCCTCGTTGTATGACGTACCGCTGCTGACCCGTGAACAGGAATACCACCTGTTCCGCAAGATGAACTACCTGAAGCACAAGGCCAGTCGCTTGCGGGAAACGATCGGGACCGAGGCGGCCGGCAAGTCGGCCGTGATGAATGAGATCGAAGCGTTGTACGAGCAGGCGGTTAAAGTCAAAAATCGAATCGTCCAGGCCAACTTGCGGCTGGTCGTCTCGATCGCAAAACGCCACCTGGCCGGTACCGACGATTTCTTCTCACTGGTCAGCGACGGGAACATGTCGCTGATCCGTGCGGTCGAAAAATTCGACTACTCGCGGGGCAACAAGTTCAGCACGTACGCCTCCTGGGCGATCATGAAGAACTTTGCCCGCACCATCCCCAACGAATTCAAGCACCGAGACCGGTTCCGAACGACCACCGAAGAACTGTTCTTGGCGCGACAAGACGACCGGGTCGACCCCTACGTCGAAGAATCCGCACAGCGGACCCGGAAACGCGAACTGTCACGGATTCTGAATCGTTTGGATGAACGCGAGCAGAAGATCATCTCGGCCCGATTCGGACTCGAGCGCGGCAGCGAGCCGCTGACGTTGAAAGAGGTCGGGGAGGAGATGGGCGTGACCAAAGAACGCGTCCGCCAACTCGAAGCCCGGGCGCTGGCCAAGCTGCGAACGGCCGCCAGCGAAAACAACATCGAAATCGATTTCGATCAGTAAGGCCTGTCCTGTCGGAAAATCGTAGCGGAAGCCGCCAAGGCTTTCGCTGGCCATTCGGCACCTGCCCCATTTTCCTACCTCCAAAATCTTCCTGCCCCCCTACTCCGCCGCGGTGCCCTCGCACGTCGGCGGGAGCCAGGAGACGGATGGCAGAATGATTCAGGGCGACAATGATGGGGGCGCGCACGTTGGTGTCGGAGCGCTGAACCTACGCGGTCCCTTCCGCTTCCGATTCGGCTTCGACTTCGGATTCTTGAATGTATTGTTTGCCGCGGTAGGTCAGTGCGACGCCGATGAAGATCACCGCGGCGACCAACATCAACCCGGTGAAGAACCAGTAGTAGGACGCGCCGGGTAATTTGGACGTGCCGTCGGCATTGCTGATGACCGCGTTCACGCCGGCGGTGATGAAGTTCCCCAATGACACCGACAACATGTAGAAGCTCATCACGATGCTCTTCATGCTGTTGGGGGCTTGGGTGTAACTGAACTCCAGGCACGTGATGGACACCATCACTTCGGCGGCCGTCAAAAGGATGTAGGCCAACACCTGCCATGAGATGTTCGGCGTCCCTCCGTTTTGAATCGACGTCTCGATCAGGGCGCTCAGCGAGAACGCGAAGACGGTGACGAACATTCCGATCGTGATCTTGCGGAGCGGCGTCAGCGGAAAGACTTTGCTGATCGCCGGGTAGACGGCGTAACTAAACAGCGGCACCAGGATCAGAATTAGGAACGGATTGGCCGCCTGGATCTGACTCGAAAGCAATTCGACACCCATCACGGTGCGATCCATATTCTCGGCCTGTAAAACCCAGGCGCTGGCCGTTTGGTCGAACAGGCTCCAAAACACCGCAACCAGGATGTAGATCGGGGCCAACCGCAACAACGCCCGGCCGCCTTCACCGGTAAACGCATCGCGGAACACTTGGGGGCCGCGGGGCGGAATGTGGACGAATCTGTTTCGCCCCATCCAGAACAAGAGCGTTGCAACGGCCATCAAGATGCCCGGCACGCCGAAGGCGATTTGCGATCCGTAGCGGTCCAACAACCAAGGCGTCAGCAACGTCGACGCGAACGCACCCAGGTTGATCGCGACGTAGAACCAGCCGAACACCTTGCTCAGCAAATGCGAGTTTTTGGTGCCGAACTGGTCACCGACATGGGCCGACACACAGGGCTTGATCGCACCGGTGCCCAGCGCGATCAAGCTGAGCCCGACGGCCAGCCCGATCCGCGTCTCGTTGAGTGCCAATGCGAGGTGACCAAAGCAGTACAGCACCGACAGGTAGAGGATGGTTTTGTACTTTCCGAACAACCAGTCGGCGACGAACGCCCCCAGTAGCGGCGTGAAGTAGGCGGCCATGACAAAGGTGTGGACCCAGAACTTGGCATCGTTGTCGTTCATCGGGTCGACACTGCCGCCGCTGCCGAGCAGATACTGCGTCATGAAGACGGTCAGAATCGCCTTCATGCCGTAGAAGCTGAAACGTTCGGCCGCTTCGTTGCCGACGATGTAGGGGATCCCCGGCGGCATCGTGGTGATCGGGTAGGGCGTGGTCTGCCAGCCCTGGGGATTGTCCGCTGACGTGTTCGAATCAGACGCTTCGCTGGGCGGGGTGTAGGGCACGATGCTTCGCCATGGTTGCGTGAAAGGAATCGTTCGCTTTGACGCACATCATCGCTGACCGGCCGAATTGTCACAACGGAGGTTTGCCAACGTCCCCCGCGTTTTGACCGGTTGGCGCCCCTTAGGGACCGCCAGCGTCGGAGGATCGGTCTTATGAGTACGACAGCCCTTCCGGGCTGTCGTCCGTGGGACTCCGCGCGACGACCTAGAAAGGACGTCGTACAGCCACACGTCCGTGGGACTCCGCGCGACGATCTAGAACGGATGTCGTGCAATCAAGCGCTGATCACGCCCTGCCGAATCGGCTGGATCGATCAGCTTTTTTGCATTTCGCCCCTGCCCGCAAGCTGGATGCCCCCCTTAATGGCCCGCCGCAGCGGCCTCGGCCGGGCAGTGCGGCTGAATCAATTCGCCCCGGCTGATCACGACCAGTCCGCTGTCGGTCACCTTGAATCCACGCTGCTCGTCGGCGGCGCGGTCAAACCCGATCTCCGTTTCCGGCGGAATCGAAACGCCTTTGTCGACGATCACACGCCGCAGGCGACTGCGACGACCGACGTTCACGTCATCAAATAGAATGCTGTCTTCGACCGATGAGTAGCTGTTGATCCGCACGCCTGGCCCGATCACGCTGCGGGCGACGCTGCCTCCGCTGATGATCGCACCCTGACAAACCAGCGAATCCATCGCCGAACCGCGACGGGTCGAAACACCTTCGCTGCCGAAGACAAACTTGGGCGGCGGCAACATCGGTTGAAATGCTCGCACCGGCCAGTGCTTGTCATACAGGTTCAGTTGCGGATCGATGCTGATCAGATCCATCGTCGCTTCGTAATAGGCGTCGATCGTGCCGACGTCACGCCAGTAGGCATCGGATTTTCGGTTTTCGTCCAAGAACGGAAACGCGCACACTAGGTGCGAATCGATCGCTCCGGGGATGATGTTTTTGCCGAAATCGTGGTCGCTATCCATCCGCGTCGCGTCGGCGCACAACTGCTCGTACAAGAAGCGTGCGTTGAACACGTAAATCCCCATCGACGCCAGGCAATACTCCGGGTCTTCCGGGGTCGGGACCGGGTGGTCCGGTTTTTCCTGGAACCCGATCACGCGGCCGTCCAGGTCGGTTTGCATCACGCCGAACTGGCGCGCCTCATCGACCGGCACACGCAGCGCCCCGATCGTGATGTCGGCATCCAGCTTGCGATGGTGATCGACCATCGGTCCATAATTCATCTTGTAGATGTGGTCGCCGGCCAGCACAACGATGTGCTCGGGTTGCTCGCGCTCGATCGCATAGATGTTTTGATAGACGGCGTCGGCGGTCCCCGAATACCAATTGCCCGCGATCCGTTGTTGGGGCGGAACGACATCGATGAATTCACCGAGCTCACGACAGAAGTACGTTCGCCAGGCCAGATTGATGTGCCGATCCAGCGATTGCGCCTTGTACTGCGTCAGCAACAACAGCCGTCGCATGTCGCTGTTCAGGCAATTGCTGAGCACAAAATCGATGATCCGGTACAGACCACCAAATGGCACGGCGGGCTTGGCCCGGTCTCGTGTCAGGGGCTCCAGCCTCGAACCCCGACCACCGGCCAAAATCACCGTCAAAGTATCACGCATACAAGCCACCCGTTCCATGGTCAGCCGAACCGCCCGAGAAAAGGGGACGCGTCGGCCAGTAAATCGTTGCCAATCAATTGGAGCCGGAATCAGTCTCCCGCTGGACGCTCGGCTTGCTGCCGGCGGCCCCGCTCCCAAAACAGCAATAATCAATAACGTAACAAATCTACCAGACCAGACGCAGCGGTAAACGGCAAATTAACCGCCCAAAAAAGCGGATATCGCCGGAATGGCCTCCGCGATTTGCGATTGGCCTGATGTTTGCTACCGACACGTTTTCCCCTGCCAAGTTGTCAGCCCGCGATGCTGTTGCAGACGCGGTCACGCACGGTGGCTTGACGATCAACAAGCGACCGGCGGCGGCAAGCGAATCGGATCGACGCGGCTGGACGTGTAAAAATGTCACCAAGGCGGAAGTTTCTACAATCAACAAAGGGAGTCCAAACGATGCCCAACACTTGGAAACATATTAGTGGTGCCCTCGGCGCAATGATCCTGGGGTCGCTCGTCACCGGTGCGGTGATGACGATGCCCGGATTCATGCGAAATGATCCCGGTGCCCAAGACGCCGTTGTGGGGCAATCCGTCCCCGCCGCAGGGCAGTTCGGCCAAGCCACTCCGCTGCCGGGACAAAACCTTGGCGCCGCCCAGGACCTTTCGACCGCGTTTCGCAACGTCGCCAACTTGATGCGGCCGAGCGTGGTCAGCATCAACACCAAAGCGACACAGATTGTTCGCGGGCAACGACTGCCACCGGGCTTTGAACAGTTTTTCAATATCCCCGAAGGCCAACCGCAACGACGCGAAGAAAGCGGCATGGGCAGCGGCGTGATCGTCCGCAGCGACGGCTACATTTTGACCAACAACCACGTCGTTGAAGGTGCCGATGAATTGGAGGTGGAGTTTTCCGACGGGAAAAAGGCTGCCGGCCGAATCATCGGCACCGACCCGCAAACCGACTTGGCCGTCGTCAAAGTGGATCGTGACGATCTCAAGCCCGCCCAGCTGGGCAACTCCGATGCGATCCAAGTCGGCGACTGGGTCGTCGCGATCGGCAGCCCCTTTGGTCTGGATCAAACCGTCACCGCGGGCATCATCAGCGGCAAGAACCGGATCCGCGGGATCATCGGCGACGGCGCGGGTTTCGAGGACTTTCTGCAAACCGACGCGGCGATCAATCCCGGCAACTCCGGCGGTCCGCTGGTAAACCTGCGCGGCGAACTGGTCGGGATCAACACCGCCATCATGTCCCGCAGCGGTTCGAGTGCGGGCATCGGATTTGCCATCCCGGTTTCCCTGGCCGGCCCGGTCCTGAACTCCATTATCGAAAACGGCACGGTCCGCCGCGGGTTCCTGGGCGCCAGCTTAGGCCCCGTCAATGAGAAAACGATCGAAGGCTACGATTTGAAGACCACCCGTGGCGTGCTGATCGAATCGGTGCTCGAAGGCATGCCGGCCGACCAGGCAGGTATCCAGCCCGGGGACGTCGTTACCGCGATCGACGGGCGTCCGATGAAGACGCACGCACAAATGCGAAACTATGTCGCAAGTCGACCGCCGGGAGCCCAAATGCTGTTGGATCTGGACCGCGGCGGGAAAGCCTTGCAAGTCCGTGTCGATTTGAAAGAACGTACGGAGGAGGTGATGGCCCAATTCGGCTCCGGAGAAGTGATGGGCGCCGAATTGGTTCCGGTCACCGAGGCAACCGCCAGGAAGTATGGCTACCAAAACCTGGAAGACGGGCTGATCATCACCGGCATCAAAGACGGCAGTATTGCCGAGCGCGACGGACTGGAGGTGGGCGATGTGATCCAGACCGCCGGAGGGCTTCCGCTTTCGTCGGCACGCCAGTTGGAGGTGATCCTTGAGGAGTACAAACGCCAACAGCAGCCCTGCCGAGTGACGATCCGTCGCGGCAACCAAATGCTGTTGATGGTCGTGCGAGAATAGAATGGTTGACGCCTTGTAAGACTTTTCTGTTGCGTTAGTTTCTAACCGTCCTGTCCGCCAGCATCCCCCCCAGTCATCCCTTCGCGAGATTCCCATGGCTTTGACCATCATGCGCCGCATCAAGTTTTGCGCCGGACACCGGTTGTTCGGCCATGGCGGGAAATGCGAGCACTTCCACGGCCACAACTACGTCGCCGACTTCTTCGTCCAGGGTGACGCCCAGGACGACGTCGGTCGCATCCTGGACTTCTCCGTGCTCAAGAAGCAGGTCAAAGGTTGGATCGACGAGCACTGGGACCACAGCTTCTTGATCCATCAGGATGACGCCAACGCGCGTCAGGCCCTGGAGTTGGTCAAGCCCTGCCGGTTCTTTGTGATGCCGTACAACCCGACGGCGGAGAACATGGCGAAGTACTTGCTGGAGGAGATGTGCCCGGAGGTCTTGGAAGGGACCGGAGCCCACGCCTGCCAGGTCAGGATCTGGGAAACCGACGAATCGTATGCTGAAGCGTCGCTGGACCCCGCCGGCGGGGAAACGACGACATATGCGGCGATGGCCGTCGGCGACGACGTGGGGTAGGGGGGCCAGTAGCGGAACTCGCCAAGAGTTTCGGCCTAGCCCGAATACCTTCGCGGCCTGCTGATTTAATCAGCCGTTTGGCGAGAGCCGGATGCCAGCTACTCTATGAGCCGACGGCGCTAGCCGCGGGCCTTGGATTGCCCTTCAAGACTTGCAAGGCCCGAGGCTCGCGCCTACGGCTCAGTTTGTGATCGGGATAAATCAACAGGCCGCTGGCGGGCTCTCCTGCCACTGGGCCTTTGATTTCTGAACGACGCGACCTCTCCCTAGCCCGATTGCATCGAAACGACGATCAGCCCGATGATGATTGCCGCCAGGACGGCGACGGCGATGGCCAATCGTGGCCCGCTGACCGTGTTTTCCATCGGGTCGAGCCGAGCGCGAATGCGACGAACCAGCTCGTTTCTGCCGGCTTCAAAGACGGGGTTGTCGGGATCGCCCGCTTTTTCTCCCGAGTTGTAGCTCCGAGCCGCTTCCATCATCATCGCCTGGACGCGGCGGGCGTTGAACGGCCGCTCGTCGGGCGACTTGGCCAGCAGTTGCTGAATCACCTTGTCGATCGCTTCGGGGCAGTCGGAAAAGTCCCGCACCGAGGGCGGCTTGCTCTTAAGATGCTGGTCAAACAGCTTGGCGTAATCGTCGCTCAAAAACACCTTGCGCCCGGTCAGCATCTCGAACATGCAACAACCGAGTGCGTACAGGTCAGCCTTGCCCGAAACGGACTGCTCGCCCCGAATCTGCTCGGGCGCCATGTAAGCGTGCGTCCCGACGGTGATGCCGGCCGACGTCAAATCGCCGGCCGTCAGATCGCGCGCGATCCCAAAATCTCCCAGCTTGACCTCGCCTTCGGGGGTCAGGAATAGATTGCTGGGCTTCAGATCGCGATGGACGATCCCGATGTTGTGGGCGCATTGCAGGGCACTGCAGATCTGGCGGGTGATCTCGACCACCACCGTCCACGGCAACGGGCCACCGAAGCTCAGCAGGTCGGCGACCGTACCGCCTGAGACCACTTCCATGGCATAGAACAGCCCTTGGTCCTCATCGACACGGCCTCCGCCAAAGTATTGGACGATGCTGGGGTGGCGCAGCTTCTCGAGAATCATCATCTCGCGTTTGAAGCGCGCCCGGATCAGGGTGTTCTGGCTGACTTTGGGGTGCAGCTTTTTCAGCGCAACGCTTTGCCCAGTCTCCTTTTCCGTCGCACGGTAGATCGTGCCGACGGTTCCCACGCCCAGAATGTCCCCCAGCTCGTAATCGGAGAGCCGGTTGAAAGGCATCAGACGCCCGCGATGTCCGTGATCTTGACCCGCGTGAACAGCTGACGGTGCCCGATGCGGCTCTTGCTGTGCTTACGCCGGCGGAATTTTTGGACGTAAATCTTCTTGCCTTGCTTGGGGCCCATCACCGACGCGGTCACGCTCGCGCCGTCGACGGTCGGGGAGCCGAGCTTCAATCCCGATTCGCCTTGAACCGCAAGCACTTTCTCAAACGTCAAACTCTCACCAGCGGGCGTTTCCCGGTAGTCCAGATCGACTTCCATTCCGGGCTCAACTTTGTACTGACGTCCACCGTCAACGATAATGGCGTACATTTCTTTGGTCTAACTTCGTCAAAATTCAATGGGTTATGCGAATTCGGGCCCCAGAGTGTATCGACCGGCATCGGAGGCGTATAGGGCTAAAAAAGTCAGCTCAGCACCTCCTTCACCACCCGCGCCTTTTCCACCCCCGTCAGCTTCATGTCCAGCCCCTGGAACGGGTAGCTGAACCGGGCATGCTGGATCCCCAGTAAATGTAGCATCGTCGCGTGCAAATCTCGCACGTGGACGACATTTTCGGTGGCGTGGTAGCCCAGTTCGTCGGTCGCCCCGTAGCTGATCCCCGGTTTGACGCCCCCGCCGGCCATCCACATCGAAAACCCCTTGATGTGGTGGTCTCGCCCGGGGCCGCCCTTGCCCTGATACATCGGTGTTCGGCCAAACTCCCCGCCCCAGATCACCAGCGTCTCGTCCAGCATTCCCCGCTGCTTCAAGTCCTGGATCAATGCCCAGGTCGGCTGATCGGTCAATTTGCAGCAGATATTCATGTAACGCTCCAGGTCGCCGTGGTGATCCCAGCCGCGATGGTACAGCTGGATGAACCGCACGCCGCGTTTGGCCAGCCGCCGCGCCAGCAGACAGTTGCTGGCGAAGGATCCGTCTCCCGGCTTGGCGCCGTACATGTCCAGAATGTGCTGTGGCTCGTCGGACATGTCGACCAAGTCCGGAACCGAGGATTGCATCTGGAAAGCGATCTCGTAGGTCGACAGTCGCGTTCGGATCTCCGGGTCCGGGTGGCGGGCAAAGCGGTCTTGGTTGATCGCGGCGATCGCGTCGACGACCGATCGCTGGCCGACGCTGCCGACCCCCGGCGGTGGATCGACGTAGTGAACCGGAACCCCCGTGCTGTTGAACTCCACGCCCTGATACCGGCTGGGCAGAAACCCCGATGCCCACTGCCGCGACGCGATCGGTTGCGGATTGCGACCGCCGACGCTGGTCATGACGACAAACCCCGGCAAATCATCGCACTCGCTGCCCAGCCCATAGGTGACCCAAGATCCCATCGACGGCCGCCCGCTGATCGCCGTGCCGGTGTTCATGAACGTGTGCGCGGGGTCATGGTTGATCTGTTCGGTGACCATCGACTTCAGGATGCACAGATCATCGGCCATCTTTTGGTGGTAGGGCAAAAAGTCGCTGATCGTTTGGCCGCTGTCGCCACAGCGCCGAAACGTGGTCATCGGCCCCTGGACTTTCAACTGTTTCCCGGCGAGCTGTGCGATCGGCTGTCCGTCGGTGAACGAAGTGGGCATCGGAGAATCGTGCAGCCGCGCCAGTTCCGGTTTCTCGTCGAACGTCTCCAGATGTGACGGACCGCCGGCCATGCACAAGAAGATCACGCGTTTGATCCGCGGCGGGAAATGCGGCAATCCGCCCACCCCCGGCGGCAAACCCGGCGACGTTTTGGCCGCTGATTCACGCGCCAGCAAGTTCGCAAAGGACGCCGCGCCCAGGGACAGGCCACTCTTGGCCAGGAACGTTCTTCGTTTCAGTTCGTTTGTCATGGGAGGGCGAGTTGGTTGGTGGTTGCGGTGGGCGGGCGGGGATGTAATTTGATCGACGCTGCATTGACGTAGCTACGCTCGCCAGAGCGTGGAAGACGTCCGAGATCCACCTTCTGGCGAAGGTAGCTACGTTTGATCGGCGATTCGCACGACGCGTGCGAAACTCTTGGCGAGTTCCGCTACCCCAAAATCGAATTGGAAAAAAGCGTCACGGCCGGTACAGGGTTTCATGCAAATTCAGGACGGCTCGTGCGACGCTGGACCAGGCTGCACGTTCGGCGTCGGACGCTTCGGCTGGCCACGCAATTGAAACGTCGCTCGGCGTTGCCAGGAACGCCTCACTCGCCGCGGGATCGTTTTCGAAACGTCCGATTTCACTCTCCAGCAAACTCGCCAGCGTTTCACGTTCCAGGTCACTGGCATCGCGGCCGATCGCGATTCGCATTGCCGTGTCGATTCTTGTTTCGATCGCTGCGGCCGATGACTCCGCCGTCCCGCTCTCGCGCAGCACCCTGGCGGCAAAGGCTTTCGCGGCAATCACAAACGTCGGATCGTTCAACAGTGCCAGCGCTTCCAGCGGCGTGTTGCTGCGTGACCGTGCGGCGGTGCATTCTTCGCGGCTCGGTGCGTCGAGTGCCTTCAGTGTCGGATGCAGGAATTGACGCTGCCAATGGGTGTACAGCCCGCGTCGCCATAGCATTCGCCCGCGGTCGTTCGAGTAGATTCGTCGAGGGAAATTCAAATGTCGATAATAACCTTCCGGCTGGTAGGGCCGAACGCTTCGCCCGCCGACCTGATGGTCCAACAACTCGGACATCTCCAGCACGGCATCACGCACCGTTTCTGCCGGCAGCCGATGCCCGGACTGTGACGCCGCCAGGTCGTTGTAGGGATCCTGCGTGCGCCGGGCGTCGTCCATCACCACCGCTTGGCGATACGTTTCGCTGGTCACGATCTGCCGCACGGTGGCCTTCAGGTCCCAACCGGTTCGAATCAGCACACCGGCCAGATGATCCAGCAAATCCGGGTTCGTCGGCGGTCGGCCCTGGCCGCCGAAATCGCCCAGCGTGGGGCTGATCCCGCGGCCGCTGTACAGGTACCACAATCGATTGGCAAACACCCGTGCGGTCAATCCGCCGATGCCGTGGTCGACATCAAACAACCAATTCGCCAGGTCCAACCGCGTCGCCCGCTGACCCTCGGGTAAGTCGGCGAACGCAGCGATGTCACCCAGGAACTCCGGGACGGCCGGTTGCATGACGTCGCCGCTGTCGTCCAGCCAGTTTCCGCGGGGCAAGAAACGCACGGTCCGCGGCTCGATCGCTTTGGTGATCATCGTCCGCTGTTTTCGCGCCAAAACTGAATCGCGTTCCTTTTCCAGCGACTTCATTCGCTCCGGATCGGAATCCGATTCCGACTGCGCGGCTCGGATTGCGGCATCCAGGTCGGCCAACCGCATCCGATCGGTTCGCCCCAGCACATCGATCTCCGGTTCCCTTCGCGTCGGCAGCGCGTTGGTGCCGTTGGTGAAGTGTTTTTCTTCATCGACATCGGCAAAGAACGCGGCCAGCGAATAAAAGTCTTTGGCCGTGTAGGGGTCGTACTTGTGGTCATGGCACTGCGCGCATCCCATCGTCGCGGCCATCCAGACCGCGGAAAAGTTTCGCACACGGTCGGCCGCATAGATCGCCAAATACTCTTTCGGCTGCAGCCCGCCCTCGTGCGTCGTTTGCAGCAGCCGGTTGTACCCGCTGGCGATCTGTTGCTCGATCGTCGGATTCTCCAGCAAGTCCCCGGCGAGCTGTTCGCGGCTGAATCGATCCAGCGGCATGTTGTCATTGATCGCATCGATCACGTAGTCGCGGTACGGCGCGATGTTGTGAACCTGGTCGCCGTGATAGCCGACCGTGTCGGCAAAGCGGACCAGGTCCAACCAGTACTGGGCAAATCGTTCGCCGAATCGTGGCGACGCGAGCAACGCATCGACGCGGCGCGCGTAAGCGTCGGGCCGTTGATCGGCGATGAAGTCCGCGATCTGATCATAGCTGGGGGGAAGCCCGGTCAAGTCAAAGTAGAGTCGACGCAGCTGATCGCGCCGCGAGGCACGCGGTGCCGGTTGAAGTGGGCTGCGGGCCACTTCGGCTCGCACCAGCCGATCGATGCTTCCCGCATCGGGCTCGGCGCCGCGGGGCAATGCGTCGGGGGCATCAAACGCGGCCTCTGGCAATGCGACACGATCCGGTTTGACGTACGCCCAATAGGCCTCGTAGGGAGCCCCCGCGTCGATCCAGCGTCGCAAAACCGCCAGCTCCGCCTCGGTGACGCGTTTCCCGGTCTCCGGGGGTGGCATTTGGACATCGGGATCGGGATCCACAATCCGTGCGATCAACTCACTTTGGTCGGCCTCGCCCGGCTGGATCGCGTATTCATAAGCGGCTTCGGGTTGGTCCAGTCGCAGATCGGCCGCCCGATGCGTGTCGTCGGGGCCATGGCAGAAAAAGCACTTGTCGCTCAGGATCGGTCGCACATCACGGTTGAACGACAACGGCCGCTCGCCCGCCACGGTCATACCCAAGGGCATCAAAGTAACCGTCGCGGCAAGCGAAAGGGTCTGAATGGGAAAAGAGGTCGCGATCACGAAGCAATCTTGCGGGGGGAAGGGAAAGGTGGGGAGATCGCCATTTTACCCGCAACACATCCGGCAACACAAATTCGCGGAAAACCTGAAACCTGAAACCTGAAACCTGAAACTGAAAACCACCAACCTGGAACATTACCCCCCAACCGCTAAACTGCCGCTTCCGGCGTCTTCACACCCGACCCCTCGATCCGATCCACCACCACCATGACAGATAGTCTGACCACAAAGGCCGCTTGGAAAAACTTGAACGCCCACTACGAGCAGATCAAGTCGAAGCATTTGCGGGAGTTGTTTGCCGCTGACCCCCTGCGCGGCAAAACCTTCTCGCTCGAAGCGGTCGGGTTGTACTTGGATTATTCAAAGAATCGCATCGACGGTGACACCGTTTCGCTGTTGATCGAACTCGCCAAGGCGTCGGGTTTGCAAGAGCGGATCGAAGCGATGATGAGTGGCGAAAAGATCAACACGACCGAGGACCGCGCGGTGTTGCACACCGCACTGCGGGCGCCGCGAGACGCGACGATCGAGCTGGACGGCAAAAACGTCGTCCCCGACGTCCACGCGGTCTTGGACAAGATGGCCGCGTTTTGTGATTCGATCACCAGCGGAAAATGGACCGGGCACACGGGCCGGCGGATCCGCAACATCGTCAACGTCGGGATCGGCGGGTCGGACCTGGGGCCGGTGATGGCCTACGAAGCGCTGCGCCACTACACCAATCGCGATCTGACGCTGCGGTTCGTTTCCAACGTCGACGGCACCGATTTTGCCGAAGCGACACGCGACTTGGATGCCGCCGAAACGTTGTTCATCATCGCATCGAAGACGTTCACCACGCAAGAAACGATGACCAACGCGCACACCGCGCGCGGCTGGCTGTTGGAACAACTCGGCGGCGACGATGCGGCCGTCGCCAAACACTTCGTCGCACTCTCGACCAACGCCGAACAAGTGGCCGCCTTCGGGATCGACACCGACAACATGTTCGGGTTCTGGGACTGGGTCGGTGGACGCTATTCGATGGACTCCGCGATCGGGCTTTCCACCATGCTGGCGCTCGGGCCGGATCAGTTCCGCGAGATGCTCGCGGGTTTTCACGAGATGGACCAACACTACCGCTCCGCGCCGCTGGAAGAAAACCTGCCGGTGATCCTGGGATTGCTGACCGTCTGGTACACCGATTTCTTCGGCGCCCAAACCACTGCGGTCCTGCCCTACGATCAATACCTGAAACGCTTCCCGGCCTACTTGCAACAGTTGACGATGGAAAGCAACGGCAAGTCGGTCACGCTTGCCGGCCAGCGCGTCGATTACGACACCAGCCCGATCTATTGGGGCGAACCGGGAACCAATGGCCAACACTCGTTCTATCAGTTGATCCACCAAGGCACGCACTTGATCCCCTGTGACTTCATCGCCTTTGCCAAGTCGCTCAACCCGATCGGTGACCACCACGACAAGTTGACCGCGAACGTGTTCGCCCAAGGCGAGGCGCTGGCGATGGGCAAGACGCGTGACGAGGTCTTGGCCGAAGGCACGTCCGAGGAGCTCGCCCCGCACCGCGTGTTCGAAGGCAACCGCCCGTCCAACACGCTGCTGATTGAAAAACTGACACCGACCGTGCTCGGCAAACTGGTCGCACTGTATGAACACAGCGTGTTCACCCAAGGCGCAATCTGGCAGGTCAACCCGTTCGATCAATGGGGCGTCGAGCTGGGCAAGGTGCTGGCCAAAAAGATCGTCCCCGAACTCGAGTCCGCCGACGCCCCGCTGGATCACGACAGCAGCACCAACACGCTGATCGAGCGTTATCGTTCGCTGAAGTAAATGACCGTGCGCTCCGAATGTCGCCGTGTTCTCCGAACTCGGCGCGGGCGCGACAAAGCAAGCCTTGGCACCTCATCTATATTTTCTCCCTCTGACCGTCGATATGTATTACTGATGGATTCAGTTGCTTTTGTTCCGTGTGTCATCAAAGATCACTACGCTCGGTTCGCCAACGGCGATCTACAACTTAGCCTGGGGTTGCGGTCACTCCGCTGCGCTCGTTCCCTGACCCCAGGCTATGGATGTGCATGCCCTTTGGGCAAGTGCTGCGGAATGAATTCCGCAGCAAAGTAAAACAGCCTTCTGGGCTAACAAAGAAGATCGATGATCACCACTGAGCGGTACTAACCAAAAAGTCGCTCACTTATACAATCGACCTCGCAAGAGGACGGCGACTGAGGACGTGCGACAATTGACCGGCTGCCCGTGGGGATTGCAGACGTCTATCATTCAATCGTCGCAATCCTTCACGTGCTTCAATCTTCAACATGATGGACGTCGAACTACTCAGTCGGCTGCAGTTTGCCGGAACGATCATGTTCCACTATCTGTTCCCGCCGCTTTCGATCGGGCTGGGGCTGCAGCTGTTCCTGTGTGAATTGGCGTACGTCCGCACCGGTCACCCGGCGTGGGAATCGGCGGCACGGTTCTGGACCCGCGTCTTCGCGGTGAATTTTGCGATGGGTGTCGCGACCGGGATCGTGATGGAGTTCGAGTTCGGGACGAATTGGGCGGCCTATTCGCGGTTCGTCGGTGACGTCTTCGGATCCGCGCTGGCCGCCGAAGGCATTTTTGCGTTTTTTTTGGAGAGCGGGTTTCTGGCCATCTTGGTGTTCGGCTGGGATCGCGTCGGCCCGAAGATGCACCTGTTCAGCACGTTGATGGTGTTTCTGGGGTCGGTGTTCAGCGCCGTCTGGATCGTGATCGCCAACAGTTGGCAGCAAACGCCGGCGGGATACCACATCGTTTGGCAAGAGATCCAAGGGGAAAGCGTCCCGAGAGCCGAAGTCACCGATTTCTGGGCGATGGTCTTTAACCCGTCGTCGGTGGACCGCTTGACGCATACGCTGATCGGGGCCTTGGTGCTGGGCGCCTTCTTCGTCGCTTCGGTGTGCTCGTTCTATCTGTTGAAACAGCGGCATGAAGAGGTCGCGCGGCGTTGTCTTTCGATCGCCCTGCCCAGCGCGCTGGTGTTTACCTTGCTTGCCGCGATCACCGGACACGACTCGGCGCAGAAATTGGTCGAAACCCAACCGGCCAAGCTGGCGGCGATGGAGGCGCATTTTGAAACCACCGACCAGCCGACGGGATTGTATTTATTCGGATGGCCGGACGCCGAAAACGAAACGGTCCACTTCGGGGTCCGCGTGCCCTGGTTGCTCAGTTTGATGGTCTACAACGATCCCCGCAAACCGGTTCCGGGAATGGATCAAATCCCCGAATCCGATCGCCCGCCGGTTTGGTTGCCGTTTCAAATGTTCCACCTGATGGTCAGCCTGGGCACGATGATGATCGTTGCCGCGGGGCTGGCGTGTTGGACGTGGTACCGGAAAACGTACCAGCACCATTGCTGGCTGATGTGGGCGATCGTGCTGATGCCGCTGGCGGCGATGACGGCCAACCAGGCTGGCTGGATCACCGCCGAAGTCGGACGGCAACCCTGGATCGTGCACCCGTCGATCCAAGACGGCGTGGAGATGATGGGATTGAGAACCAAGGACGGGCTCAGCGAATCGGTCACCGCCCAGCAGGTGCTCAGCTCGATCGTGATGTTCGCCGTCATCTATTCACTGTTGTTTGCCGTCTGGATCTTTGTGCTCAATAGCAAGATTCAACACGGCCCGGAAACCATGGACGAGCTTGCCAAACGAAAACGAGATCGGGCCGCATCAAAGATGTCCGAGCGGATCGCCCACGGCGGCACCGGGCGTGGCGGCGGGCTGATGGAGGATGAAGCGGGCTGATGAGTTATGACACGATCACCCTGGTTTGGTTCTTTCTGTTGGGCGTCCTGCTGACCGGTTACGCGATCCTGGACGGGTTCGACCTGGGCGTCGGCATCCTGCATCCGTTCATCGCCAAGACCGATCGCGAGCGACGGTTGGTGATGAACTCGATCGGGCCGCTATGGGACGGAAACGAAGTCTGGCTGGTGACCTTCGGCGGCGCATTGTTCGCCGCGTTTCCGAACGCTTATGCCACAGTGTTCAGCAGCTTCTACGCCGCGTTTCATCTGTTGCTGACCTGTTTGATCGGCCGCGCGGTCAGTTTGGAATTTCGCTCCAAAGTGCACTCGCCGGCATGGCGGCGGTTCTGGGACGCCGGGTTCTTTCTATCGTCGATCACCGCGGCGGCACTCTTGGGGATCGCCGGCGGCAACGTGATGGGCGGCATGCAGGTCGGTCCGATGTTCCAGTACCAGGGCGGATTATTGGACCAGCTGTATTGGTACCCGCTGCTGGTCGGGGCGTTGACCGTGTCCCTGTTCGCGCTGCACGGGGCGATCTATTTGTTCCTCAAGACCGAAGACGAATTGCAACAACGGGTGCGGAGCCGGATCCTGCCGCTGTTCTATTGTTTTGCATTCCTGTACGCCGCGGTCACACTGGCGACCTGGGTCCATGTCCCACACGCGACCGAGACCCTTTCGCGACACCCCTGGCTGTGGATCGTTCCGGTGCTGAACGCATTGGCGGTGTTGAACATCCCGCGCGCGATGCATCTGGGTAAACCCGGTTATGCGTTCTTCACGTCGTCGATGGTCATCGCGGCGCTGGCGTCGTTGTTCAGCGTCGCGATCTTCCCCAACTTCGTGCTTTCGACGATCGATCCGGCCTACAGCGTGACGCTGGAAAACGCGCGCAGCAGCCATCAAACACTGATCACGATGCTATGGATCGCCATGATCGGCATGCCCTGCGTGGCCAGCTACACGATCACGATCTACTGGATCTTCCGCGGCAAGGTGCAACTGGATTCGAACAGCTACTAAGCGGCCCGCGCCACTTTGCACAAGAAACATTGTGAATCGCCGGTCAATCGTAGCTACCTTCGCCAGAAGGTGGATCCCCGGGGTTTTCCACGCTCTGGCGAGCGTAGCTACGTCAAAGATGGCGCTGTCCAGCTAGGTGGCCTGTCGGAACATGAAGGTTTGGTGAATCGCTGCGGTGTGGCTTGACCGTTGGTGAACGATGGTTTTTTTAGGTGGCATTTCTAAATCCCCTCTCATTCTTAAAGAGCGTAAAAAGCTCAAGTCGGTCCTGGCTCCCTTCTCCCCCGGCCTTGCGGGGGAGAAGGGCTGGGGATGAGGGGGCAGCATCGTGGTCCAGTCAAACGACGCGGCCCGCCGTTGATACAGTAGCCCCGCACCCCAACCTTGAATCGCTACACCATCCCCGCCTGCCTGATTGCGTTGTCGCTGGTCATCTACCTGCAGGCAACCGGTTTTCAGTTCGTCGCGTTTGATGATGCGGAATATGTCAGCCGCAACCTTAACGTCCAAAACGGGATCAACGCCTCCGATGTGACCTGGGCATTGACCACGACACGAATGGGCAATTGGCACCCGCTTCTGTGGTGGTCCTTCCAACTGGATTCCCAGCTGTACGGCAACGGCCCGTTCGGGTTTCACCTGACCAATGTGATCCTGCACTCGCTGTCGGTGGTGGTCTTGTTTATCGCGCTCAAAACATTGGGGCTGCGAGACGTAATGGCGGCGGCGGTTGTCGTGCTGTTCTGCGTCCACCCGCTGAACGTCGAATCGGTGGCCTGGGTCGCCGAACGCAAGGGTACGCTCAGCACCCTGTTTTGGATGCTCGGGATGCTGGCCTATGGTCACTACGCACGGCGATCGAGTCCGCTGCGGATGGTCGCCGTGTTTCTGTGCATGACGGCGGGGCTGATGTCCAAACCTTCGTTGCTGACGTTCCCCTTCGCAATGATGCTGCTGGACGTCTGGCCGCTCTACCGGATCCGATTCCGCGGGGGCGGCGAGAACGAACCATCCGATCCGATGCTGTCGGCCGAGAACGCCGGAGACGCCCCCAAACCAATCTCCTTGACGCGGAGCGTGCTCGAGAAGTCCCCGCTGTTTCTGTTGAGTCTGGTGTTCTTCTTCATCGCCTTGTCCGCCCAGGAAAGCACGGGCGCGGTTGCGACGTTGGACGCGGTGCCGCTAAGGGATCGGCTCTTACAGATTCCCTGTGCGTACGTGATCTACCTGTGGCGTTTGGTGATGCCGATCGGACTGACGGTCGGCGTGTTGCCGCCCCGCGATGGAATTCCGGTCGGGATCGCGCTACTGGCCGCTGCCGTCCTGACCGGGATTTCGATCTACGCCTGGCGACAGAAGGTCCGTGTCCCGGTTTTGTTTGTCGGCTGGTTTTGGTTCATCGGAACGATGTTCCCCACCTCCGGAATCGTTCCCATCGGCATTCAATGGATGGCAGATCGTTACACGTACGTCCCGAATGTCGGGTTGTTTTTGTTGGCCGCGGCGGCGTGCCTTCAGCTTGTCAGCCGGTTTTCGATCTCGTTCCCAAAATCATTGGCCGCCGGCATGCTGATCACAGCAGGTCTCGTCACGCTGTCGGTTTTCCAAGCACGTCACTGGCGTGATTCCGAGACGTTGCTGAATCAAGTAATAAGCGTCGACCCGGACAACAGCTGGGCGCATGCGAATCTGGCGGGGACGTTGATCGATGAGGGGAAATACCAGGAAGCGCTTCTTCATGCCGAAGCGGCCGTCGGTGCTGGGACCAACTCGACCCAGGTGCGTAATCCTGTTGCCGTCTACAATGTTGCGTTGTGCAAGGCAAAACTGGGGAGGACCCGTGAAGCGATCGACGGTTTTGCCAGGGTGATCGAAATCGACCCGTCGTTTGCTGCGGCGTTTCTGAACCTCGGAAACTTGCTCCGACGGTCCGACGCCTCGCGAGCAGAAGCATGTTACCGCGAAGCGATCCGGTTGAAGAGCGATTACGCGGAAGCACACAACAATTTAGGCGGCGTGATCTCGTCTCGCTCCCCGCGGGAGGCGAGAGAGCATTTTGAAACTTCGCTGCGGATCTGGCCGGACAACCCCGATGCGCACACGAATCTCGGCAATCTGTACGCCCGAGAAGGCAACTATCAAAAAGCGATCGAGTGCTACAAGGCGTCGCTGAGATTGCAAGGCGACCACGTGGTCGCCCTGCAAAACCTAAAAGTGCTCACAAACCTGAAAGACTAGCTGGACAGTGCCACTTTGCTCAAGAAACACCGTGAATCGCCGGTCGAACGTAGCTACCTTCGCCAGAAGGTGGATCCCCGGGGTTTCCCACGCTCTGGCGAGCGTAGCTACGCCAAAGTGGCGCTGTCCAGTTAGGCTTTGTCCCTAAACCCGGCAAGGGGCGTATGTGGTAGCGGAATTCGCCAAGAATTTCGGCTTTTCCCGTGTGGACTGCTGCGAGCCGAAAGCCTTGGCGGCTTCCGCTACGGGTTTAGGTACAAAGCCCGGACGTTCAGTCGTCATCGTCGTCTCTTCTTAACGAGCGATTTCCGTCGACGGCAAGTGACGTCAGGCTCTGATTGAGGTCGACACCCAATTCCTCGGCCAGCTGAAGACACAATGCGATGGGACTGTGACCGATGGTTGCTTCGGCTTCCTGCAATCGGTTTTCGACATGGATGCGGTCGAGCGAATCCGGCAATCGCTCGAGCGCTTGCGTGTACCAGGCGACCGCGCGGTCTTGCGCACCTTGTCGATACGCACCAGAGCCGCGACGGCTTAGCTCCCACCAGGCATCGCCCAGTGTCACTTGCTCGTGCGCCGACCCCGCACCCTGGCGGTCCAGCAGCACGACTTCGACGAGGTCGTTGCCTTCTCCCTGGGCGATCAAATCCATCCCTTTCTCCCAGTCGCCCTTGATGAAACAGAGATAGTTACCGAAGGCCGCCCCGGCACGGCGGTTCTCGGGATTCTTTCGGTACTGTTGCAGGTAGTCGACCGACTTGTCGTACTCCCGTTTGGCGATCCCCAGTTGCGTTCTCAACCGCGTGAACAGCCGAGGGATGACATCATCGCGACTGTTCGATGTGTAGCGATTGGCGATCCGAGCCACCGCGCTGGCCTCCATGTATTCGTCTTCGTGAATGCCCGCAAAAATGACGGGGATGGCGCGTTGCAACAAGGTGGTGCTTTTGAGGCCACTTTCGTCACGGCTGGCGGTCGATTGTCCGAAATCGCGAATCCAATTGAGATTCTCTCGATAGGAATCGACGTCGAATCGTGCGACGCGTTGATCGATCGCTTCGATCAAGATTTTGTCATCGCCGATTTCGCAGGCCGTCCGCAACGCGGCCTCCTGAAGCACATAGGCCCCAGCGGCATCGGCATCCATCTCTATACCGGTGGCCAGGAATTCCGCCGCCAGTTTCGATTTGTCGCCTTTGCTTTTCGCTTCTGCGATTCGGTCGCGAAAGAGCATGCGGAGTTTTTCCTGAGCGGTCGCGATTTCGATTGCAACGGGAACGGGCTCGCGTTGATACTCCGCCTCCTGGATCTCGGGGCGTGCCAATTGCGGAGCCTGCGTGGGGGTTCCGGCGACCTCACTTGTCTCGGGCAGATCCATCGATTCGTCCAGATCTGTTTCGGGATCCCCCTCGACCTCTTCGATGGCGATCGCACGATGAATATCGACCGCCCGCAACGCCTCTTCTCCACTGTGGGTGAGGGCTTTTCGGATCTGCATCGGCTCCAGGCCCGATGCCAGCAGGACGGGCAAACCGTTGGCCCACATGGCGAACGTGCCATCCTCACGCAGTTTCCCCAGGTATTTTTCGTAGGCGTTCACATCGGGCGGGTTAAAGTCCTTTGGTTCGGTCCAATTGACCGCCTGGCTGTCATTGACCTCAATCAAAATTAAGGTGTTGTCGAAACCGTCGTCGATGCGGGTCGGATCGCTCTGTGAACCGACTTCGAACAGATGCCCTCCGCCAGATGGAACCAGATAATTCGTCTTGGTATCAAATCGTTCCACTGACGCGTATTCATCCGGAATGAACTCGAGCAGTTCTTTGTTGGGCGAGACGTTCCAGCCACGGCTGAAGTCGAACTTTTCGTAAAGTTTCTGGTATCCCAAAAACGGCAGAATCTCAACTCTCCACGAAAGCGTAGGAAGCCCGCCGGCGCTGAGGCTAAAGGCTCGCGGTAAATAGCCGCGGTGTTGATAGCGGTATGCATCGAGCGCTTCATAGATCTTCGTCATGTTCGCGACCGACCGACGTCGCCGTTCGGCAACACTCAATTCCGCATCGGGTTTCCTCTCGGAGATCGGCTGGATGCCCAACTCTTCGGCGAGGGAGGCCGGAGGAGGTGTGTGATCGACTTCTGGACCTTTGGGTGCTGATTCAACAGTTGCAGTCGCCGCTTGCGGTTGTGGCTTTGCCACTGCAACGTTGGGTTGTTCCTCTGGCTGTGGTTTCGCCGGACGCGCCGCGACTGCTTTCGCCGGCGCCTCGACTGTTTCGGCGTCATCGTTGCTACGACTTCGCTTGGCGTGCTTCATGAACAGGTCTTCTTGACTCTCGCCGCATCCCTGAATACAGCCCATCAGTCCCAGTAGTAGGCTCCAGAAGAGGACTTTGATCGGGTAATCAAGACGACCATCTGTACGACACACAACAATTTCTCGCTTGGGTTTGTTCATTTCTCACACAAGATTCGTTTGACCCACCCGTGAGTGAGTGTTCCCCCGCCACAACACCACGTCTGTTGGACGTCGAATTCGGCATGCTGGTCTGCCACGTCGGCGATCACTTTGCGGAGCCGCCCGTGCATCTCCTCCATGCGCTGCTCCACCGTTTCGAATTGGACCTGCGGATGCTCCATCGCGGCCGGGTTGCGTTTCAGTTTTTCGCCTTCGCTGTGCGTCAACTTGGTACCGCGACAGACCAACCGGGTGAACTCGTTGCCGCCGGATTCGAAGGACCAAAACCAACACGAGGCGGAGCTGATCATCAGCACAATGGTCATTTCTGCACCACAATCCACCAACGCGACGGTGGGCAGTTTCGATTCCACATCTTCGTCGTCTTCCTGATCGGGATTCAGCAGGGGGTCAAATTCCACCGACGCAAAATTGAGCAGCGCGATCGGTGTGGCTTGAAGACCACTGACGGTTAACCCGGCTTCCGTCAGGTTTTCAAGATAGCGATCGACAAATTGCTGCTTCGCTGCCGAAACAAACGCGGGGCGACCTGTCGACGTCAGCTCTTCGCTCGGCAGCGGTGCGACCCAATTGACGCGGACGACTTCGTCCAGTGGCAACGGGATCCGCGATTCGACCTCTTTCTCGAACAGCGTCTTGGCTTGTTTGTCAGCGACCGGAGGCAATCGTACAAAACGCGAAACCAACTCGCGGGCGGGAAAACTGACCCAAACGGGTGTCGATTCGACGTCGTGTCGCTCTAGGAATCCTTCGACCGCTTCACGGATCGCATCGTTCAAGTTGGCATCGGTCGTCGTGCGAGTCAGCGGCGTATTGAAGGCAAACTTGTAGCATTCGACCAACCGTGGACGCTCGTTCTCCACCGTTTCCAGACAAACCGCCTTCAGCCCGGATGTCCCCAGATCGAGCCCCCAACAACGATTCGACTTCTTGCGTCCCAATCGTTGAAGCAAGCCTTTCTTCGGCGAAAAGTCCTCGGTGATTCTCCCATGGCCGAGACCTTGGAGGGCCAATCCGATTGCGACGTTGAATTGTCCCGGCGCAGATTGCAACGGACCGTTGTCGACGATGTCTACACCTTCAGGGAACGCGAGCATCCCGACCGGCCCGCCGACCCAGCTGACCGATTTTGCTTCCAGCGGCGCGAACAATTCGCGTGAAGACGATTTGGGACCTTTGATTCGCGAGCTGATCCGGCTGAGCGTTTTGATCGCCCTGGGATCACCGCCGGATTTTTCGGCCCACTGTTTGGCGAGTCGTCCGAGTGTCGCGGTGGCAAAGGGTTCGGCCGAGAACTGGTTCGCAAACCAACCGATTTGATCCACGACGTCGCTGAGCTGATCGAAGGCTTCGCCGCGCGCATTGGACGGCACACATTGCAGCAACTCGGATGCCGCACGATACTTGTGGGTCTCGCGCAAACCCGTGGCTTTGGAAATTAATTTCTTTCCCACCTTGAGTGCCAGCTTAGCCACCGATTCATCGTCGGGTTGCAGCTCCATCAACCGCTCAAGAATCACCCCCGACGACGCCCAGTCGCGCTTTTGAAAGGCTTCCTGAAGCGACGCCTGAGCCCGCTCGAGTTGTTCAAGGCGGGCCTTGGAGCGTTCCAGATTGCCCGATGCCTCCGGCGTCAAAAGCTTGGGTGGCAATGATCCGAGCAAGTCGACCACCCGCGCCGAATCACCGGCTTGGTAGGCCTGCTGCGCCGCGGCGATCCGATCGGAAGCCGATTCGCATTCCTGTTCCGCCACGAGATCGATTTTCTGTTGTGCGGTTTTGGCTTTGGCAACCACATCCTTGAGCCGGTAGTCCGTTTGCCGCGTCACCAAGGCCAGCAAACCTTGCGAGCGTTCGAAATCACGTTCTTTCGCCGCGTCGATGGCGTCGGCGATTTTGGATTCCAAGTCGCTCTTTCGCTTGCCAAGCGCGGCAACGAGGTCGCAGCCACATTTGCCACAAAACGATTGGGACAGCAAGACAGGCTTGGTGCATTCGGCACACGGTTCGTATAGCGAATGGCCACAATCGGCACAAAATTGGCCACCGGAGGCATTGGGATTGCCACACGCGCCACAAACGATCACATCCGACTTTTGCGGATGGGTGGGGATGGTTCCCGCTTGGTCGACAAAGGATGAACCTGACATTTCGAAACGATCTTCAATAAATACGAGACGTGATCACGTTGCTCAGACAAATACCGAGCCGGAACTCGGACCAATGACTGAATCACTTTTTCTTTTCAACATCGACGACTTGGACATAGATCGGTAGCCAATTGGAGTAGGCCTCGGCGTCGGGGTCTCCGATGGAGACGTATCCACGATGGGAATCCATGTTGAATTGCAACTTCGGACAATCCGCCGGCACACACAGTCGAAGACGGTACGTGCCTTCGGTACTTTGCGGTTGCATTTCGACTTCCAGGTCCTTCGGCTCGTAGTCCAGCACTTCGATGCGCCGCGAACTGTCACCGCGAGAACGAACCACCACAAAGATCTCTTTTTTTGTTCCTCGGTTGATCGTTCCGAAATCGACGCCGCTGCGACGGTCCACTTCCGGGCCGTAAAACGCGATCGGCGGACGCACACGTCCGTCGAAGGCGACTTCCACGTGTTTCTTGATTCCGTCCATGCCCACGGTCAACTTCAGCGAATCGGTGTACTTGCCATAGTCCTTGGGCTGGATCGTCGCCGCGACACGAATGGCCGCCGTCGCCGATTTCCCTTGCAATTCGGCAGCGGGCGGATCCGGCGGAAGTTCAACCCACTGGATCTGGTAGTGATCACTCGAGACATCATGCAGTTGGATTTGCTCGCTGCGTTGGCTGTAGATCCAGAACTCCGCGGTCGCCGCTTCGGTGATGTCGTGTCGGCCGAAACTGATTTTTTCCGGGACCACCAACTCGGAAGTGATTTTCCCACCGACGCCCAGGACGATCGACTGTTTCAGCGGATCGTTGGTCACGATCGTTGCGGTCGATGTCGGCAGCGTCCCTTCGGCCTCCGCACCGGCGGTCAGCGAAACCACACAAAACGTTTCTTCTCCGGGGGCCAGTGCCTCCCGGGCCAGGGTCGCCGAAATCCGCTCGTCACTCACGTCACGCACTTGCAGCGTCAATTCCACAGCGCCGAGATTGCGGATGGGGAACTGAAACTCTCGCGACTCGCCGGGATTCATCCAGCCGAAGTCATGGCTGGACACGACGGTGCTGGCCTGGGGCCTTGGCTTGTCGGCGTATTCTTGCCGAAGTTTGCGATTTTCTTCCTGCGCGGCCAAGAGCTTGTCGTACGTATCACGTTTGCTATCTGGAACGCCCCAGGGCTTGTAGGTGACCATCTGGCTGAGTGCCGCCGCCATCGAAGCGAATCCGACGACCAGGGCCGCAAAAATCAGCAACCGCTTTGTAAACTGGTTCATACCGTGCAGATAAAAGAATCGGTGATTGAATCGAAATAGCCCCCATGGCGAAATCGCCATGGAGGCCCTCTGATTGATGGAGGTGGATCGCCAAGTAAAGGCTTGGCAGAACCAATCGATCAGTTCTCTTCGAAGGTGCCCTTGAAGATGGCGTCATCCAGGAACAATCCGCTGTAGCACTCGCTCGGAGTCAGTTCGACGTCCGAGTTGGTGTAGCCGATGTTCGAGTAGTCGCTTTGGGTGTCGTCGACGGGGAACCCGGGGTTCAGGTATCCGTCGCCATTGTTGTCGTAGAACGACCGGACCGAACCGTCGCCCATCAGGACGTTGCAAGCACCGGCGTGGATCGCGAACCAGTCGCGGGTGTCTTGCAGGTAAGTCGCGTTGTCGGTCGGGTCGGCGGGCGTCGAAGGCTCGGAGCTGAAATCGCCTCGCACTCCAGCCGAAACCGGTGCGGTGCAACCAACCGTCGTCGCTTGGCCACGTTCGCAATTGATTTGATCGGTCAACTGAACCGATGCGTCGAGCAGGATGATGCGGTTGTTGCTGGAGTTATAGTATGCGGGGCCGTCGTTGAAGGCCTCGGCAAGCAACATCCCTCTGGGAAGTTCGACCTTGGCATTCGGCACGTCGGCACCGAGAACCGCTTCGTCGATGTCGCCAGGACCTGCGTCACCCAACAGCGGGATGTTCTGGGTCGCAACACGACTGCGGTCCAGGGTTGCCGCCAGCAGCGGGCCGGTGGTGCCTAGTCGCTCTTTGAACGCTCCGCCCGGGCTGGCAATGATGTCCACCGGGGGGCTCAGCCCGTCTTCGTTCGTGACCGGTGCACCGCGAACCAAGAAGTAACCCGATGCGTAGTTGGTCATGTAGCCCTTGTCAACGTACAGTGCACCGACCAATTCCGGGCGCGTTTGGTACTCAACGTTTTGCGGCTGGACGGTCACGGGGAACGTGCCTGCTGCTCCGCCGACTTGCATCAGGTATCGACCCGAACCTTCACGCATCCGCGCCTCAGTGTTGCCAGCTGATGGTGCAATCGTCGCGGCATTTCCGGACGTCGAAATGCCCAGCAGGTCATTCAACTTTTCCAATGCTTTGGCAGGGTTGCTGGGGCACAGCATGTCGCCCGGCAAAGCCGAGCCGCTGTTGACCATGTCGGCGACCCAGCCGTAGGTGTCCATGTCACCGTCACGCTCGAAGTCCGAGGCACCGGTGCACATGCGGCCCAGCGGGTCACGTTCGGCGAACGTGTACATTCCGATTCCGAACTGACGCAGGTTGCTCGTGCACTGCGTACGACGGGCAGCTTCGCGAGCCTTGGTCAGAGCCGGCAACGCCAACGCGGCCAGCAGGGAGATGATGGCGATGACCACCAACAGTTCGATCAGGGTGAAACCTGATTTTCGCATACGCGACATTTCGAATTCCTTGTTTGGATTTCTATGGACAGGGAAACACCCCCCGCCCAAAATGGGGAAACAACCGGAGTAGTCGGCTGGCGGTCTGACGGCATGCGACGCGGGATCTTTAGCGGTGATCGCGTCTGGCCGTGACCTGCTGGCCGGCTTCTCTTTTTTTCTTAAAACTCCAAATACACGGCGTGAACGCCACGCCCATGTGCGGTTCGGGAGCCCCGGTGACGCCACCGGAAAAACGCTCCATTTCAGAGCTTCCGCTCCGCGGCCAAACCGATCGTGGATCGCACCAAAATCAGTTGGCCGTGGACAAGAAGCAGTGAACCAGATCCCGGCGAAGCCTTGATGGGTTGAAGATGAGAAGTCGATGAATCTCGCTCCGTGTCTTCAGCCGCCCAAGTCGCTTTCCGCGAACCCGGTCGCTTTGACACGCGTATTCAAACGAGCCATCGGTCAGCCGCAATCGCAAACCGCTGCATTTGCTTCAACCTTCATCGTTCCTTCGCATTCACACCGCAACGGCTTCATACGGCGCGCCATGACAGGGTCCGGGCAACGAATCCTGCGCCAAAACGCAACGCGGCGCTAACGCAATCTTCACAAAGAGAAGGGGCAACCGGCTGGCGTCACGCGCGTTGCCTCGTTCCCAGGCTCCGCCTGGGGACGGGGATTCTCCGAGGCTCCGCCTCGAGTCGAATGTAGTGTGTGTGGCAGGAGCCACACCGGCAGTGCGTTCCAAGGCGGAGCCTTGGAACGAGGGGGCGACTGTTGTCACGCGCGTTGCCTCGTTCCCAGGCTCCGCCTGGGGACGGGAGTTCTCCGAGGCTCCGCCTCGAGTCGAATGCAGTGTGCGTGTGGCAGGAGCCACACCGGCAGTGCGTTCCAAGGCGGAGCCTTGGAACGAGGGAGAGACGGCTAATGTCACGCGTGCTCCCTCGTTCCCAGGCTCCGCCTGGGGACGGGTATTCTCCGAGGCTCCGCCTCGAGTCGAACGCCGTGTGCGTGTGGCAGGAGCCACACCGGCAGTGCGTTCTAAGGCGGAGCCTTGGAACGAGGGAGAGGCGGCTGGTGTCACGCATGTTGCCTCGTTCCCAGGCTCCGCCTGGGGACGGGAGTTCTCCGAGGCTCCGCCTCGAGTCGAATGCAGTGTGCGTGTGGCAGGAGCCACACCGGCAGTGCGTTCCAAGGCGGAGCCTTGGAACGAGGGGGCGACTGTTGTCACGCGTGTTGCCTCGTTCCCAGGCTCCGCCTGGGGACGGGAGTTCTCCGAGGCTCCGCCTCGGGGCGGACGCAGTGTGTGTGGCAGGAGCCACACCGGCAACGCGTTCCAAGGCGGAGCCTTGGAACGAGGGAGATGGGAAGGTCGAAAGCCGTTGGCGGCTTCCCCTACAGGGTCTTCAGACGGATGTTCTTGAATTCCGCCCACATCGGTGCACCGGCGTGCAGTTGCAATCCGATCATGCCTTTGGCGAACGATTTCTCCGGGTGGTTGTCGGTGAAGTCCAACACCAAGCGACCATTGAGGTAGTGGCGGATGTGGTTGCCCTTGGCGATGATCACGACATCATTCCAATCGTCAACCTTCATCAACTCCTTGAACTCCTCTTTCGTGATCAGCGGCTCGCCTTGGACCTGCTTTCCGTCTTCGTTCCAAACCGCTTTCTCGCCGACCAGGCAGATCCGCCCGCGCGATCCCTTTTCGTCGTAAATGAATCCCGGCACGTTGGGCAGGTCTTCTTCGTTGCGGATCTCGTGCTGATAACCACGCAGCACCCACTGGTTAGACGCTCCGCGCCCAGAGGTCACGCGTTGGGATCGATACTGGATCCCCGAGTTGTTCGTCGCGGTGCAACGGAAGGACAATCGGAGCTCAAAATCCGCGACTTCATCTTTCCAGATCAGGAACGTGTTGCCCTTGGTGGAAACCTCCTTGGTCGTCTCACCATGAATCACGCCCTCTCGCACGCTCCACAACCTCGGGTCGCCGTCCCAACCCTCCAAGTTTTCTCCGTCAAACAGCACGCTCATGCCGTCCGGCTCCGGCGGCGCACTCTCCGCGGGTGACTCGGCAACGCAAGCAGAAACGACCAAACAAAAGGTGCCAAACAGGAAAGAGCGAAGCATGATGGGTCTCGCGTAGGAAAGGGAGTTTTTTTCGAGCCCGGTAGTATGACCGGGAGAGGCGAGACGTGCCAGCGTTTCAGGTTTCAGGTTGGCCCGACATTTTTTTTCTACTTTCCCTTCTCTCCATTTTTCTGCCCTCCATTTTTCTGTCCCTCCCCGCTTCCCACCACCTACCCGCGTTCCCAGCACGCCACCGTGTGCACTTCGGTCGCTGATTCAACCTGTTCATGCGGCGGCCGCTCGAATCGACATTTGTCGACGACCAGGGGGCAGCGATCGGCGAACGAACACCCCACGTGCTCGCGATCTGGCGTCGGGACCTCGCCTTCCAAGCGAATCCGCTGGCGCGATGCGGCCTTGGACGGATCAGGAATCGGCACCGCCGATAACAGCGCCTCGGTGTACGGGTGCGTCGGATTGGCGTACACCGATTCCGCTTCGCCCAGTTCGACCAACCGCCCCAGGTACATCACACCGACGCGCGTGGCGATGTGCCGAACCACACTCAAATCATGCGCGATGAACAGATACGACAGCCCCAACCGCTGCTGCAGATCCATCAGCAAATTGATGATTTGAGCCTGGATGGAAACGTCCAAGGCACTGACCGGTTCATCGCACAGAATCAATTTCGGCTCCACAGCCAACGCCCTGGCGATCCCGATCCGCTGGCGTTGGCCGCCGCTGAATTCGTGCGGGTAGCGATTCAGGAATCTCGGGTTCAGCCCCACCAGATCCATCAACCGCAACACTTCCAATTTCCGATCTTTTCCCGACGCCAATCCGTGCACGGCCAACGGTTCGCCGATGATGCTGCCGACGGTCATCCGTGGATTCAGCGATGCGAACGGGTCTTGGAAAACCATCTGCACGACGCGGCGGTACCGCATCATCTCTCGGTCGCCCAGCCGCGTGATATCGACGCCTTCCAACCGAACCGATCCGCTGGTCGGATGCACCAAATTAATGATCGCCCGAGCGGTGGTCGATTTGCCACATCCTGATTCACCGACCAGCGCCAACGTTTCGCCCTTGGCGATGTCAAACGACAGACCATCAACGGCGCGAATCACGCCCCGTTGTGGGCTGAGGAACGAACCGCGGCTGAACGGGAAATGAACGCGAAGGTCGCGAACCGACAGAAGCGGCGTGGGTGATTGAATGACTTCAGACATCGATCGCCTCCTGTTGCGCAACCAGACACGCGGCCTCGCGGCGACCGTCCAGATTGACGAGCGCGGGATCCTGCGTCTTGCACGCGTCGATCGCGACGGGGCAACGCGGCCGGAACGAACAGCCGTCGGGCAAATGGCCTAGATCGGGCGGTTGGCCGGGGATCGCTTGCAACGTCTCGGCCGTTTGATCGAACCGGGGCAGCGAGCGCAACAAGCCCTGCGTGTAGGGATGCTTCGGATCGGCAAACAACGCATCGGCGTCCGCTTTTTCGACGACGCGTCCGGCATACATCACCAGCACCCGGTGACAGATCTCTGCGACGACGCCCAAGTCATGGGTGATCATGATAATGCTGGTGCCGCGACGCTGTTGCAAGTCACGCAGCAGGTCCAAGATCTGGGCCTGGATCGTCACGTCCAACGCCGTCGTCGGTTCGTCGGCGATCAACAGGTCGGGTTCGCACGACAACGCCATCGCGATCATCACGCGTTGCCGCATCCCGCCGCTGAACTGATGCGGGTAATCGCGCAGCCGCTTCTCCGCGCCGCTGATCCCGACCAGGTCCAACATCTCGGCCGCCTGGCGATTGGCCTCTTTGCGGCTCAGTCCCAAATGCAGCCGCGTCATTTCGGTCAGTTGTTGTCCGACCGTCATTAGCGGGTTGAGTGCCGTCATCGGATCTTGAAAAATCATCGCGATCCGCCGGCCCCGGATCGATTGCATTTGCTGGTCGGTCAGCGTCAGCAAGTCCTTTCCCTGATAAAGGACCGTGCCGCCGTCGATGCGGCCCGGCGGTTTAGGGACCAATCCCATCAAGGCCAAATTGGTCACACTCTTTCCGCTGCCGCTCTCGCCGACCAGCCCCACCGTTTCGCCCGGATAGACATCGAACGAGACGCCGCGCACGGCGCGGACCTGGGCGTCGTCGGTCTTGAAACTGACCTGCAAGTTGTCGACTTTCAATAGCGGCTGGGATTCACTCATGGCGTCAATCTCGGTTCTTCATCCTCGGGTCGAGCGCATCACGGATGCCGTCGCCAAGAAAATTCAATGCAAACAAGGTCGCCGCCAAAGCACCGCCGGGAAACACGACGACCCACCAAAACACCTTGACGATCGACAATGCTTCGACGCCGTCGTTCAGCAACAATCCCCACGAAACGTCCGGCGGCGAAACGCCCAGACCCAAAAACGACAAGAACGCTTCGAACAACATCACGCTGGGGATCGTCAACGTCAGATAGACGATCACGACGCCCAACACGTTTGGCACCAGATGTCGAAACACGATCCGCCACGACGACGCACCGACCGTCCGTGCCGCTTCGACGAACTGTTCATGACGCAGCGACATCACTTGACCGCGAACGACACGCGACATCGTCAACCAATAAATCGCACCGATCACGATGTAAAAGATCGTGATCTGGTCGATGCCCACCGAATCCAGTTTCTTCTTGACCGAGTCTTCGCCCAGAAACGTGACCAGAAAGATCACGACAAAGATGAACGGGATGGAGTACAGCATGTCGACCAGCCGCATCATCGCCGCGTCGACATTTCCGCCAAAGTAACCCGCGATCGCGCCATAGCTGACGCCGATGATCAAACTGACCAGCGTCGCGACGATTCCCACGATCAACGAAACGCGAGCGCCCCAGAAGACGCGGGCCAGCAGGTCGCGTCCCAGTTTGTCGGTGCCGAACAAGCTGGGGATCGCGTAGTCGCCGAAAATCGCCACCCGCATCTCGCACATCCACCAAGCCACCGGACCGAGGTTGTTCCACATTTGATTGAAGGGGTGTTCGACCTCGATGCGGTCAGCGATCGTGACCTCGATTTGGCGTTGCTGATCGGGACCGTCCGAAGCGAACTGTGCCCGCAACGATTCGATCGATTCGTTGAATTCGGCCAGTTCGCCGGTCAGCGTTCCACCGGCAAACTTCAACCCCGGGCGGCTGCCCATCACGACCGAACTGAAATTCGGCGGCAGAAAACGTCGGTTGTCCAAATCCTTGTCGATCGGACTTTGCAGCGGCAACAGCGGCGTCAGGAATGCCAGCACCGAAAGCGTCAGCAGGCACCAAAGCGAGATCATCGCGGTGCGATTGCGACGCAGACGTTTCCAGGCGTCTTGCCACAACGACACGCCGTGGACCTCCCGCGCTTCGGCCAGGATCCGTTCCAGAGTTTCGCGATCCGCTTCGGACTTCACTGTAATTTGACCCTCGGATCGATGATGGCATAGGCAAGGTCCACCAGGGTGTTCATCACAAACAGGATGACGGTGTAGGTCAAAACCATGCCCATCGCGAGCGTGTAATCACGCTGCGTCGCGGCGTTGATGAAGTGGCTGCCCATGCCGGGCAAGGCAAAGATTTTTTCCAGCACCAACGAACCGGTCAGAACGCGAGCGACGGCAGGGCCCAGATACGACACCACCGGCAGCAAGGCGCCCGGCAAGACGTGTCGCAGGATGACTGTCCGGTGCGGCAATCCCTTGGCGATCGCCGTGCGGACGTGATCCTTCGTCAGCATCTCTAACATCCCGGTGCGACTGAGCCGGGCGATGTACGCCGCCACTGGCAGCCCCAGGCAGAACGCCGGCAGGGCGATTTGCTGGAGCGTTCCCCAGCCGCCGGCCGGAAAGATCTGGATCATGAAAACGAACAGCAAGATCGCCAAACTGGCCAACACGAAATTCGGAATCGCGATACCCAAGACCGCGGCGAACATCAAGATGACGTCCGCCTTGGTACGGCGATAGACCGCCGAGATGACGCCGGCGGTGACGCCCAAAAGAATCGCAAACACCAGCGCAAAGATCGCCAATGTCGCCGACACCGGAAACCCTTCGGCCAAGACCTGGTTGACGCTGTAATCTTCCAGCCCCATGCACCATCCCAAGTCGAACCGGGTGACGATGCCCACCAAGTAATCCCAGTACTGCTGTAGCGGCGGTGCGTCCAGGTTGTAGCGTGCTTTGAGTTGTCGTTCGATCGCCGGCGGTAAACTCCGCTCGCCGCTGAACGGGTTGCCCGGCACGCTGCGCATCAAGATGAACGAAACCGTGTAAACGGCCCACAGCGTCAGGATCATCCATGCCGCTCGCTTGAGCAGGTAGCCAATCAGATTGCGCATGTCGAATGTCAGTCCTGGGAGTGCGCCGGCGCCGCGTCGTCAGATCGGTAACGCAAGACCGACAGCGGGTGCAGGTCCTGGGCGGACGGTGCAAACCCCACGATATTCGTCTTGGCCATCTCGGCGGACGTGTAAAAGAAGATCGGAATGATCGGTAACTCCGTCGACAGGATCGATTCGGCTTGCCGCAACAATTCCATCCGCCGCTGCGGATTCAATTCGCTGCTGGCCGCCTTGATCAATCGATCGTATTCCGGATTGCTCCAATTGGTGTTGCTCTGCGGATTGCCGGTCACCCACAGATCCAAAAACGTGTTGGGGTCGGGATAGTCGCCGACCCAACCGTAGCGAGCGATCTCGTACTTTTCCTGCTGGACCGTCTCGACGAAACTGCCCCATTCCATGTTCTTCAGTTCCAGCTTGATGTTCAGGTTATTTTGAAGCTGTTGCTGGATCACTTCGGCGATCGGTCGATGCCGTTCGCTGGTGTTGTACATCAACGACATCTTGGGAAAACCGCGTCCGCCCGGGAAACCCGCTTCGGCGAGCAAGGCCTGGGCCTGCTCGACACTTCCCTTCAGACCCTCGGGGCCTTTGTAGCCGGCAATGCCCGGTGGCACGACGGTAAACGCCGGTTGCTCACCCGCCTTGGTCACCTGTTCAACGATTTGACGTCGATCAATCGCCATGCTGATCGCCTGGCGCACTCGGATGTCATCCAGCGGCGGGACGTCGTTATTGAGCTTGTAGAAATAGATCGACAATTTGGGCGCGCTGTGAAAATCCTCTCGGTCCTTCAATTCCTCCAGCACGGCAGCGGGCAAATCATAGACCCACTGCAGTTGTCCCGTCTCGTACATGTTCATCGCCGTGTTCTGGCTTTCCAGCGACACGAAGTCGATCGTTTCAAAGGAGACTTCATCGGCACGCCAGTAGTCCATGAACTTTTCCGCCCGGATGCGATCACGCAAGCGGCGGAATTTCAATTTGTACGGACCGTTGGTGACGATGTTCTCTGCCTTCGTCCACAAGGGAGTGCCATGTGTTTCGACGCAGTTTTGGTTGACCGGAAACAGCGGATACCAGGCGACCAGATTCAGAAAGTAGGGGACGGAGTTGTTCAGGTGAACGACGAACGTTCGGTCGTCGATCGCTTGGGCGCCCCCGTGGTGTTTGAAATCCACCAGCACGCCGTGCATCCGCTGGACTGTCTCGTCGCTCGCAGCCACCTCCGCTGACATCGCAAACCGCTCGAGCGTCGCCTGCCCATCGCCCTCCGCATTCGGATCGGCAACGTCGATCTCATAGATCCAGCGTTCCTCCCAATCGAGCTGCGCCTGCTCGCGTTGATCGTCCGTCGCGTTCTCGGCCAGTTTCGGGGAGTCGGGCTTGATGATCCCCCGCAGCGTTCCGTACTTCATCGTCCCGCGGGGAAAGTGCTGGACGTTGGCTTCGCTGGTCAGTGTCTCGCCGGGGCGGTCCCACAGTTCGACTTCCACTTTGTCGCCGATGTTGACGACCGAACCGTTGTATTCGGTCGCCAAACGGACTTCGCTGATCAAGTAAGCGTATTCGCAGGCCGTCGCCGGGTGCAGCATCCGCAGCCAGGACCAGGCGAAATCATGGGCGGTGATCGGTGTCCCATCGGTCCAACGGATGCCTTCACGCAGATGAAACGTGAAGGTCTTGCCGTCCTCGGAGATCTCATACCGCTCCGCCATCGCCGGTTGAGGCGTCAACGGCTGCATGCCCGTCTCCGGGTCCGGCTCCCCCTCGGGAAGCATCCTCAACAAACCCTCGAACAGCTCGAAAATGACACGGCCTTCTGGTTGGCCGGTGGCCCGGTGTGGATCCAGCGTGCTCGGGTCGGTGCCGTTTTGAAACGCAAAGTCGGCCGGGGGGATATGGTCCATTCGCGCGGCCCAGATCACTGCGGCGACAGCGAGCAGGCCCGCAACGATCACGAATCCACGGCGAACTTCCGGGGGCACGAGCGTGTCTCTTCTGGGTTAAGGACAAACGAACGAAGCTGGCCGTGGCAGTTTAGCGGGTTTGGCCGGTTTAGTGCGAGAGCGAGTGGAGAGCAATCGGCGCAATGGCTCCGATGAACGACTACGCCAATCCGTAGCGGAAGCCGCCAAGGCTTTCGACCAGCGTTCAGGTGAGATCCGCCGTCTGGCGTCCCCTACGGGCATTCCATCATTCTGCCCCGTATGATTCTGCCATTCCTCTCCTGTCCCCTTCGACGCGACAAGTAGAGAGGTAGGAAAATTTTGGAGGTAGGAAGATTCGCTGCATCGAATCGATGGTGCATTTCATCATCTTCTTACCTCCGAAATCTTCCTACCTGATTTCCGCAAGCGGCTACGAGCTACACGACAACATCGAACACCCCGCGCGATGCCGAGCCCACTCGGGACGTTTCTCGGCATAGGCTTCGCGCCCGGGCTGCTCGTCATAGGGGTGACGAAGCACCTCCAGCAGCTCTGCGATCCCCGCATGGTCGCCCTGCTCACTGCGATCGATCGCCAATTGCGCCAAGTAGTTTCGCAGCACATACAGCGGATTGACGCGGTTCATTCGCTGGCGACGTTTTTCATCCGACACGCCGGTATCCGCGAGCCGACTTTGGTAGCCCGCAAACCAGTCGGCCGTCGCCATGCGGACTTCGTCGTCGATCTGTTCAGGCCGGTAGTAAGCTTCGCCCAACCGCTCGCACACCGAATCGGGATCGCTCCCACTCGGCACATCGGCCAGCCGTCGATAGAACAGCGTCATATCGGTCTCGGCCATCTGCAACACATCCAACAGCTCTGCGAACAATCGCTGATCCGACTCACCGCGAAACTTGTCCAAACCCAGTTTCGCCGCCATCATCGAATTCCAGCCGTCGTCAAAGGTTTCGACGTACAGATGCAATCCCTTTTGCAGTACGTCGACGTCTTGATCGACCAGCGGCAACAGCGATCCGGCGAATTGGGCCAGATTCCACTGGGCCACCTGGGGTTGGTGCCCATAGCGGTAACGTCGCCCTTGGGCGTCGGTTGTGTTCGGTGTCCAACCCGGATCGTAATCTTCCAACCAACCATAGGGGCCGTAGTCGATCGTCAGCCCCAAGATCGACAGGTTGTCGGTGTTCATCACGCCGTGCACAAAACCGACCCGCATCCAGTGCACCATCAACTCCGCCGTCCGCTGACAGACCTCGGCAAAGAACTCCGCATAGACATCCGGCGAAGGTTCGCCCAAGTGGGGAAAGTCGTGGCGGATCGTAAAGTCGGCCAGGCGCCGCAGCGTGTCGACATCGTCCCGGCTGGCGAAGATTTGGAAGTTCCCCAGCCGGACGAACGACGGCGCGACACGGCACACGATCGCGCCGGGTTCCTGCTTCGGGTTGCCGTCGTAGAACATGTCGCGGGTCACCGCGTCGCCGGTCAGGACCAGACTGAGCGCCCGAGTCGTCGGCACGCCCAGGTGGTGCATCGCTTCGCTGCACAGAAACTCGCGGACGCTGCTGCGCAACACCGCCAGCCCGTCGGCGAAACGCGAGTAGGGCGTCGGACCGGCCCCTTTCAGCTGCAACGTCTGATGACGCCCATGAACATCGATGACTTCGCCCAGGTTGATCGCGCGGCCATCGCCAAGCTGGCCCGCCCAGTTTCCGAACTGGTGCCCGCCATAGCACATCGCAAACGGGTCCATCGCCGGATGGACGGCGTTGCCCCCCATCACGTCGGCGAACTGCTGGGACTGCAGTAACTCCTCCGTCACCCCCAACTGCTCGGCGACTTCACGCGAGTGGGCGATCAGCTGCGGCGCCGCGACCGGTTTGGGCAGCACCCGAGAGTAGCACGCCCCGCGCACTTGCCGAATCTGATTGGTTTGATCCGGATCAGCCGGCAAGTGCCGCGTGAAGCGGTTGTCAAAGGTCAGTGATTCCCAGGCATCAATCCATTGTTGTTGTGACATGCCTGTAGTTTAGGGACGAGGACAGGTTGTGGCAGGTGGTGGGTGGAGAAGGACAGAAAAATGGCCGTAGCGGAACTCGCCAAGACTTTCGCCCACTCAAGGGCCAACGTAGCTACCTTCGCCAGAAGGTGGTCCCCAGCAAACCCATGCTCCCATCGCATCGCGACAAATACCAGCCGGCCATCCGTGGGTACGCTCTGCCATCCGTGGGTTTTCTTTACCACCTACGGTCCGCCACTCCCTTCGCGCGACGCCCGACCCCATCGGCGTCAAGTTAAGAGGCGACACCCTCCCTGCCAGGGTGGCCTGATGAAAAGTACGTGGCGTTGAAAACTGGTGAACCGGCAACGATTGAAAATTGCAAAATGAACAATGCAAATTGCGAAATGATTTGAGCGACGATTCCCGGCAAATTTGAAATTTGCAATGAACAGTTTGCAATTTGCAATCAAGGGATCCAGCAGAATCGTTGAAAGTCCCCGAACCTACGCAACGTTCCAAGTTGCATTGATTTTCGCCAGCCCACTGCCAGGGAAGGTTTTGCCTCCACGTGCCACCTCAAAACCCAAGGATTTTTTCCAGCCCTGAATTAAGTTGCTCCATCCCCGAACCGAGTTGTTTTTGGATCAGCCCGTCGAGCCGGTTTTGAATCACTTCGGCGCCGGCCTTGCTGCCCAGTTCGGTCATCACGGCGCGGACCGCGGTGTCGTCCAGCTTGGGGCGATCGAGCGTTCCGGTGATGGGGAACGTCAAGGTCTGACCGGCCAAGCCTTTCAGATCGCTGCCCAGCCAACGGGCATCCAGCGGAACTTGGGCGACCAGATTGATGCTGCTGTCGGTGGCCACGCGTCCGCTGGTCATCAAATTCGCGCGATCGATTTTGAAATACATCCGCTGGTGGGTGGCGACTCCGTTTTCAAAACTGAACTCGACACTTTGGGGCGGCATCTCGATCAACGTCTTCGCGCTCGCCGGTTCGGCTTGCCCACCGGTCAGTCGTGCCAGTGACTTGATCTGCTCCACGCCTTGGATCAACTGATTCGCCAGCGGCCCCGATGCCAGTCGCATCGTTTGAATGTCCATCCGGCCGCGAACCACACTTGCGTAGGGATCGTCGACATTCAACACCGCGTCGTCGAACTCGGCGGCGATCGCCCCGTCGATGCTGGTCGCGTTGGCCGCCAACGGGGCCAAATACTTCAACCATCCCGCGGCGGTCGACGGCGTGATCCGCAGCGACTTGATTTTGGCCCCCGGCGCCAGTCGGACGGTCATCGGGCTGGCCGTGTAATCGACGTGAGCGGCCAATTCGACTTGGCCCGCTTCGGTGGTCGCGGCGGAACTGGTCGTGCCGAGCGAAAGGATCGGGAACGTGGTGCGGTTGATCTGGAGCGATTGATCGGTCATCTGGAACGGCAGCTTTGTTGCCCCGATACGGATGTCAGCCACTTCGCATTGGTCCCAACCGAGTTCTCCCTTGATCCGCAGGGACGCGTCTTGGGCAGCCGACGTCGACCACAGCAATTCGATCGGCGCTTCGTGGATGCCACTGGCCTGGATCGACGTTCCCAACAAATTGGCCAGCCGCGCGGCCACGACGTCCATCTTCCAACGCGAGGGGCCGGACAGCCGCACCGAAGACGCCTCTCCTTTCGTCGTCACTTCGCCGGTCAACGTGCCCGCAAAGCCGTCGCTGGCGATTTGCAGTTCCGGCAGCCCGAGGATCCCGGTTTCGGTGTTGTATTGCATCCGACCGTCGACTTTCAGCCGAGGTTCCTGCCACAACAGATCTCCCGTCGGGGTCTGTTGCGTGTTTCCGAAACCTTGGCCGAACGTCGGTCGCGGGTTCGGGCCGTAAGCCCCCGCTGGCGTCCCCGGCGGGTAGTTGCGCTGGTCCGACGGCGAGTGAATGGAGACGTTGGTCGCAGAGGCCGATGCGTCGATGTTCCACTGGACCGGACCGCCGGTCAGATTCAGTTTTCCGCTGGACAATCCGCTGACGATGTAGGCGTTGTCCTGGACCGGCCGGTAACTGATCGGCCGGGCGACGTTGGTCGATGCCGCGCGTGCGATCGTCGCCCCAATGCTTTCTTGCAACCGTTTCAAGTCCGCGTTCCATGCGATGTCCAAGTTCGTTTTCTCGCGACTCGCTTCACCGCGCACCGCCAACGACAACGCTTCGCCGCGCACCGTCAGTTCCTGTGAGGCAAAATTGCCGCTCGGCCAGTCGAGCACTCCGTTGAAATTGACCGTCACACTCTGCTGCACGTACCAGTGGCTGTCATAATTGACGCGTGGCTGGCTGACGACGAATTCGGCTTTGGAAAGCGAGCCGCCCGAACGGCTGACCTTGGCGATTACCGATCCCGTCAATCGGCCCTCGGCGCTGCGAAGAGGGTCGGGCAGCCAGGGCCGCAGCGATTCGCTTAGATTCTCCAGCCGTCCATCGGTCTCCAATCGAACCGGGTAAATCGAATCGGCGTCAGGCCGCGACACCGGCGAGAGCAATGCGGCGCGTAAAGAAACACCGCCGCTGCGGATCCCGACGTCGGCGCTGCTCAACTGCTCCAACGTTCGGCCGTTCCATTGCCCTTTGGCCGCCACGTCGCCCTGCACGATCGTGCGTTTGAAACGGTGTCCGCTGGGCAGGGTGACCAACAAGTTGTTCGCTTCGCCGTTGCCGATCAGATCCCACTGGTCGGATCGTCCATCGGGAGTGCGATTGACGGTCCAACGCACCTGGGCGTCGGCGGTCCCGCCGAGTGAAAGGTCTGACAGATCGATGACCGGCCGAAGCATCGTGTACAGCCGACCGAAATCGATTCGCAATTCCGCCGTTCCGTCTTGCAGTGTCCCCGATCCCGATGCGTTGGCGAACGAGCTCTTGACGTCGAATCGCTCCGCACGAAGCGCCCCCTTGTCGTCGGTGACCGTGGCCGACAATTCGATCGGATCGATCACCACGATCCGTCCGTCGGCGCGGGCGCGCAACGAGTTGCTCGACAATGTCAGATTGCTGCGCCGCGTCGCTGCGCTGCCGGATCCAGATGACGCGGCACTGTTGTCGATGATGCCACTTGCCCGACCGGACACCAACGTGACGTTGCTGCGCAGCGGGATCAGCCCCGGCAGCGCTTGATCCAGTGACGCCAAATCGACGTCGACGCGCGCTTTACCGTCCAGGGCTTGCAGCCAGCTGAGCGGATTGTCGTCCGAGCCGACCAGGGAGATCGTGGTCGGAAACGAACCGTCGAGTGTCGCCGAGGCGAAGTCGGTGGTCAGCTCCAGCCCCTGGCCGAGCAACCAACCGCCCGAGAGTGCGACGTCGCCGTCGAGTGTCGCCAGTTCGTTGTTCCATTGTTTTTGCACGGTCCCTGCTTGCCCGGATGCATCGCCGGTCGACGCGAAGAGTGTTTTCAGGTTGCGAATCCGCACGTCACCCAAACTGGCTTTGACGGCCCCGTCGGGGGCACCGACCAGTTTCAAGCGGCCGGTCGTGTCGCCGGAGAATTGCTGTGGCAGTCCGTCGACCGCGCCGGCGAATCGTCGCGCGACGAGATTGGCGACCGACAGCGGAAACGACTCGGTATCGAACGAAAGATTCCACAGGTCCTCCGAGCCGTCTTGCCAGACGAACTGGCTTTGGATCGCGCCGCCGCTGCCGCCCGGTTCATTGACCACCCCGGCGACCTCTGCGGTGATCCGGTTGCCATCAAGACTGACGTTCACATTCGATTGGTTCAGCGACCAGGCGTCGCCGGTGATCGAATCGGTCGCAGTGGCACCGAAGTCTTGGATTTGGATCGACGCACGGACCAGTGTCTGCGGTTGATCGCTCGGCTCCAGCAGAGTCGCCAAGTCCGACTCGATCGACGACCGACCATCGGCGACGCTGCAAGCCAGCGCGACGCCGCGCAGTGACACTTCGCCGATCGACGCCGGATTCAGGTTCAGCAATTGCATCACCGTCAACGCGGTGTCGGCGCGATCGATCTGCACGATCGTTTCGCCCGATTGGCCGGTCAGCTTCAATCCTCGGATGGACAGCGGCGTGATCCAGCCGACATCGATCGACTCGGCCGATGCGGTCCAGCCATACGTCCCGGCGTTTGATGCCAGGATGGAGCGCGCGATCCCGGTGTGGCTGACCAGGCTGGGGGCGGCGAGCGCGAGCAGGGCGAGAAATCCGAGTGCTAGCAAGAGCATTCGATAATAGCGTCGGGAGCGATTGGCACGTCGCCGCCGAGTGGCGTCGAGCTGCGATCGCTCGAGATCATCCAGCAAATAGTCGTCTCTCACCACGGTCACATCCTTGTGCCTGCCGCACAGATAATCCATTTCCCGAAAAAGCGCTTTGGGCGAGGGTACGAAGAAACGCGGCTCCAGCGCAAGGTCAATCCGGCGGAGCGTCGGCGGTGTCGGAGCGGACGCGGCAATGGGGGGCAAAAAATGGGGTGGTCAAAAAATCACTCCCCCCACCGCGCTCATCTTTTGACCCTCTTTCCCTCCAATTCATGGCCTCATCCGCCACCAAGGCCCGTCGCGTCTGAACCGCTTCAACGCGAACCCGAAGCCCCAACCTTGACCGCGACACCGCCAGCCCCTGCCATCGGGTGGCGGGAGGTGTTCCGCGGTCCAACCACGGAATACGTGCTTTTTTCCTCGGTCGGACCACCAATAATTGATTGTTCACGCTCTCGACTGCTTGAATCGGGTTCCGAGATTAGCGTTCATTCGCTTGGATTAGCGGTTCGTGTTTTCGGCGTTTTGGCACCGCTAATGAACACCGATGAGCGCTAATGCCAGTACCCGAGCTTGCGGCCACCGGGATTTCATCAGACCTCTGTTTCCTGTTGTTCGCTCCTGAAGTCACGGTTCGACAGGTGCACGGTCGACTCGGCCGAAGTCGACAAACCCACGCCTGAGATGACGACCGTAAAGTGATTGCTGAATCCAACGGACCGGCTACCCGGGTGATGTGTCTGAGGCCCGGAGGGCCGGTAGAGTGTTTGCCGGTGGCGTCCGCCCTCGTTGTTATACACAAATTTTTGATGATGTATTGATTCGCGAAATCGCTCAAACTGTTGCTCACAGGGAGTTCAGGTGCACGACAGCTAGCAACGGAGTGTTTGCGATGGTGAGCCAATGGGTGATTGACGAATTAGAAACGGTGGATCTTGGCGACAAGAGACGAAATGAACGACTTGCCGAAGTGCTCTCCGCCATGGCTGGTTTGCCGAGCAAGAGCATTCCTGCTGCAGTCGGCGCAGGACACAACGAAACAACGGCAGCCTACCGACTTTTTGATAACGATGCGATCTGCTTTGAGGACATTTTAGCGCCCCATATAGATGCCTGCTATAAGCGTCTTGCTGAGCAAGAAGTTGTCATCTTGGCTCACGATACGACGGAACTGGATTTGACGAAACCTAACACGCAAGTAGAAGGGGCCGGTCCGCTAGATGGCAGTTCACGCTACGGCGAGTTGCTTCACCCGCTGATGGCGTTCACTCCCACCGGCACGCCCTTAGGAACCGTTGCAGCAGAACTTTGGACTCGCGAGGAAGGTCCGTCAAAAGCCGATGATCGAAAGAAAGTGCCGATTGAAGAGAAGGAGTCTCTGCGATGGCTTGAAAACCACCGCGAAGCACAGTTAATCGCTAGCGAGCACCCCGAAACGCAAGTTGTCTGCGTGGCTGACAGCGAAGCGGACATTTTTGAAGTCATCGAGTGTAATTCCGATTCTCCAAAGAACTTTTGGTGGATTATTCGCAGTTGCTATGACCGTTCGATCGTTGATCAGCACGGTCGGCCATCAGGAAATCTGCATGAAAAACTCGCCGCGAGCAAAGTACGCTACACCAAAGCGATAACGATTCGTTCGCACCAACCCAAGTTAGCCTGTGACAAACGAGCACGCAATCAACCGCGAGAGGCACGCCAATGCGAACTCGAGGTGCGTGCAACGACGCTGACACTGAAGAACCCCTATCGGCCCGATCGACACCTACGGCCCACGAAAGTCAACGCGATTTGGGCTCACGAGATCGATCCGCCTGAAGGGGATACGCCTATCAGTTGGCTGTTGCTGACCAATATGCCGATTTCGAACAAGGAAGAGATTGAGCTGGTGTTGTCTTACTACTGCATTCGCTGGTTGATCGAAGTATTCTTCCGAACTCTCAAATCAGGCACTCGCATCGAAGCAAAGCGGTTTGAAAAGATCGAACGATTCGAGCGTTGTCTCGCTGTTTCGATGATCTTGGCGTGGCGAACGTTCTACAGCGTGCGGATCGGTCGCCAATGTCCAGACGTCAGCTGTGAAGCAGTATTCGTAGCCGACGAATGGCAGCCGGTATACAAGATCGTCACCGGGAAAGATCCGCCAAAGAAACCACCGACGTTGAAGGAGATCGTCCGCATGATCGCTCGGCTTGGCGGCTACATCGACCGACCACGACATGACGAACCTGGCACCGATACGGTCATGCGCGGCATGGAACGACTCTACGACATCAGTAGTTGTTGGCGAAGCTTTGGTCCAAATGCAACCAGATCAGGGGAATGAATTGTGTATAACAACGAGGGTTGACACCACCGGCAAGCACTGTGCCAGCCCTCCGGGCTTCATTGCGCATGTACAGAAAAACGGCAGCGTCATCGAAGTGGAATGTCCCAGGGTGTTTCCAATCGAATGCATTGGCCATCAGCGAAGATGGCTCAAGCTGTCGTCGTGGCTGACCGCCCGAACTAGATGGTGCACCGCAGTCGGCGAGTTGAATTTGTTTTGAATCTAGGTCGATCGCGCCGGCGCGGTGACCACAGGCCGTTCTCCCACTAGATGAATCTCGATCGATCGGACGTGCGGGTCTGCATACGGCGGTAGAGCGTTGGTGAGCAAACTCGGCCTACCGCTCTTGCAACTCAAAACGCCTTGCGCGGTGAGCCAGGCGTTGGTCTTGGACAGATGCCAAGGACCTTGCCGGCTGCGGGCATGGCGAATCGCTTGACGTCAGGCAACAAGATGATTGATTCAGATACCTGCGGATTCCACGTCGTCCGTTGGAAATACTTCGTCAACAATTGCTGGCACTCTCTTACGACTGGCATCTCGATCTACATTGGCACGTTGATTCTCGGGTAACACATGAGAATGTTACCAATTGGGTTCGCCAGACAGTCGGACTCGGATTTGCATAGGACAAGGATGAAGAATCGGGCTTGCCGTGAATCACAACGGTGTGGCCAACATCACCAGCGGGAAAGGCGGGCTTGAAGCCGGACGCTACGATCGCGAAAATCCATGGCATCAGTGTCCGCGGAAAAAGCCTTCAGGAGTGTCTCCGCATGATGGCTGGCCGAAGCGAGGCCACGGTGCGGCTGGAAATCTTCAACGCAAATCAAGACAAAACGACGACTTGGGAAATCACGCACGAAAGATACTTGAGAGTGACTGGTGTGCCCCGAAATGAGTGAGCGAAGTTCGCCGATGGTCGGCGGGGCAGGCATACCAAAGGATTGAACCGGAGCCCTCATTCACCCGCACTGTGAAAGCACGGTCCCTCGTTCGGGCCCGGTTAACCCATGCTTTCTGCCACTGGTAACGCGGTATCCTTCTCTTATGTCTGAGCAGAACGCTTCAATGAGTACAGTCCGTATCGCGCTCGCCAACGTTCGAGCGTCCGCGACCCCGGACGAATCCGTCCTGATCGCGACAACATCGATCGCCGAGGCAGGGCGACGGGGAGCCGTCTTGGTCTGCTTTCCCGAGTGCTTCGTTCCCGGTTATCGATGGCCGGGCACCAAGTTGCCACCTCCCGATCCCGGGTTTCTGCAGCGGGCTTGGGCCGACATCGCCACTGCTGCCCGAGACGCAAATGTCTCGGTCATCTTGGGCACCGAGCGCGTGACAGAACGCGGCCTACAGATCACCGCTTGTGTTTTCGGACCGGACGGCACCGTGCTGGGTTGGCAGGACAAGGTCCAACTGGACCCTTCGGAGGAACCGACATATCCCGCGTATGGGACCGGACGCCGGGTTTTCACAACAGGCCCGTTAACCTTTGGCGTCGTGATTTGCCACGAGGGGTGGAGGTATCCGGAGACGGTGCGGTGGGCCGTGCGGCGGGGAGCGCAGGTCGTGTTTCACCCCCACGCCCACGTTGCAGAGCCTGGGAGTTACCGCCCCGTCGATTTCGCGGACCCCGCGAACACGTTCCACGAGAAGTCGCTGCTTTGCCGGGCCGCCGAAAACACGTGCTATATCGCATCCGTCAACGCCGCGAGCAGCGGGTCTGGAACCACGTCGGTCGTCGTGCGCCCGGATGGGTCTGTCCAGTGCTTTCAACCTTACGGAGTGGAGGGTTTGCTTGTGGCCGACATCGACCTCAGCGCTGCGACTGGTTTACTCGCTTCGCGATGCCGGACCTCACCGCTTTGACGGGCTCGCCGCTAGGCATTGTCCCTCAACCCGTAGCGGAAGCCGGCAAGGCTTTCGACTCGCAGCAGTCCACACGGGAAAAGCCGAAATTCTTGGCGAATTCCGCTACCACATTCGACCCTTGCCGGGTTGAGGGACAAAGCCTCGCTTTCGGCGATCGTTTCGCTTCGATGTGCCAGCATACCGTTGGCCCTTCTCGGCCGGACGTTCCATAATCGTCATGTCGAATAATTTCTTGTCATCGGGAACCGCTCTTTTGATCGGATTCGGCTACTATCGCGTTTCGTCTCGGCGACCCAATACGCGTTTTTTGGGCTACAGGTCGTTCCCTGGTTTGGTGTTCTTCTTTCACCAACAGACATACCGACCGGATGCAACGCGCGGCGATCCTTGGAATCCACCATCAACGGTGCGTTTCGCGACCGTGGGCTGTGCTGTGGCACCGCTTTGCGTTGGAGCATTGGTGGGCCATTCGCGGGCCGCTATCGGCCGGGGGCCTTTCGCTGATCGACCCGCTTCCGCAGCGCCGTGAGCACGTCGGCGAATCGGTCATCGCCGGCCAAGTTCTCTGTCTCACCGGGATCGTTGTCCATGTCGTACAGTTCCTCCGTGCCGTCACGATAGCGCATCAGGTGCCAGCGGGAGGTACGAATCGAAATTCCATTTTGGAATGAGAACGCCGCGGATTTCACGGTTGCGGTTGCGTCGGCCAGCACCGGCACCAGGCTTGTCCCCTCGGCAGCCGGCGGGACGGACGCCCCGACAAGCTCGCAGGTCGTCGGATACAGATCCACCAACTCGGCGATCGAATCGGTCTGTCCCGACGGCATTCCGGGGGCGCGAATCACCAGCGGCACACGGATCACTTCCTCGTGCAAGTTGCTTTTCTGCCAGAACCCATGTTCCCCGAGGTGGTAACCGTGGTCGCTGGTAAAGATCACTGCGGTCTGATCGCGATGCGGTGAATCGTCCAGGGCATCCAGGATGCGTCCGACTTGACGATCCATGAACGTGACACTGGCGTAGTAGGCGGCCCACATCCGTTTCTGGTTGTCGGGATACTTTCCGATCGAGTTCTTCAGGTTGTTGGTGTTGGCAATTCCGAGCTTGGGGATGTCGCTGGTGTCGTCGTGCCAGTTGGCGGGCATGTTGATGCGATCGATCGTGTAGGGATCGAAGTAATCGCTGGGGGCGACCATCGGGTAATGCGGTCGCACCAGTCCGACGGCCAGGAAGAAGGGGCGATCGTGCGGTTGTTCGAGCAACTCGATCGCTTTGCTGGCGGATTTGTAATCGGGTTGTTCACGCCCGTCGCCGTCGCCCTTGACCGAGACGAACATCCGATGCGGCATGCGGGTCGATTGGCGGTTTTCCAGATCACGCGTCACGACGTTCAAGTTCAAACACGCATACTCGCCCGGTGTGTGGGCCTCGGGGCCGGGGGAATTGAAGCGCGCGGACCAGCATTCCGGATGATCTTGGCCGTCGGTCCCGGCGATGATGTCACCGGGGACGCGCATGTGAAAGATCTTGCCGACTCGCGTGCTGCTAAGCCCGTGGCGTTGCAAATGCTGGCCGAGCGTCACGTTCTGCTTGTCTTGATAGCGGCCGAACATGAACGAAATCCGCGACGGCAGACACCACGTGCCCTGGCAATAGGCACGCCGAAAGACCATCCCCTCACGGGCCAAACGATCCAGATGGGGCGTGGCACAAACGTTGTCGCCATAGCACCCCAGCACGCTTGCTTTCAGGTCATCGGCGACGATCATCACCACATTCTTGATCTCGCCGGGAGAATCAGCCACAGCCGTGCCGGCAGTGAAGGGAATCAAAACGAAGCAAGCGAATAACAGTCGTGGGATCATGGTCTTGGGGAGAGGCAGCGGCGTGTCGTGGGACGAATCGGCGGGATCGTCATTGTAACGGCCGCGGGGTCCGCGCGTTTCGGGTAGCGGAACTCGCCAAAACTGCGTACGGGCGCGGTGACGCCGTGCCGGGAGGCCAAAAGCCTTGGCGGCTTCCGCTACGGCACGAACCCGAGCAATGAGCTGCGGTAGAACACCTGTGTCTGACCGGAACTGAACAAAGTACGATTCAGCGCGTCGGCAATTGAATGCCGCCGGTCGTTCCGGTGGTCGGACCGCCGGGCAACGCCACCGGTGCCGCGGCCAGTGACTTCAAGATTTTGATCCCGTCGCTTTCACCGGGCGTGATCAGCAAGCGTTCCAATTCGACGATGTCCAGGGGCGGTGCAAAGATGTAGCCTTGAGCAAGGTCACACCCCCAGCGTTGCAACAAGTTGACTTGTTCGGCCGACTCGACGCCCTGGCAGACGATGTTTGCCATCAGGTGGTGCGCGAGCTGGACGATCGCCTGGGTGATGATCGCGTGGCCGTGGTCACTGGTGATCGACGCGGTAAAGGTGCGATCGATTTTCACGGTTTCGATCGGGTAGTCGTGGAAACACGTCAACGACGAGTTGCCTTTGCCGAAGTCATCGATGTGAATCCCGACACCGCTCTGGTGCAGGTCCAGCATCGTTTGCAGCGAGCGTTCGTTGTGTCGCGAGTCACCGTTTTCAGACATTTCCAATTTCAGCGACCACTTGAATCGCGTACGATCGATGATCGCTTGCAGTCGGTCGATGAAGAAGGGGTCGGCGAGTTGTCGTCGCGAGATATTGACGCCCAGGTAGACCTTGGGGCGTTGGTCGTCGGAGAACGACGCCATCATCGCGCTGAATTCTCGCATCGAACGTTCGAGCACCCATTCGCCGAAGTGGTTGATCAAACCGATTTCTTCGGCGACGGGCACAAATTCGCTCGGCGGAACGTAGGTCCCGTCGGCGCCTCGCCAGCGGGACAAGACTTCCACGCCCTGGATCTGGCATGTTTTCAGGTTCACGATCGGTTGGTATCGCAATTCGAATCGTTCTTCCCGCAGGGCGACACGGAGCTGTGCTTCGAGTTCGTGCCGGGCGACGACGGCATCGTGCATGGTTTGGTCGAACACTGCGATCTGTCCCTTGCCCGAATTTTTGGCCTGGTACATCGCCGTGTCGGCGTTGCGGAGCGCCTCGTGGCCGTCGGTCAACGATTCATCGATGAACGCCACGCCGACGCTAGTGCCGACGGTGACCAGCCGGTCCCCAAGTTCAAAGGGTTCGCAGATTCGCTGGACGATACGACGGGCGACCAGCAAGGCGTCGTCGCGATGGGCCAAGCGTTCCAGCAGGACGACGAATTCGTCGCCGCCCAAACGGATGGTTTCGTCGCCGGCGCCGTCGTCTTGGGTTTCGACCGAATCGCTGCAGCGCGATGCGGTGTCATGATCGCGGACACATTCTTGAAGCCGGGCGGCGACCTGGTTCAACAGATCATCCCCGGCCTCGTGTCCCAGGCTGTCGTTGATGATTTTGAAGTTGTCCAAATCCAGGAACAGCAACGCATCGTAGGACCGCCGTCGCGGCCCTTGATTGGCCAGCACCTGTTCCAGTTTTTCGATCAGAAAGGGGCGGTTGGGAAGCGCCGTCAATGCATCACGATGCGCCATGTCACGCAGCTCTGATTCCGCTTTGCGACGGCGATTGACTTCGTTTTTCAGCAATTCCAGTTTTTCTTGTTGGCGGATCGACAACCGATACTTCTCGCTGAGGGCCAACGCCAGTTGACGCGCCTCGTCATGTTCGAAGGGTTTTCGAAGTAACAACAACCGGTCGCTGTAACCGAGGGTGCGGACGATGTCGTCCCAGGTATGGTCGCTGTACGCGGTGCAGATCACGACCTGTAAATCGGCATCGATCCGCCACAACCGCCGGATCGTGGCCAAGCCGTCCATTCCTTTGGGCATTCGCATGTCGACAAATGCGACCGAGAAACGCTCGTCCGCGTCGACCGATTTCTGGACTTCGTAGACGCCTTCCTCGCCGCTGTAGGCATGGGTGAGCGTAAACACCGGGGCACTGGTCGTCCTCGATTCGGGTTGTTCGCTGTCATCCAACAAGAATCGCGCTTCGAAATCATCCAATTCGTGTTCGCTGCGTTGCGCGGCGCGAAAGATTCTGGCAAACGTCTCGTGAATCTGTGATTGGTCATCAATGATCAGAACGCGGCGTTCCGTTTCGAAATCTGTCATTTATTCTCTCCGTGATTCCCCGTCAGTTCTTGCTGTCGGGAGATCGGTTGGCGCTATTGACCAGATCTGAATCTTGGTTGCAGTGGTCTGGATTGCCGTGATCGGGGTCGCTTTGAGACGATGGTTTATTCACCGGCACTTCGATGATGAAGGTCGCGCCCCGGTCGGGCCCGTCGCTTTCGGCATGGATCGCCCCGCCGATCCGCTTCATGGCGATCGCGCAAAAGTGCAATCCCAATCCGCTGCCGGATTGCCGCGTCGTGAAGTGCGCGTCAAAGACACGTGCCAGGGTGGCTTCGTCCATCCCGCATCCGTTGTCACGAAATCGAATCTGCACGGTCGACGCCCTGCGGACCAAATCGATCGCGAGGGTCGGCTGTCGGTTTTGGATGTGCTGCGTGGCGTTGCCGGCATTGGTGATGATGTTGATCAGGATTTGCAGCAACAGCGAGCGATCGGTCCAGATCCGCGCGTCGACGTCGCAGGTGAAATCAACCAGAACGTTGTCTTTTTCCAGCCGAGCCTGGCTGCATCGGACCGCTTCGGTAATCACGCGATTGACATCCAGGTGCACCCACTTGATCGGCTGGTTGGCATGGCGGCGCTGGTCACGGATCACTTGATGGATGTGCTGGATGTTATCGTTTAGCGTTTGCAGCAGGGCGGCCAAGTCGTCTTTGTCGTCCTCCAACGTCGCGCTCAATCGATGCAGATAATCGGGGGTCGCTTTTTGCAAGGCTTCGTCGACGTCCTCACCGCGGAGACGCTCAGCGAGTTTTTCCAGCGGTTCGATTCGCAACCCTTCCACGCGGCGCGTCGCGGTTTCGATCAGGCTGTTGACGTTTGTCAGGACGTTTCCGACGTTGTGGATCACGGTGTCGGCAACCAGGCTCATCCCGGCCGCGTGCGAGGCATCCGAGAGGCGGCGCTGGGCGTCTCCCAAACGCGTCCGCATGCGATCGAATGACTGGGCCAGTTGGCCGATCTCGTCGTGGCCGGCGACGCGGAGCACCGGTGCACTGGATTCTTCGGAAATCAATCCGATCCTCGCGATCTGCTCGGTGTGCTCGCGGATCCGTTCGATGCGTCCGATCACGATCCGTTGCAGCAGCAGCAACAGCAAAAGCAGCGAAGCACAGGCGCCACATAGTGACAGATACCGCGCAAAGGCGGTGGTGCGATTGCTGCGGCTGGTGACCTCTCGCGGCAATCGGACTTTCAATTCAGCGAGTGGGCGACCGGACGGGCTCAACAGCGGCCAATTGACACACAGCAGCGATCTGTCGGTCGGTTCAACCTCAATCGATTGCTGCAATGAAGCGTCTTCGGGAAGCGGCTGGACCGAAAACAGGACACTGGTCCGCTGCTGAAGGTCCGTCATCACCGCGTCGCCGAATCGTCGACCGACGACATAATATGGTTCGGCACCCGACGGACGCGAGTGTCCGAGGGTGCTGCGATGAATCGGAAAGGCGGCGAACAAATACAAGTGCTCGTCACTACCACGAGTCATCCCGCGCACGGTGGACAGGTCGCTGGAGTCGGCGGCCGAATTTCGCTGCGCCCCGATCCGCTGGATGATGCCTGGAAAGACAATTTGTGCCAGATCGGGCGGTGTCGGCTGTGACGGTGATGCAGTCGTCTCGGTCACGTCTTCGGAGGCGTTTCCCGTGTCGCTTTCGCGGGTTGAAAGCCAAGTCCATTCACCGCTGTGATCGAGGATCGCTGCCCACTCGACGCGTTTTCCCTGGCCGAGCAGTCCCGCTGGTAGCTCGGCGGCCAGCTGCTGCATCGATTCGCGTGCCGATGATCGGCGAAGATGGGTTTCGATTCGGATCGCATCTTGGGATGCCGTTTCGGACAGGAATTCGACTTCGGTGTTGATCGCCGACAGGACGCGATTGGTGTCCTTGAGTGCAGCGACGCGTTCCAGATTGGCAAATTCCGGCGCGATGACCTTTTGTCGGACGATTTCATCGATGCCGACGACCACGGCCAGCATCAATGCGAGAGCCAAAACCACCTTGCTGCGAAGCGATTGAGAATGTTCGCTTTCGCCTTGAATTCCCGCTGGGCGTTCGGCCGCGTCGGTCCACCCCACCGAATCATCCCGTTGATCGTTGGCCACATCGCCGGACTGATCGAGCGACTTCTTCGCTGAGAGATCCTCGGCGGTGGACGCGTCGTGTGGAGAAGGCGGTTGCGGCGACATGCGGTTTGTTCCTAGGGACCGAAGACTTAGCCAACCCTAGGTTTCGCGTTATCAAGCTGGACGCGCCTGCGCCAACGAACCCGACCGGAGGAGAATCGTGAAGACCGGTTTTGTGGAATGGAACGGTTAGCAGGCTTGCCGATCGCGTGAGGTTGTGACGATTCGGCGACGTCGCACGCACCGTCGGGGGGGCGGCCGACCGCCGTCGACGGCATGTTGATTCATTCGACCCGTGAGCGAGGGGCGCTGCGTGTCGCCGCGTTCACCCGTCGCGTGGGACCATCGACAACACGTCAACGCGATGGGGTGTCCAGCGATTCGAAATAACGTCGTGCCGCATGATGGAGATCCAGTCCCTGCCATTCGGCGGCGCGTTCTCTGGGAATCAAATCGGAAAACAACCGCGGTGGTTGGTAAAGCAACTCCAGCGTCGTCTGGACCAGGGCCGAGGGGGCGTCACGTCGGGTGACCAGGAACGCCGTGGTGCCGACGGTCGCCAAACCCTCCTCGGGAATGTCGGCATTCTGGTAATGAGATGGATCGATCGTGATCGTCCGCAAGGTCGGGTGCTGCATCGTAATGCTGATGCCTTGTGGAATGGCGACCAGTCGCCATCGCTGTTGCAACAAACCCGAAACGAGCGTGCTGCCGCGGCCGATGCAAATCAGGGCGATGTCCGGTGCGTCGGGCGATTGCAAGTTTTCCCACGCGATGACTTCGCGCGGCGTGTCATCGCCGGAAAGATTCAGCGAATCGAGGATCATGTCCGCGGTGCGACGGGATCCACTCCCGTAGGGGCCGACGGCGATTTTGCGTCCGGCGAGCATTTGCATGTTCAGCGGTTTGTCGTGCTGCACCAGATCGGGCGCGCGGACGAGCAGATGCGCGGCTTCATAAATCAGCGGGGCGATCACACACAGGTCGTCGCCGCTGATCGACGACGCCTGCATCGGTGCCAGCTGGACCTGACGATCAAGCAATCGGTTGCGATTGTCCAACGAGCCATCGGTCTCGATCACTTGCACCGCCACTCCGGCGGACTGCTGCAAACGATCGGCGATCGCCTGGGAGATCCCGGTGTAGACACCTTGTTTCAGCCCACCGGCCAACACCACCCGTTGCGGCATCGCTTCGATATGGCGGCTCCAAAGCATCGCGCCGATGACAAAAAAGAACGGCGACAGGGCCAACAGCAGCAGCATCGCGGCTTGGAATCGTCGGTGCCCCGGCGAGGTGCGAACCACCTTTCGACCGATCAGCGCGCCCACCAGGGGGACGCCGCAAACCCAGTGCCAGGTTTTCAAGAGCCGCCCGCGGGGACGCGCCAGAATGGGGCGGCCTTCCAGAAACGCGTCCAGGTCCTCGGCCAGATCGCCGGCGGTCTGATAGCGCTTGCGGGGTTCTTTCTCAAGACATTTGGCGACAATCGTTTCCAAATCGGTCGGCACGTTGCTGCGAAACGCACGCATCGTCGGCGGCGGTTCGTGAACCACCTGCATCAAGGTGTCCACCACCGTGTCGCCGACCAGGGGCGGACGACCGGTGACACAAGCGAACAGAATCGCGCCGAGAGAATACACGTCGCTTTGTCGCGTGGCACGATCACTGTGCCCACCGGCCTGTTCCGGCGCCATGTAGTTGGGCGTGCCCACCGCCGCGCCGCTGCCGGTCACACTGCTGTCGCTGCCCAGATTCTTTGCCAGACCAAAGTCGGTGATGTGAACCCGGTCCTTTTGATCGATCAAGATGTTTGCCGGCTTGATGTCGCGGTGCAGCAGATCGTTTTGATGGGCGTGCTCGAGTGCCCGTGCCACGTCGCGGACGTAGCGTGCTGCGGTGTCGATCGGCAGTTCACCGTCGTTGATCTTGCGTTGCAGATCGGTTCCTTCGATCAGCGCCATCGAAAAGAAATGGTGCCCGGCTTCGTGACCGAATTGGTACACCGGGACGATGCCGGGATGGTGCAAGCGGGCCGCCGCTTGGGCTTCGGTGTAAAACCGGCGCACATCGTTTTCACACGCCAGCATGCCGCCACGTATCATCTTGACGGCGACGGTTCGGTTGAGCATCCGCTGGGTCGCGCGATACACGACGCCCATCCCGCCGCGTCCGATCACCTCCAGCAATTCATAATCGCCCAGGGTGTAGGGCAGCGTCGGACCGGGGTCGCCCTTGGCCCGATGCGCTTCGGGCAACGTCGCCGCCGGGTCATCGCCGGAGTCGTCGGGACCGGCCACCAACACATCGACGGTGTCGGCTGCGGCGCCGCCCTGGACCACATCAGCCGAATCGGCGGCGGCCGCCCCGGTGAATCGATTGATGGCGTCCGCGGCGTCCATCAAACTCCTCAATTCCTCGGCCATCTCGGGGAATTGCGCCAAGAACTCGTCCCGCGATCCGACCGATCCTTCATCGCAAGAACGCAGGTAGGCTGCGAACGCTTCGTCGATCGGGTCGTCGGCTTCGGACGGAACGGGCATCGAAAAGATTGGTGAAAGGAGGAAGGCGTGATTCCCACCGGCCAGAGTCAAAGGCCAGATCCCCACGGTCCGGGGGCGCGCGGGCCGGTCGGCACGTGCCAAGTGTGGCGGCCTTACAGTGTCCTGGCCTTACATGTAGGGGTTGTTCTTGGGGTCAATGATGGTCCGCAATTTTTGCAGACCTCGTTTTAGCAAGCCCGCGACAGCCGTGTCGGATTTTCCCATCCGGTCGACGATTTTTGCCAACGGCAACCCTTCCATGTAGCGCAACCGAATCGCTTCGGCTTGCGTTTCGGGCAACTGGTGCAACGCTTCGAGCAACGCGATCGCCGTTTCCTCTTTGATCACGACGCCGGACGGGCTGGTCGTGCTGCCGGGTAGTTGGGCGATCCAGGGAGCGCCGCCGGAATCATTGCCTTGCTTGGCGTCCGCGTTGACTTCGCGCCGGATACTCCGCTTCTGGGTCATCACGTGACGGGTGACGGCGGTGGCCACGTTGTTTTTCAACATCCCGCGCAACCACGCGGCGAATTCGCCGGGAGAATCACCGCGAAAGGAATGCAAGTCGCGTTTTGCTTCCAAAAAAGTGATCTGCACGATGTCGAACGGATCGACGCGGCGGCGAAGTTGTTCGGACAGGTTGCGATGAGCCAACATCAACAGGTAGCCGCGGTATTGCTCGAGCAGTTGGCCGAGCGCCGCATTGTCGCCCGCTTTGGATGCGACCACTAATTCGGTCGTCGACATATCTCCATCAGTTGCGGTCATCTATCGAATTCTGGACAATGTTGGGACTCGGCGGATCGGACACAGTTTATCTGAAGAACGGTGACTCCAAACCCAGCGGATCGTGTCGCTCGCCGATTTTTTGTCGCTTCACCCGTTCCCCGTCAAACTTCGGCAGACTTCAACGATGTCCACGTGTCCCTCGGATCAAAGGCCGCTTTACCACTTGGTGCGGACGTTGCCCCGCGTTCTTGTTATCCTCTCAGCCGTCTTGGTCGTCGGCTGCGGCGGCGGGAATTCGAGCGATGCCCCCACGCCAGAACCGGCCATCGGCGGCACGGCCGACTCGACGATGACGGAAAACGCCGACGAGCCGGCCGCCCCATCGGCGTCCTCCACCCCCTCGGCGGCCCCCACCGCGGATGCCGTCGGCGGCGGAATGCAGCTTCCCGATCAAGCAATCCCGGGGGCGGACTCGACGGCGCCGGGGGGACCGACCGGGCCGGGGGCCGGAGGCATTGAAATGCCCGACCTGGATGCGCTGCCGCCGTCAGAGGATTCGGCTTCCAGCAGCGGTGAAAATGAATCCGGCGTGCAGTTGCAATTCGCCAGCTGGCAGGAGATCGAATCGCACGCCAAGTCGACCGGCAAGGTCACGGTCGTCGATCTCTGGTCGACCGTCTGCGAACCCTGCGTCAAAGAATTTCCCGGCCTGGTCCGGCTGAGCAAATCCATGCCCCGAGACGTTTCCTGCATCGGCGTGGCGGTGGACTACGACGGGCGGAAATCGCGTCCGCCGGAATACTACCAGGAAAAGGTCACCGCGTTCCTGAACGCCATGGGGGCGGGATTTGACAACTATTTGTGCAACACTCCCAGTGACGATGTGTTTGCGACCGTCGACATTCCGTCGATCCCCGCAGTCTTGATCTTTGATGCTGACGGAAAACTGGTCAAACAATTCGTCGACGCCGGTGACACGGTCGGGTTCTCCTACGAATCAGACATCATCCCATTCGTCGAAAAACTGGCGGGGTAGGGCGGCAACCGATAGACGATCACCCACGTGATCAAGATACACGCCACATGGGCGGTCAGCATCACGATCGTTAACCTGAGATCGGATCCGCCGCTCAATCCCGCACGGACCGCTCCGGCGTGCAGCAGATAGCCCATCACCGGCACCGACGCGATGACCGCTGCCATTCGTACGGCGATGACGTGAGTCCTTCGCGATAGGAAGCCGAACACCACCATCAGCGCCGCCGCTGCGAGGATCAATCCGACAACCGCCATCATCAGGTTCTCGTCGATGTCCATTGATTCGGGCGACCACCAACCACTCCGCTGCCCATAACGGATCACGGCGAACCCGATCGCCGACATCGTCGTCAGTGCGATCAGCGAACGGATCGGAAACTGTAGCGGCGGCTCCCTCGTCCCGGCGGCGTCTGCAATCGCCGCGAAATGATGCCTGACTTTCTCTCGCATCACCTCCGCACCCGCCACGCAAACGATCGTTTGAATCGCGATCGCGATGGCCCACCACGTAGCCCCCGGGTCGCCGAATCCCCATTGGGCGATCTTTGCCAGACCGTACCAAGATCCCAGCGACGCGGACAACGGCAGGGCGACACGGACGGGAATGGATCTGGCGAATAGCATCGCCATCATCGCGAGCAGCGAACCTTGACCGAGCACAATGCCCAACGCGATCACTCGCCAAATTTGATCGACGTATTGCCACTGGAACACCAATGCCCAATAGGCGACCGCATGGATCAACACGACCCCGCAAAGCAACCTTGGTTGCAGCCGTGGTCTGCGTGGCGTTGCTTCGGTCATCGTCGTCGCGTGTCGTCCATCATTCGAATCAACTCCGATTCCTCTTGCTCGACCGCGGCTTCCCACCGTGGCAATTGATCCAGCTGGGCTTGCGCCTGTGTTGCCGCGATCGCCTCGGGATAACGATCGATGATCGCTTGAAGCTGCTGTCGTTTCTGTTTAATCCCCGCGTAACGATGATTGTTGCCGACCTGCAACAACATCCGCCGCGCGTTGAGTTCTCGGCTGACGCGTTCTTTGCGCCACTGGTCAAGCAGCGGATCATTTTCGAATCCTTTCTGCAATTGCGCGTTGATCGAATCTTTGAGCTCCCGATTGTGGCTTAGCGATGCGTCGCGCGCCGCGGCCAACTGCTTCATCGTCAGATCACGCAGCGTTTGATAGGTCAACGAGCGGACGGTCGGATCGAATTCGCCCGAACTGGTCGTGCGCAACATCCGGATCGCGGCCACCAGATCGCCGCGCTGGAGCAACTGATTGCTCTGTTGGACGATCTGATCACGAATTCGATCGCATAGAGTTTGGCAGACGTCGACGGCTTTGGATTGCGGGTGCAATCGCTTGATCAACCGAAGTCTGGTAAACGCCTTTGACGGTTCGTCGTGATTCAATGTTGCCAGATGATCGGCAACACGGTCCAAGACGCTTGTCGCGGCGCGGGAACCACGCCATCGGATGATGGCGTCACAGGCGGATTCGACTTCAGCAGTGTCCGCCACCTCGTGCAAACGACGCGACAATTCCCCGGCAACCTTGTCTTGCAAAGGCGCGAGCGCGATGCGGCGGGGATCGCTGCTGACCAGTGCTTCTAAGAGTTCTAGCAATTCGCTCAATGGCGGAACGGGAGCGGCCGCGTCAGGTTCGCCGATCTTGCCGTAGGCATCCTCGAAATCGTCGACCAACAGGTCCGCGTAGGTCTGCTTCGCTTTTTCGGACACCTGGATCGATCCGATTTGATGACTCAGTTGACCTTGCCGACGCATCCTCGATTTGCTTTTCGGCTCGGCCATCAGGGCTCTCGCATCGGCGAGCAGTTCGCGCTGGGTTTTGCCGGACGAGTTGACGAAGCGATATTCGCCGCCGGTCAGTTCGGCCAATTCTTTCATGTTCTTGCAACTCCGCGGATCTTCAAACGCGATCGCATGAATCGGGATCGAGGTGCCCGACGCCTGAGCGATCGAGAGCGCGTCTCCGCCGGCTTTCAGCAATGTGCCACGCTTGCCGGATTTCGTCTCTGTAAACTCGCCGTCGGACAGCATGAACACCGCATTCGGATTCATTCGGAGCGCGGTTCGCAGGGACGAATTCGGGTTGGTTCCGCCGCCGGTGCCGATCGTCGCCAGCCAGTCTTCCAGCCGTTCCTTGTTCTCGGCGGTCGCCTGCATCATGTCCATCGACTGCACGCCGTTGAACATCGGTGTGCTGGAACTGCTGAACAGCAACACGAAGAAACGCTGGTCTTCTCGCAATTCGCGAATCGACCGCGTCAATTCATCGATCGCACGACGATAACGCACTCCGTTCATGCTGCCGGAACGATCGACGATATAAACAAAGTCTTGTCCGACCGCTTCGATGCCGAAAAACGAACCACGCGCCCCGCCGCTGACGTTGCCGACGGATTTACCGGACTTGGTTTTCATCCCGGCCAGTTTGATAACCGGGCGGGCGACGTCCAGTGATACCTCCACCGGTTTAACGATCTCCGGATCTTCTTCGACCTCCGCCAACAGCGACGAGTCCTCCGACGCGACGTCGTCGACCAGCATCATCGGGATCGGAATCTCCGGCTGCTCTTCACTGAGTGTCATCACCAAAGTTTGCGTCGTGTAGCCGCTGAAGTCCGCCGGCGCGATCAGAAAGGCGATCAGCAACACGATCGCCGCGTGGACGATGATCGAACCGACCCACGCCGATTTCTCACGACTTTCGAACTCACGACGACGTGGCGAGAGATCCAGCGGAATTGGAAACGCACGCGGACGATCCGGATCATCCGACCGCGAATCACCATCGGCTACCGGCGGAGGACCACGGTAGACGACCGAATCGGCAGCCGAACGACACGCCCCGGGAATTTGCGGGGGATAATCCAGCGGTAGCGGATCCCGCGAGTTCGAGTCCAGATCCAGTCCGTCGGTCAGCCAGCGTTTCCGAGCAGGAGCCATGTCGCGTGCCTCGATTCCGTCACCAGAACAAACAGGTCACTCGGCAAACGAATTGATAAGATAAAAAGGACAACCCGACTCGCCCGCCTCGGCCCCCTAGCGTGGCGGATCAAAATGTCTTTGTCAAACTACGGATGCGGTTGGTCGAGCGGTCCCTAACTCGCGATGCTGAACATCCATCTCGCTGGCCGGCGATCCCTTGCTTCGAAGGATGGCTTCAGGGGAAGGAAATCTTTCACAAAAACCGCCCGTCTTGATGACAGATTTGGTTCCGTCGCGTGAGTAGGACTCTGTGAAGACGCCCGAGTTGTGCCTCAAAACAGCGTCGGCCCTCAAAAACAGCGTCGGCCACCCCATTCCCACTCTATTTCCCGAATGTCCGTTCCTGACACACGACCGAGCCTGTTGATGCGGATCCGCGATCCGCGTGATCGTCAGGCCTGGACCGAGTTCTCGGCGTTGTACCGCCCCGTCGTGTGCCGAATGGCGAGGCAGCGGGGAATGCAGCCGGCCGACGCCGAGGATTTGGCTCAGCAAGTTTTGCTGGCAATCTCGCGAGCGATCGAAGGATTTGACGTCGACAACGGCCGAGCGAAGTTCCGAACCTGGCTGAAGACGATCGCCCGACGCGCGATCATCAACGCGCTGACCCGCGGTGTGCCCGACCGAGCCGTCGGCGGCAGCGACGTGATCGACTTGCTGAACCAACAGCCGGCCGACGACGAGCAAACGCAAACGTTGATGATGCAGTACCGCCGCGAAATCTTTTTGGTCGCCGCGTCGCAGATCCGCGACGAATTCCAGCCCCAGACCTGGCAAGCGTTTTACAGCAGCGTGGTGCTCGGTCATGACGTTCGGCAGGTCGCCGAAACGCTGGGACGTTCCTGCGGCAGTGTCTACACGGCGCGCAGCCGCGTGATGAAGCGTCTGAAAGACAAAGTCCAAGAACTCGATCTCCGGGGAGACCGCGACGAGCGATGAAAACCAAACGCACTTCCTGTCGCGTCGACCAGATCGAAGCCTTTCTGGCCGGATCACTTCCCGACGCCGAGCTCGCCCAACTGGAACAACACCTCGAAACATGCACCCGCTGCGATGCCGAACTGACTCGCCGGACGGCCGACGAATCGTTTTGGGATGATGCCCGAGCCTTTCTTCATTGTGCCGGTGACATTCCCGGTGAGCATGATACCGAAGACGCGCCGCTGCCCACTCGTACCGATGCAGACGATGGAGATCCGTCCGGCGACCGGCGCGACGCCCTCGGTGGTGCCGTCGGATTCCTGGATCCCACTGACGATCCGAACATGCTGGGGCGCTTCGGCGGCTATGAGATCTCCGGTATCATCGGCCAAGGTGGAATGGGCGTGGTGATGAAGGGCCGGGATGTTTCGCTGGATCGTTTCGTCGCCATCAAGGTGCTCAGCCCAGCCTATGCCGGTCACTCTGCGGCGCGAAAACGCTTTGCCCGCGAAGCACAAGCCGCCGCCGCCGTGCTGCACGATAACGTGATCGCCATCTATGGCGTCGATCAATGGAATGACATGCCCTACCTGGTCATGCCTTACATCAAAGGCGAATCGCTGCAGCAGCGCATCGATCGTGCCGCGCCGATGTCGATCGAGGACATTCTGGGGATTTCACTTCAAATCGCTCGCGGGTTGGCGGCGGCACATGACCAGGGACTGGTCCACCGGGACATCAAACCGGCCAACATCTTGATGCCAGCCAGTGTTTCCCGAGTGATCATCACCGATTTCGGTTTGGCTCGAACGGCCGATGACGCCAGTTTGACACGCAGCGGTGTGCTGGCCGGGACGCCCCAGTACATGTCGCCCGAACAGGCCAAGGGGGAAGCGGTCGACGGCCGCACCGACTTGTTCAGCCTGGGCAGCGTGATGTACGCCATGGCGTGCGGTCGTCCACCCTTCCGTGCCGAAACGCCCTACGGCGTACTCCGCAAGATCACCGACCAGGCACATCGGCCTCTATCGCAACTGCGCGAAGATCTGCCCGGTTGGATGGGGGAGACCATCGACCGATTGCTCGAAAAGGATCCTTCACGGCGGTTTAACGATGCCCACGCGTTGGCCGACTACCTGGAGGATTGTCTGGCCCATCTCCGCCAACCCACGACGACGCTGCTGCCTGCCCTGCAGCCGACAAGGAAGCATCGACCAGTCGCGTTGTTCAGGGGGCTGTTGGTCGCTGTCGTTCTGGTCGGCGGATGGTTCGCGATCGATCGACTCACAAATCAACAAGTCCCGCGCAATCAGACCGGTGAGCACGATACCAGTAATCCGTCAGCGTCGCCCCGAAGCAATCCACTTCTGCACGACGGTGACCAAACACATTTGCGGTGGGAGTTTGATACGACACCACTGGACGAATTGGAAACCGAACTTGATCTCTTACTTGAACAATCCGCTACCGACCCATTTGCCGACCCATCATCAATCTCGGAGTGAACAATGAACACCAGAAAACTACAGTCCGTTGCTCTGGTTCTGCTCGGCGTCCTCGGCATGCATGTGGGCACGGCGTCCACCGCGGTCGCGGAACTGTTGCCGCCAGACAAACTTGCATCGTGCCAGATGCACGTCATCGGTATTTACTCGCCGGAGGACCATAGCACCGACGACCGAGTGTTCGTCACCGTGCAACCGACGGGGCAACCGATCGTGTTAGTCATGAGCGGCTATTTCGGCGCTCAATGGAATTTGGAGATCTCACCCGACGCCGACGTTCGCCAAGTCATCGTCGCCGGCTATTTCGAACACGGTGTGGTCGGGATTCCCGAGAGCATTCCTACCGAGGTGATCACCTATTTTCCCGCGGCGGACAAAAGTCGCAAAGACTACTTCTGGGCTTACGCGTGGCATACCCAAAACGGCCGCGAACTACGGGCGCGGCTGAAGGATATCACGGGGCTGGACATCACCACCTTTCAGGGCCAGTACTCCGGCAAGCGGTTTGTCGTGGACGGAAAGAATGGCAGGGTCGCTGATTTTACCTCCGAGTCGGGCCCCGATTCGGATCACATCGCCAAGTCAGACAAGAACGCACACACGTTGGAAAACCAACTCCGCCGAGACGCAATGGAGGCCAAACGGCATCTGTCGCGGTTATCCGATCGGGTCGCGAAAAACCATCCTGCCCTCAAGCAACTCAAGGAAAACCTAGACCTGATCGACGACCAGCTCGAACGCATGGGCGCCGCACCGCTGGCAACGGTGACCGATCAATCGACGGCACAGCCAAAAACAACTCCGTCGGCGGAGTCCGATCAGCGCAGTGTCATCGAATCCCTGGTCCGACAATCATTCCGATTACAGATGCAACTGCAATTGGCCCGTATCGAAAAAGCCGAAGCCGATTTGCAACGGATCAAACACCAGTTGAAACAACGTCAAGAAGCGGCCGAAGAAATCATCGCCGCCCGCGTGGAAACATTGGTCAACCATGACGCGGCCGCCGCTGCTCGCGAGTCGAAAGTGGCGGATCACGAACCGAAAGTGCCGGCATCGGTCCACGCCAGCGAGGGTTGGAAGGCCTGGCGGACGCACAAGCCCGGGGATGCCTTAAAGAGCTTCCTGAAGGCGGTGGAGATGGAACCGGAAAACGAAGTGGCGTTGAACGGACTGGGTTGGACCTACGTGCATCTGGGCGAGTACGAAAAAGCGATCGCACAATTCAAGAGGATCGACAGTGAATCGCCGGTTCAGGGCGCCGCGCTGAACGGGATCGGCCAAAGCCTGCTGGCGATGGGCAAGCTGGACGAAGCGGAAAAGGTCCTGCTCGATGCGACCGAGAAAACGATCGCAAAAGAAGGTGAAGCGAGCGCTGCCCGGATGGGATTGGCCGCCTGGTACGGGTTGGTTCGCGTCTACCTGCAAAAGCAGGACAACGATCAAGCCAAACGGTGGAGTGAACGTTACCTCAAGCACAAGCCGGACGACCAAATGATGAAGGAGATGTTCGAGCAAGCCGAGGCGGCAACGGGCACGACGTCGGCGGAAGAATGAGCCGGTAAGAATCCGTCCACGTGATCCTCGCCGGGAGGGCAAGTGACATCGGCGTTCAATTCTCTGCCTCGTTCCCGGGCTCTGCCCGGGAACGCACTGCAAACGGCGGCTCCTGCCACACGCGCCGCGTGTAACGCGAGGCGGAGCCTGGGCTGCGCAGAATCATTCGATTTGTTCGCGTTTTCGTTCGTAGGATTTTGGCGTTTTCGATTCCGCTACACCCGCTTGGGATCAGCCGTTTTGCGCCAGCCTACGGGCCTACACCGACGCTGGGGCCCGAACGCTTGCGCGAATCGGCTGATGCCACTCGTGTTTCGTCACCCGATGGCGGCTGTGAGTTGACCATCCATCGCGGAGTGATTTCGCTGGGATTCCGAACCACCGCAAACTCCAGATTTTGCGCAGCCCAGGCGGAGCCTCTGGAAATGTTCGTTTCCAGGCGGAGCCCGGGAACGAGAGAAGGCGTAAGCCCCTCGCCAGGGAGTGCGAACCGCGTCAACGCTCGACCGGCACGCGCTGCGGGATTCCCCTCAAAGCGTCATCGATCCGTTGCCAGCCGACCGGCCGCGACCAACAGATAGTGATGGCGTCAGATAAACGAGAGGGGGACAGCAGGATGAATTCACGGCCGATTCTATTGATGACATTTGTCGCACTGTTTGCGATGTCGGCGATCGGCTTCGTTCAGCTGACGGATTATTCCAGTCGTCCCGGAAAGTCAGGGCAGGCGCCCCGACGGGTGACGGACGTGGAACTGTGTGACACCTCCTTGGCGGGCACATTTCCTTCGGCCGATGTGCCGACCCTGCTGGTCTTCTACCACCCGAAATGCCCCTGTACCGCGGCGACCGTACGGGTCTTGGAAAGGCTGCAGCCACGATTTCGGCCCTCACTGCGAATCACGGCCGTCGCCTATTGCCCCGGCGACCAGGATGACGCCTGGATCGAGACCCGAACGACAACGGCACTTTCAAAACTCACCACGTCGCAGGTCGTGGTTGACCACGGCGGCAGACTGTGCAAACGATTCGGTGTCTACGTTTCCGGTCAGGTCTTGCTTTACGACGGCGAAGGCCGATTGTCGTTCAGCGGCGGAATCACGCCCTACCGCGGGCACGAGGGAGACAGCCCTTCGTCCCTGGATCTGTTGAAACGAATCAATGAGCCGCACGATGACCTCGGCTCGTGGCCCGTCTTCGGATGTTCGATGCTTTCGGATTCGGAGCGGCAATGGTGACCGACAGTGCCCGGGCGATCGAGAGTGCCGACACGCTGTTTCGCAAGCGTTACAAGAAGGAATGTTTGCGCGTCAGCGGATTCATCCAGTGGTTGATGGTTTGCCAGTGGTTGATGGGAATCGCGTTCGCCGCGTTTTACTCCCCGCTGACCTGGATCGGAAATCAATTCGAACCGCACGTTCATCTTTGGGCCTCGGTATTCATCGGCGGTTCGCTGTCGGCGTTCACGATTCTGTGGCTGCGAACCTACCCCACCGCCGCCCACACGCGTCACGTGGTCGCGACGACGCAGATGCTCTGGTCGGCGTTGCTGATCCATTTGTCAGGTGGTCGAATCGAGACGCACTTCCATGTCTTTGCCTCGTTGGCAATCCTCAGCATCTATCGTGACTGGACGATCTTGATCACGGCGACCGCGGTCATTGCGGTCGACCACTTTGTCCGCGGGGTGTTCTATCCGCTCTCGGCGTTCGGCATCGTGACCGAGAGTCCCTATCGCTGGATCGAACACGCCTTGTGGGTGCTGTTCGAGGTCGCTTTTTTGGCCCCCGGGTGTCGGCGATTGCGTAACGAATTCCGCGAACTTTGCGCGCGGCAAACGGAGATTGTCGAAGCGAAACGGTCGGTGGACATCAAGGTGGACGAACGCACCAAAGATCTGGTCAAGGCCAACCTGTTGCTGGCGATCAAGACCGCCGAAGCGGAAAAACTGGCCTTGGTCGCCAAGTACACCGACAACGCGGTTGCGATCACCGACGGCGACGCCAACGTCGAATGGGTCAACGAAGGGTTTACCCGCATCACCGGATTTGAAGCCGACGAGATCATCGGCGCCCCGGAGTCCGGATTTCAATTCGGCGAACTGACGTGCCCGCAAACGTTGGCGGACATGCGTCGTGCCATCGACGCCAAACAGGCCTTCAATGCAGAAATGGTCAGCTATCGCAAGGACGGCACGCCCTATTGGATGGCGATCGAACTGCGACCGATTCCCGGCAACTACGGAACGACAGAACGATTCATCAGCATCCAAAGTGACATCACCGATCGCGTCGAAGCGGAACGACAAAACCGACTGCTGCAGCAAGAGATCGTCGACGCCTCGCGTCAAGCCGGTATGGCCGAGGTCGCCACGGGCGTCTTGCACAACGTCGGCAACATCCTCAACAGCGTCAATGTTTCCGCCTCGGTCATTCGAAAACAATTCGAAAACAGCGCCCTGAAAAACTTGGAGAAGGCGACCGACCTGATTTCCCAATACGAATCGTCACTGGCCGAATTCATCGAACACGACGACCGCGGCAAGAACCTTCCCAAGTACCTGGTGTTGGTCGCTCAGTCGTTGCGAAACGAGCGCGTGTCGGTCGACCGAGAAATCGGCGATCTGACCAAAAATATCGAACACATCAAAGAGATCATCGCCGTCCAGCAGACCATGGCCAAAACTTCGGGGCTGCAACAGGAACTCCACGCCAGCGAAATCATTCGCGACGTCATGACGGCAAACAAAGAATCGTTGACCAACCACGCCATCGAGTTCATTGAACAGGTCGCTTCGCCCGAGCCGACCTTGGTTTCCGACAAACACCGGATCTTGCAAATCCTGATCAATTTGGTCTGCAATGCCAAAGATGCATTGCTGGAGGCGAACGTGCCCCAGCCGAGGATCCTGCTGCGAACCTGGACACAACAGGACCACGTTCTCTTCGAAGTCACCGACAATGGCATCGGTATCCGCAGCGAGGACATCAACAAAATCTTCCAGCACGGCTTCACCACGAAAGCCCACGGTCACGGATTCGGGCTGCACAGCAGCGCCAATGCTGCCACCGAGATCGGCGGACGACTTTCGGCGACCAGCGCGGGGATCGGAAAAGGCGCTCGCTTTGTTCTGCGGCTGCCGGTCGACGCGCGTGACACCGTTGACAAACACGACCACCACACCGACAGCGTTGACGACATGGACTTGTCTCCACTTGATTCCGGAGAAAACGCATGAGTGGCTCCAAGGCGACCGTCGAACATCTTCTGGTGATCGACGACAACGAAGCGATTCACAATGATTTCCGAAAAATCTTTGCGACGCCCGATCCCCAGGACGAATTGCTGGCCTTGGACGCGGCGCTGTTCGGTTCGCCGCCGACGCCCCGTGAACCGGCCCCTCACTATCAGCTCAGTTGTGCCCGCCACGGCCTCGAGGGGCTTCAATTCGTCCAGCAAGCCAAACGACGCGGAATCACCTTTGGAGCGGCGTTCGTCGACATGCGGATGCCGCCGGGTTGGGACGGCGTGCAAACCATCGAGCGACTTTGGCAGGTCGACCCAGACCTTCAAGTCGTCGTTTGCACCGCCTACTCGGATCAAAGCTGGAGCGAAATCGCCGAAAGGATCGGACGCACCGACAGGTTGCTGGTGCTGAAGAAACCGTTTGATGAAATCGAGGCGGTTCAACTGGCGACGTCACTGTGCGAAAAACGTCGTCTGCTCCGCTGTCACCGGCAGAACCTCGATGATCTAAAGCAGGTCGTCGCGTCACAACAGTCAAAACTCGATTCGGCTCACCACGACGCCGAGGTGCTGATCGCATCGATTCCCAGCGTTCTGGTCTGCTTGGACCGGAATGGTTGCATCACGCGTTGGAATCCCCACGCCGAAGCCACGTTCGAAATTCGTCTTGATGACGCGATCGGCAAAGTGATGACCGAGTTGCCGATTGCGTGGACCGACCAAGCCGAATTGGAAGCCTTGCTACACTCCCAGCCGGCGAATGCCCCTTGCCACGACGAGATCGGCTTTACGGACCGCTGCGGACGTCGTCGCACGCTGGACATGCGCACCAGCCCGCTCACTCAGGCGGACTCTGGTGTCACGTTGCTGGTCGCAACCGATGTGACACGGCAACGGTTCATCCAGGATCAGCTTGATCAGTCGCGACGACTGGAGTCGGTCGGGCAACTCGCCGCCGGGGTGGCGCACGAAATCAACACACCGATGCAGTACATCGGCGACAACGTCCGTTACGTCGCCAAAACAATCGATCGATTGTCGCAGTTGCTCGACTTGCTGCCGGCGTTGGTCGATGAAACCACGTCCGATGCGCAATTGCTCTCTCTGCGTCATTCGATCGATCGGTGCGACAACGCGCCCAAAATCCGGTCATCGCTGAAGCAGATTCCGGACGCGTTGGCGGACTCAATCCAAGGCGTCCAGGCCGTTTCGAAAATCGTTGCCGCGATGAAGGAATTCTCCCACCCCGGGACGGGCAAGACGACCAGACTTTGCATCAATCACGTGTTGCGGTCGACCATCACCGTCGCCAGAAACGAATGGAAATACGTTGCCGAGGTTGAAACGCAACTGGAAGACGACCTGCAACCGATCGACGGTTTGCCCAGCGAATTGAACCAAGCGTTTCTGAACATCATCGTCAACGCAGCGCACGCGATCGGCGACCGCATCGACCGAGGGGAATTCTCTAAAGGCACGATCTCGATTACGACCCGCAACCTGGACGATGGTGTTGAAGTGACGATCACCGACAACGGCGGAGGCATCCCGGTCGAGGCCCGTAAACGCGTCTTCGAGCCGTTCTTTACGACCAAGTCGGTCGGCAAAGGCACCGGCCAAGGTCTGGCGGTCGCCCACTCGGTGATCGTCCATAAACACCGGGGCAAACTCTGGTTCGACGTTCACGAGGGGATCGGGACGACCTTCACGATCCAGATCCCCCGCGTGGCCCGCACGGCCTGTGCGAATCATCTCGACATCGAATCCGTGTTTCATGAGACGTGGCCCGAATCGATCGGAGCAATTTCATGAAGATTCTGCTGGTTGACGACGAAGAACGCGTGCTCCGTGGCGTGTCGCGGTGGATCAAAGGTGAAATCGACCAATGGGAGGTTGTCACGGCGGCCTCCGGTGCCGAAGCGCTGCGATTGTTGGAATCGGGGAATTTCAACGTCATTGTCAGTGAGATGCAGATGTCGGGGATGGACGGAGCCGAATTGTTAAGCAGGGTCGAACAACGTCACCCCGACGTGTTCCGTGTCGTCCTGTCCGGGCAAGCAGACCGCGACACCGCGCTCACTGCGGTTCAGCCGATGCACCAATACCTCTCCAAACCCTGTGATTTGAACGTTCTGGTCGATGCCATCAAGCGTGCCGAAACGTTTCAGGCGACGATCACGTCGCCGGCCGTCTTGGATGCGATCGGCCAGGCAAATGGTTTGTCGTCGGTCCCGGGAGTCATCAGCGAGATCAACGCGGCACTGGCGGGCGAACGCTGGAATGCGCAGTTGATCGCGACCATTGTTGCGCGTGACCCGATGCTCAGCGCCAGAACGTTGCAGGTCGCAAACTCGGCCATCTTTGCACTGCCTTACCCGGTATTGGACGTCAATCACGCGGTGTCGCTGGTCGGGGCTGATGTGATCCTGGGGCTGGCACTGTCACAAGCAGTCATGCTGCGCAGTGTCGACGAAACCGCCATCCGGTCATCTCACGCTTTGTTCAATCACTCATTCCAGGTCGCGGTGTTGGCCAGAGAATTCACCCGCCACCTTCACCCCAGCGATGACACCTACGGGGCGGTGTTCAGCGGCGCGTTGTTGCATGACATCGGAAAACTGATCCTGATGGACACCTTTCCCGACCAGTATTCCAAACTGCTGAGGGTCTCTGTCGCGGAGAACCGCCCGCTGTGGGAATTGGAACTCGACGGGATCGGTGCGACGCATCAGGGCGTCGGTGCTTACCTGCTCGCGCTGTGGGGACTACCCGCCGCGATTGTCGAAATCGTCGCATCGCACCACAACTTCGACGTCTGCTCACGCCGCAGTTTGGACTGCCAAGTGGTCTACGCCGTGAATTGGCTCTATCACGGCGGTGATGAAGACATCATCGATCGCGGGCTAAAAAGTGCCAACCACACGGCCCAAGCGAGCACGCTGGCAAAACAGTTATTGAAATGGAAACACGACGCTCAAATCATGGCAGTCCAAGAGTAATCGATGAGTAACCAACGAATCCTGTTCGTCGACGATGACGCGAATCTGCTGGGCGGAATCGTGCGTCAGCAGGGCGATGACTTTGATCTAACCACCGCGCTCGGCGGCGAAGAAGCTTTGCAGTTGATCGACCGACAGGGACCGTTCGCCGTCGTCGTCTCCGACATGCGAATGCCCGCCATGAATGGCATTGAACTGCTCAAACGCATCCGAGAGGTCTCGCCCGACACCGTCCGGATCATGTTCACCGGATTCGCGGAACTCGATTCGACCATCGAAGCGATCAACGAAGGCCACATCTTTCGCTTCTTGGCCAAACCCTGCAGCGGGAAAGATCTTGCGGCAGCGCTTCACGCCGCGCTGCGGCAACACGCCCTGATCGCGGCGGAACGAGAATTGGTCGAAGGCACACTGCACGGCAGCGTCAAAGTGCTCAGCGAAGTGCTCGGTTTGGTCAGCCCGTTGGCGTTCGGCCAGTCGGCACGCGTCCGCGCGATCGTTGACGGCATTTTGAAACGCGTTCCGATCCGAGACCAATGGCAGTTGGAGATCGCTGCGATGCTTTCCTCCCTCGGTTGTGTCACCCTACCCACCGAGGTGCTTGAGAAAAAGCTTGACGGCGAAAGCATCGCCGTGGAGGAAGAACGGCAGTTTGCCAAACATCCCAAACTGGCCGCCGACCTGCTCAATGCGATCCCACGGATGGAACATGTTTCCCGAATCATCCAGTTTCAAAACGTCGACATCAACGTCGCCACGGTGGACGGCATCGCGGTTCCGATCGAATGTCGCGTGTTGAAGTTGGCCATCGACTTCGACCTGAAAGAACGGTTCTGCGAGAGCCCGCTGCATGCACTGAACGAGTTGAAGGAAAACCGAGCGGCCTATGACCCGACGTTCTTCGCCGCGCTGGACGATTTTGTCAAACGCGAGCGGAACTTCCGACACGTCAAACTGAACTTCCACGAAGTCGTCCAAGGCATGGTGCTGGCCGAGGACATTCGCTGCCAAACGGGCACGTTGCTGATGAGCAAAGGCCAACGCTTGACCGGTTCGGCCATCCGTCTGTTGGAAAATTTCTACAAGAACAAAAGCCTGAGCGGACCGCTGAAAGTGATCGTCCGGAGTGATGCCGGCGATGTCGAACAAGAATTCTGTCCCCTCGGAGGCCCTTCCGCAGAGATCCCACTGACACCGGAAATCCCGCTGCCGCCGTTTGATATGACACTTTCGGACATCTGATCGATCCGGGGGAAGGGACGGTCGGCGGATCGCTGTTAGGACGTCCTTTCCAGGTCCTCGCGCGGGGCGCGCTAGCGGACGACGGCCCGGAAGGGCCATCGTACATCGCAGCGGCGGCTGGCGGATTGAAGGTACGACGTCCTTTTCAGGTCCGCGCGCGGGGCGCGCTAGCGGACGACGGCCCGGAAGGGCCATCGTACGAAGAGCCATCGTACATTGAGGGGGCGAGACGCCGACGCCTGTGGACGTGAGATTGGGTGCACGCACGGTTGGCTGATGCGGTACAATGTTCTTCCCGCCTCAGCCCTCCCCCTCCACACCACGGTGCCGCCGTCGTGCCTACCCCCAGCGTCCATCGAGCATCCGTCTTGACAAGCGCCTTGCTGGCCTTGGCCTGTTGCGGCAGTGGAATCGTTCCCGCCGCGGAGCGAGACGCCGAATCGATCGATTTTTTCGAACGAAAGATCCGTCCGGTCCTGGTTTCCCGCTGTTACGAGTGCCACTCGTCCGATGCCGATTTGATCCAGGGAGGCTTGCGTGTCGACGATGCCCAAGCGATGTTGCGCGGAGGCGACTCGGGGGCGGCGGTTTCACCCGGCCGACCGGCTGCCAGCTTGCTGCTGACCGCGTTGCGATACGATGGCATGGAAATGCCACCCGATGAACCGTTGCCAGAGCGTGTGATCCGCGATTTCGAAACATGGATTCGATCCGGCGCCGCCATGCCGGATCTCGACGGCTCGAGTGATCCACATCGCGAACCGACCACAGAATCGGAAATCGATTGGGACCAAGCGAAACAGTTTTGGGCCTTCAGCCCGCCCACGTTGCATCAACCCGATGAGATCGAAGGTCACGACACCGACCGATCGTCGTGGGCCGCGACGAAAACCGACCGTTTTGTGCTGGCTCGGCTTTCCCAGAACGGGCTGGCTCCCAACCCGGCGGCGTCCAAGGCGACGTGGTTGCGACGCGTCACGTTTGATCTGACCGGATTGCCGCCGACGATCGATGATGTCGACGCCTTCAACGCCGACCACACTCCTGACGCCAAGCTGCGGGTGGTCGACCGGTTGTTGGCGTCACCCCAGCATGCCGAACGCTGGGCGCGCATTTGGCTGGATGTCGCGCGGTTCGCCGAAGACCAGGCGCACATCGTCGGCAACAATGATTCGCTGACCTACCCGAACGCGTACCTGTATCGCGATTGGGTGATCCACGCCTTGGCCGACGACATGCGCTACGACGAATTCGTCAGCGATCAAATGGCGGCGGACCTGAGACACCCCGACGACCCGGACCGACATGTCGCGCTCGGCTTCATCGGGCTGGGACCCAAGTATTACCGTCGCGGCGATCCGGAGGTGATGGCCGATGAATGGGAGGATCGCATCGACACCGTCTCACGTGGCTTGCTGGGGCTGACCGTCGCCTGCGCCCGCTGCCATGACCACAAATTCGATCCCGTGCCCACGACGGACTACTACGCAATCGCCGGCGTGTTCGCCAGCACCGAGATGTTCAATCGGCCGCTGGATGATTCGGTCAAAACAAAAGCAGGCCAAGCGGAAAAACCGCAAGACGCCATGCACATCGTTCGCGAAGGGAATCCGCGCGATTTGAAGGTGATGATCCGCGGCGACGCCAAACGTCTGGGCGAATCGGTCCCGCGAGGTTTCTTGACCGTGCTGGAACGGCCTGTTGATTCAACAGGCCGTGAAACCGTCGACAACGACGATCCACCAAGCGATGATTTCCAAAACGGCAGTGGCCGCGTGGCGCTGGCCGACGCGATCGCGGATCCCTCCAATCCGCTGACCGCCCGCGTGATCGTCAATCGCGTTTGGCACCAATTGATGGGAACGCCGATCGTGGCAACCCCCAGCAACTTCGGCTCGCTCGGCGCCCCACCGTCCCACCCGTTGCTGCTGGATGATCTGGCGGTTCGATTCATGAACGCGGGATGGTCGTTGAAGTGGCTGCAACGGGAAATCGTGTTGTCATCCGCCTATGGACAAAGCAGCGACATCGATTCGGCCCAATCCGAGGTCGATCCGGACAACCGCTGGCGTTGGCGGATGCCCCGGCGACGATTGAGCTTGGAAGGCTATCGGGATGCCATCCTGGCCGCTTCCGGCCGACTTGACACGACCATGGGTGGCCGGTCGATTGATCCCCAAGACACAGCAACGGGGCGGCGAACGGTTTACAGCCACGTCAGCCGGTTGGATCTGAACCCGATGTTGGCACGGTTCGATTTCCCGGACCCGAACGCGCACAGTCCCGGCCGACACGAAACGACCACTCCGCTACAAAAACTGTTTTTGCTCAACAGCCCATTCCTGATTCACCATGCAGAAAAGCTCGCCGAACGGATCCGTCACGGCGGGCAGACCGATCGCGAGCGGATCGAGTTTGCCTACCGGTTACTTTACGGCAGACCACCCGGCGACCAAGAACTCGGCCTTGCGGAGAACTTTGTCGCCGATGGAAGTGACGAGCGTTGGAACGGCCTTGCGCAGACGCTGTTGATAAGCAACGAAATGTTTATGTTGGATTGATCATGCACGATTCCTTTTCCCGCCGTCGCCTGTTCCTTCGCAGCGGAGCCGGATTCGGGTCCGTTGGATTGATGTCGGCGTTGGCATCCGACCGTGTGCTCTCCGGCGATCTTGCGATCGGCGACGGGTTGCACCACGCCGCACGCGCCAAACGTGTGATCTTTCTGTTCATGAATGGCGCGCCGTCACACGTCGACACGTTCGATCCCAAACCGATGCTGGCCAAGCACGCCGGTGAATCTCCCAACGACCATTCGGTCGACAAAAAGAACCGCGCCGGCGGGTACATGCCGTCACCGTTCAAGTTTGCCGCTCACGGTGAAAGCGGCGTTGTGATGAGCGAGCTGTTCCCCAAGTTGGCCGACCATGCGGACGATTTGTGCGTCGTGCGATCGATGCACACCGACGTTCCCAATCACGAGCCCGGCTTGTTGTTGATGCAATCCGGGCACCAACAGCCGACGCGTCCCAGCATGGGATCGTGGTTGTCGTACGGTCTGGGCAGCGAAAACGCCAATCTGCCTTCGTTCATCGCACTCTCACCCGGATTGCCCGTCGTCGGTCCGCAACTTTGGTCCAACGCGTTCTTGCCCGGACAGCACCAAGGGGTCGAGATCGACACGAATCACTCCGACGTGGAGAAGTTGATTCACAACATCCGCCACCCGCACCTGTCACGATCCGACCAGCGCCAGCAGTTGGATTTGCTACAGCAACTGAATCAGATTCACCGGCAGCAACGTCCCGGCGAAACTTCCTTGGAAACGCACATTCGGTCGATGGAGATGGCGTTCCAGATGCAACGTGAAGCGTCCGAAGCGTTTGATCTGGAGCGTGAGAGCCAACGGACGCGTCAGGCCTACGGGGATTCCGAATTCGGCCGCAGTTGTTTGTTGGGTCGCCGGTTGCTCGAACGCGGCGTCCGGGTCGTCCAAGTGTTCTATGTGAAAAAGAACAGCAAGCAGCCTTGGGACACCCACCGGAACAACAACTCCGGCCACGAAAAACTGTGTGCCGACGCCGATCAAGTCACCGCGGCTCTCTTGGCAGACCTGAAAAGCCGCGGGATGTTGGACGACACGTTGGTGATCTGGGGAGGTGAGTTCGGACGGACCCCTTATGCCCAGGTCGATAAAGACAAAGATCCCAAGAAAGCGGGTCGCGATCATCATCACACCGGTTTTTCGATGTGGCTGGCCGGCGGCGGCGTCCGGGGCGGGGTGATGCACGGGGCGACCGATGATTTTGGCATGCACGCGGTGGAAAAACGCGTTCACGTTCATGACCTGCACGCCACCGTGCTGCACCTGATGGGGATCGACCACACGCGACTGACCTACCGCTATTCCGGACGCGATTTTCGTCTGACCGATGTTCACGGCCGCATCGTCGACGACTGGTTCGCGTAAACTATCCCGACGCGCGAGCGAGGAGCGTTACGCGGCCTTTCGCTCACGCGTCGCGCCTGGTAAACCCACAGGCCGCCGAGAGTCTGGAAGCCCTTCCCACTGACCCAACCACGACACCGCATGACCACTACCGCCGGCCTGCCCGATCGGATCGAAGACGAATCGCAGTTGGAGACGTTGTTGGTGGCGCCGTCGGCGGAACTCGTTGAATTTGCCGCGTCGCTTTCCGGTCCGATCGTTGTCCTCGGGGCCGGCGGCAAGATGGGGCCGACCTTGGCCGCCCGGGCGCAGGCCGCGATCGACCAGGCCGGCGCCGATGCCCACGTCGTCGCGGTCAGCCGGTTCTCCGACCCGGCCGCGCGCGAATGGCTCAAGGGGTATGGAGTCCAAACGATCGCCGCGGATTTGCTGTGCCAGGATTCCCTGTCGCAATTACCCGACGCAAACACGATCGTTTATTTGGTCGGGTCGAAATTCGGAACTCGGCAAAATCCGTCGCACACCTGGGCCGTCAACACAATCGCCCCGGCGCTTGCGATGCAACGCTATCCCACCTCCACCTTCGTCGCATTGTCCACCGGAAACGTCTATCCGTTCTCGCCGATCGACCGCGGTGGTTCACTCGAATCCGATCCGCTCGCTCCGGTCGGAGAATATGCCTATGCGGCTGTCGGACGCGAACGCATCTTCGATCACTTTTCGCGTCAGGATGGTACACCGGTTGCCATGATTCGTTTGAACTATGCCACCGATCTGCGCTACGGCGTGCTGACCGACTTGGCCACCAAAGTCGCCCGCGGAGAAACGATCGACTTGGCGCAAGGCTATTTCAATTGCATTTGGCAAGGCGACGCAAACGACTTGATCCTCCGCGCGTTGCCGCTGGCCGAGTCGCCTCCCCGACCGATCAACTTGACCAGCGTGGAAACCTTTTCGGTTCGCGAGGTCGCCACCAGGTTTGCTGAACTGATGAATTGCAGCGTCCGATTCAGCGGCCAGGAATCCGAGACGGCGCTGCTGAGTAATGCCTCGCAGTGCAGCGAACTGCTCGGTGCCCCGGCGACACCGATGCAGCAGGTGATCCGCTGGACGGCGGATTGGGTGCAGCACGGCGGACGGCTGTTGGGCAAACCGACGCACTTTGAGGTTCGTGATGGTGCCTTCTGATGGAATCAACCCGGACGCTCCGATGCCTCCTTCCTGGGTGACCCAGGCGATTCGCGGCGGCATTGTGATTCCCGCGCATCCGCTGGCGCTCGATCCCGATGGGAACTTTGACCAGCGCAGCCAACGCGCCCTGACACGCTACTACCATGCCGCCGGCGCCGGCGGTTTGGCGGTCGGCGTTCATACCACGCAGTTTCACATTCGTGCCCCCCAGCACAACCTGCTCCGGCCGGTGCTCAGCCTGGCGGCGGAAACGGCACGGGAGCTGGACGCGGCCAGCGACCGGCAAACGGTCTTGATCGCCGGGATTTGCGGCCCGACCGACCAGGCGGTGCTTGAAGCCGAACTGGCCCGGGATCTCGGCTATCACATCGGATTGTTGTCGCTGGCGGCACTGCCCGACGCGAGCGATGATCAATTGATTCGGCACTGTCAGGCGGTCGCGAGGCGGATTCCGATCTTCGGGTTTTACTTGCAACCGGCCGTCGGCGGGCGAATCTTGTCGCTGGACTTTTGGAGACGGTTGGCGGGGTTGCCCAACCTGGTCGGTATCAAGATTTCGCCGTTCGATCGATACAAGACACTGGATGTCGTTCGCGCGGTCGCCGAGGCACGTCGCGGGAACGATGTCGCACTCTATACCGGCAACGACGACACCATCGTGATTGATTTGTTGACCGACTATGAAATCCGAATGAACGGTTACGCGAAGCGTCTGCAGATCGTCGGCGGTTTGCTGGGGCACTGGGCCTGCTGGACTCAAAAGGCCGTCGAACTGCTGCAGACCTGTAAAAGTGCCCGTCAGTCGGATCAGATGCAACGCGGATTGCTGACGTTGGCGGCGCAGGTGACCGATTGCAACGCGGCATTATTCGATGCCGCGGGCGGGTTTGCCGGTTGCATCGCCGGCATTCAAGAGGTGCTGTTCCGTCAGGGCCTGTTGCGCAGTCCCCGGTGCCTGGATCCCGACGAACGACTCTCGCCGGGCCAACGCGAAGAAATCGATCGCGTTTACAACGCCTACCCGCACTTGACCGACGACGAATTCGTCACCCGAAACCTGGACGCCTGGTTGCGCTGAAAGGGATCCCCGTGGGAGAGGCTTCCAGCCTGTCGTTATCGCATTTTTCAGTAGCGGAACTCGCCAACGGCCTGTTGATTTGATCAGCCGTATGGCGCGAGCCTACGGGCAACGGTGCGTCTTCTTGGCGTTCGAAGGCCCGTACGCTTGCGCGAAGGCCCGTACGCTTGCGCGAAGGCCCGTACGCTTGCGCGAAGGCCCGTACGCTTGCGCGAAGGCCCGTACGCTTGCGCGAAGGCCCGTACGCTTGCGCGAAACGGCAGATCCCACCTGTGATCGGATTAAATCAACAGGCCGCCCAGCGTTTCGCTCGGCCTCGGCGAATCGCCGAAAGTCTTGGCGACTTCCGCTACGACTCTTCCCGATCATTCATCGGCGGCCCCCTCTTCCACGCCACAATCACCAGACTGCGACGACGTCGGCCGACGGTGCGATCGACGACCGAATCCACTTCAAACACAGGTCAAACGGCTGGCCGATGCCTTCGCGGAAATCCGTCTCTTTGCCGCCGACTTGCAAGCACGCCGGTCGAGCCCCGATGCTCCAGGCGGAACCCGACGTGCCCTGGCGAAATGTGTCGATCTGGGAACGGCCGACGCGGACACAATCCTCCAGGATTCGCGATCCCAATTGAAATCCGTCCGGAAAGACCTCTTCGCCGACAAAGTCACGATCGCCGTCGGGCGGATAGGTGCGGCCGCGTCGATGCCCCATGACCGCGCGGTGCACTTGGCGAACACTCATCAACGAAATTGCCGGTGGATGGACGCTTTCGATCAGACCGCAACGCAGGAGTTTCGCTTCGGTCTCATTCTGGTCGCCGATGATCTCCAACACCGCCAGGTCTATGTGATTGCGTTTCGGCGGCGTCTTCAAGCGTCGGCACCGAAAGGTGACCGTCGGATTCACCCGAACCGAAACGATTCGCAATCGGGTCTGGTCAAACAGATGGCCGACCGTGGCCAGTCCCCATCGAATTTCGCCGTCGTCATGTTTCCAGCGCAACAAGAACCCGGCCGTCGCGCTGTACCGGCCGACGTTCACGCGAGCGCCGGTGGGGACATAGTCGCCGAGTGATTCGACGTCCGACCGAATCCGCAGCCGATCGAATTTGCCGTCGCTGCGTTTCAGCCGGATTTTAAAGTGCGCGGGAACTTGTTTGGCCCTCGCCACGCGGCGGCGTTTTTTGGGCAGATAGACCCGAATCGCAAGTTGCCGCCCCGCGGGTTTACCGGCGGAGTACTTTCGGCCGATTCCGATTTCGCATGACTGTCCCGTGATCTGTTTGACATGACGCTTGGCGGTCACTGCGACGCGTCGCCACTGGTCCGCGCTCAGCTGGTCGTATCGCTTGATCGTTACCGCCGACATCATTCGTCCAATCCCACCAACTGTTCTGACAGTCCGGTCACTCGCTGCGGGTGAACCAACACTCCCCCCGGGACCGATACCCCCCGTGGGAACCTACTTTGTCGAACCATGGATGGGAGACAGAAATGCGTCACAATTGCGCGGCCCGATCGGTCGTGACAGCAACCTTGCTGGCGGCAACCGTTATCTGCGGCGGATGCGCGCCACGGGTGCGAGTCCGCCAGGCGCCCGGTCCAGATGATACCGGCATCCGGTACTACCGCCCCAAGCCGTACTTGCGGGTCGAACCGGGCGGCAGCGTCGTGACCCAGGGCAAGGTTTCCACCACGACGCCGAGCGACGAGTTCGTTGCCATCTCCCTGGAATACCTGCCGGACTTTTCCGAGGAGTATTCGATCGACGTGCGTCCTGGATTGGGAACGGCCAACGTGTCGGTCGGATTGACCGACGGATGGAACCTGACGTCGCTGAACCAGGAGCTGGATTCGCAGTTTGATGAAAACGTCAAAGCGATCGCCGACTTGGCCAAGGCGGGCGCGGGCTTTATTCCGTCGGCCAAGCACTCCGGCGGCGCCGTCACGGGCAGCACACAGAAGTTTGTCGTCGCGGCGACCAACGTACCGATCGGGTACTACGAATCGGTGATCAGCAAAGACGCTTGCGGCAAGAAGCGACTGTACGGCTGGCGGTACATCGGCTTTCTGCCCTTCAGCCCCTGTCCGACCGAGATGTGCGGCACGCAACAATTGCCCTGCGGCGCCGTGCCCTCGGATCTGTTCGGAATGGTGTTCGACAACGGCGTGATGACGTTCAAACGGCTCGATGCGATTCCCGAGATTGCCGACACCACGCGGCAAAGCGTCAGCACGGGCCAGTTCGTCGTCAGCGCTTCGCGACAAGAAAAGCTCGATGCCATGGCCGGCGCGATCCGAAAGGCGATTCTTCAAAACGACGGCGTCGAATCGATCGTGCAGGTCAACCAAGGCGACGACAGCATGTCCGTTCAGTGGGACATCGAACTATTGGGCGCGACCGCCAAGAACACGACTCGGGAGCGATTCATTAAGTCGCTCGTCCAACACGAAGCCGTCGAACAGGCATTGCACGATTTGGGAGACCCGATCCCCCAGATCCAGCCGATCGCCGGGCTGGCCGTGCCGACAAAGAAGTAGCGTTGCCCGCCCATCGGGCCAATCATGCTGGGAGTGCGGCGTGCAGCCAGGTGTTTTGTATTCAGGCAGACGACCAACGCCGGCGTCGCGTCACCGCTGCCGTGCCGATTGCGGCCAAAACCAGCAGGGACGACGGTTCCGGGATCGCCGTGATCTGCTGGATCGAAAAGGCATCCACCGCGGGCGATCCGTTTTCGCCGCGGACGATCAGACGATAGGTGTCGGCACTGGATGTATTGAAATTCATCGTCTTGGTCACAAACCCGCTGCCGGTCGGCACGTCAAACACACTGCCTCCGCCGAGGATCGAGTTAACGCCGCGGACGATGTCGATCCGCACGCTCGCGTCGTCCGACAAATCGGCGGTCGCCAGTTGGAACGAGAGCTGATAAGAATCCGCGTCGAGCGTGAGGTCCTGCCAAATGGTAGCGACGTCGGGCGCCGTCCCCATGATCAATGATTGGTCGCCATCGAGCGCCGTCGGTGGTGACGCTCTGGTGACCAGCACGGCCGACGCCGATGCCGAATCGACGACCCATCCCACGTCGATGGTTTGCCCGGGTAAGAAAAAGTCGAAAGCACTGGTGTCCGGAATGTCTGGAATCTCAAACGATCCGTTGGTCACCACCGCAGCGCGCGCCGCCACCGGGTTGATCAACGCGAACACCAGCGACGCCAGCAACAAAGTGGAAGCGAGCTTCATCACGGCTTTACTCCAAGGTGCCCCTTGGTTATCGCGTAGATTATAGCGTACTTGATCGGTGGAGACGCATCTTTCTTTCCTCCCTGGAGCTTCCGCATGAATCATCACTACGATCTGTCGGTTTGCCTGCTAACCTGCGTTCGCTGTTGCTTTGTTGTGTCCGCCGTCCTCGCGTTGTCGGTGCCTTCCCCTGGAGAGGGGCTTGAGGCGGGCAAGGTGCTCTGGTCGGACGAGTTTGATGGACCGGCGCTCGATCGCACGATCTGGACGCATGACGTGGGTGGGCACGGCTTCGGCAATGGGCAACTGGAGTACAACACCGATCGACCCGAGAACGCTTACGTCCGCGATGGCAACTTAGTCATCCAAGCTCGGCAGGAAGCCTATCAGGGAAACGCGTTTACTTCGGCGAGGATCCACACCCGAGGAGGATTTGCGTTCCAGTACGGAGACCTGGAAGCGCGGATCAAGTTGCCCGACACGGCCGACGGAATTTGGCCGGCGTTCTGGATGCTCGGCAACAGCTTTCCCGAAACCGTGTGGCCCAAGTGTGGCGAAGCCGACATCCTGGAAATCGGGGGCAAGGATGGCATCGAGAGTGGACTTCAGCATCGTAAGATCAATTGCGCCTTGCATTTTGCCGGCGTCGGCGAACAAAAGACCAGTCTGGTCGAGTGGTACGACGCACCGGAGGACCTGCACCTGGATTACCACCTGTACAGGATCTCATGGACACCGACGCACATGAAGTTTTTCTTAGACGGCAAAGAGTTCGGTTCCTGGGACATCACCGCCCCGGAGATGCAAGAGTATCACCAACCCTATTTTCCGATTCTGAACGTCGCGGTCGGCAGTTGGACGCATTCCTACACGGGACTCGACAAACCAGAAAAAATCACGGCGACGTTTCCGGCGCGGATGTACGTGGATTGGATCCGGCTGTATGGCCACCCGAACACCAAGGTCTATCTGGGGGGCGAGCTACAGTAGGTTCGAGTTTAACAAACGTGGACACACTGACAGGCATTTGTTGAAACGCTTCACATCGGTTCACGGACGTCGCGACGATCGATCGAGACGGAGCATCGAAACCGCGTATTTAAAGTCTCCCCGCCCAACCGTTTGACGCTAAACTGAGGTTGCTCGAAAGGTTTTCGATCACACGACGTTGGCGGTGATCGGTCCAGCCTTCGATGATGCGCAACGTGTGACGACCGGTTTGCCCGCCACGTATTAGGACAACGTCCGCCGACTTCTGCTCGGCGATTCCACGCTTCTAATCCAGGCAACAAACCGATGAACACGATTGCGTATCCAAAACCACCCGCAACCCTCTCCGAGCGTCTGCTCGATGCTGTGGGGCATGCGGTGAAAGCTCCTTCGGGGCACAACACCCAGCCATGGCTGTTTCGCTTGAAGTCCGGTCAAGTGGAACTGTTGGCGGATCCGCGACGGGCCTGCCCCGTGGTCGACCCCGATAACCGCGAACTGACGATCAGTTGCGGCGCGGCCCTGTTCCACTTGAGACTCGCGCTGAACTGTGATGGTTTGGCCACGATGATCCGTGTGCTGCCGATCGGGCGTGAGGAAAACTTGATCGCGCGGGTGATGGTCGCCGGCCCGCACGTCCCCAGCGACGACGAACAGATGCTGTTCGAGGCGATCCCCAAACGACGAACCAATCGGTTCCCCTTCAGCAAACAAACCGTTGATCCAGAGTTGCAAACCGAATGGATCAATGACGCAAAGTCCGAAGGCGTATGGATTCATTTGATCCACGCCGAGCGTGAAAAACACGCCGTCGCCGATCTGATCAGTGAAGGCGATCGCCAGCAGGCCGGCGACAAACACTTTCGACGTGAGCTTGCCAAATGGATCCATTCCAACACCAGCTCGCGACGCGATGGGATCCCCGGCTACTCGCAAGGGGTCAGTGATTTCGCGTCGCATTTCGGATGGCTGGCCGTCCGCACGTTCGACTGGGGCGACGGGCAAGCGGCCAAGGACCGACAGCTTGCCGAAGGCTCACCGCTGTTGGCGGTGATCGGTACCGACGGTGACACGCCTCGGGATTGGATCGCATGCGGCCAGGCGCTCTCCAAAATCTCGCTCCGCGCCGCGTCCTGGTCGGTCGACGCGTCGTACCTGAATCAACCGATCGAAGTCCCGCAATTGCGAACCAAATTGGCCGAACTGATCGGCCGAAAGACTTACCCGCAAATCTTGCTGCGCCTGGGGCATGGCAACGAAGTCAAGCCGACGCCCAGGCGGAGTGTGGAGGATGTGATCCTCTAACAGGCGATAACGTGGTGCGAAGCGATCAGGTTATCCGCTGATGTCGTAGCACCAAATGGTGCCGCCGTGGCGGATAACCAATTTGCCGTCGACGATGATGGGGTAGGTCCACGCTTTGCCCTTGACTTCCGTCGGCGCGCCGGGGGGCGTGAATCGGGTCAGTTCTTTGTAGCCTTCACCCGTGGCCTCGATCACGGCGACATCGTTGTTCTCGCCATGGGAGAAGATCTTTCCATCGGCGTAGCACAGCGAGGCGGCTCCGATCCCGCGATCTTGCCACTTGATGTCACCAGTTTCGAAGTCGATACAGATCTGGGTGGGGCCCGACGTTCCGAACAGCAGGCCGTCGACCAGGATGTTTCCGCCCATTCCCGAGGGCATCGTCCGTTCGAAATAAACTTCCTCGGGTTCAGACTCGCCGGCCGAGACACGAACGAGACCGCCGCCGACACGGCCTGCACCGGTGTAAACAAGGTTGCCACTGACGACCGGGGTCTGCACATTGGCGTCTTTGTCCGATGTGCCGGTGTATCGCCAAAGCAATTCGCCGGTTTCTGCCTTGAGTCCGACAACACCTTTGGAGAGAAACAAAACGTACTGCTTCGTTCCCGCGATCGTCGCGACAACCGGAGAAGAGCATCCCGCGTCATCGGCTTGCGCAAGCGGTGCCTTCCAAATCGGTTTGCCGTCGGATTTGTTCAACGCCACAACCGTCGCCTCCGATCCGCCGGGTGAACAGATCAATGCGTCCCCATCGATCAGCGGCGATTCGGCATAGGCCCATTTTCCCGGCTTGCCACCGAAATCGGAACGCAGGTTTTTGGACCATTTGATCGAACCCGACTTGGCATCCAGGCAGGCCAGATCGCCATCGGAGCCCAGTGCATAAAGCTTGTCGCCATCAATGGTCGGAGTCGATCGGGTGCCGGGATACTGCGGCCCCTGGTTCTTTCCTACCGGACCGATCTTGGTCGCCCAAAGCTTTGATCCATCGGAAAGCGATAGGGCGACGACCTCCTCGGCTGCCAAGCTCTTGTTGCTAATCACGTACGCGATTCCACCGGCCGCCGAAGGCGTCGAGTAACCGTCGCCAAGGTCGTCGGTTTGCCAAAGTAGTTTGGGCCCCGCTGCGGGCCAGGAATCCAGGAGTCCTGATTCCGAGGATTTTCCATCGCGTTCCGGGCCTCTCCATTGCGGCCAATCGTCAGCGGGGGCGAACGTGTACACGAGCGTCAGCAGAACTGGGAGTCCCGCAAGTCGGTTGATAATTCTCATGGATCTACCTAGGTGATCGAATGAAGGGCCAAATGCGAGCATGATTCTAGCGTGATCTGCCCGCTGCGGTGTCGGTGATCATTCAGACCGAGGTGATCATTCAGACCGAACAGGGGGACTCAGCGACGTGTCATTCATCGCGATCTGAAAACAGCGAACGTGTTGCCGGATGCGAATCCGATCAGCGATCACCACCACGGCCGGCTAGTCTTCATCCTCGACGACCTCCAACTGATCGAGCGCGTCGTTGGCGTCTTCAAAGCTGTGGTAGGGGCCGGGGTCGACCAACGCACCGCCCTGGGCCGCCGCGGCGTCTTCGGCCGATTGGCCCGGTAGCAAGTCGATCACTTCGAATCCGGCTTCGATTTCGATGATTGCATAGTTAGCCATGACGTTTCCTCCCTCTGAGTTTCGGATCGTTCTGACAAACTTCGCACCGGGGCGGCGCGCGTGTTGGTGTCTCGCCTTGAGGGACCGCCCAGCTTAGGGCGATGCTTTTCTCGCACGTACGATGGCCCTTCCGGGCCGTCGCCCGTGGGGCTAAACGCGACACCCCTGGAAAGGACATCGTAGGTCGTCCACCAACCGTTTCTCCATCCCGTTTTACCAATTTCTGTGCAGCCATCAAATCGAGCAATTGCTGTGCCAACCGGTCGGGATTTGACTTTGCGACGCGGGCGAAAGAAACTACCGCCTCCAGTGGTGGGTCACAGGGTCGATCCACACATCCTGCGCCGATGACAACGGTCAGCTAATTGTCAAGATTTCCTGTCCGCAAGGAGAAACACTCATCATGCTGGGTCGGTGAGCATCGAAGTCAGCAAGCTGCCGAGTCGCCCATTGCCGGATCTGTGCTGTGGCGGAGCCCGCAGAATGATTCATCGTCGTTGGATTCGATTGGTCACAAAGGGATACTCGGCGGAATTGTAATCTGGATTGGGTTCCATCCCATTTGCACCGACCTGCTTCCTCCACGCGTGCAGTTTGTTCCTGAGTTTCTTGGCTTTCGCCGGCTGTTGTTTGGCCAGATCGTGTTGCTCGCCGATGTCTTGCGCGAGATTGAATAACTGAACCGTGTTGTTCTCAAAGTATTCCAGCAGTTTAAAGTCACCCTGACGAATGGCTCCTCCGGGGCTTTGCATCCCATGATTGCTGTAATGTGGAAAGTGCCAGTAGAGTGCATCACGCTCGAGTGAACCTCCCTGCAGCGCCGGCACCAGACTGACGCCGTCCGTTGTCTGTTCGGATCGCGGAGGTAGATCGGCCATTTGCAGAATGGTCGGATAGAAATCGTTGCTGATGATCGGCTCGCCACAGACAACACCCGCCTCGGCCTTTCCGGGCCACTTGATGATCGCGGGGACACGGATACCGCCTTCATAGAGCCACCCTTTCGCACCACGCAGCGGGAGATTGGCGGTGGAGTAAACGGTGTCCAGTTTGTCAGGACTGGCCTGTCTTAGAGGATTTCCGACATTCATGCCCGCCATGCCTCCGTTGTCGGAGGTGAAGATGACGATTGTGTTTTCATCCAGACCGAGTTCTTCGAGCTTGTTGAGGACACGACCGAGACTTTCGTCCATCGCTTCCACCATCGCCGCGAACTCAACATTATCCTGCCGTTGCTTGATTTTCACGGTACGTTGCGGAAGTACGCGGAAAGGGCTGTGCGACGGTTGCTGGATCAATTCATCCAGTGCTTCGCGAGTCAGCGGTTCCGCGTCGTCAGGGTTCGCTTCGAGAATAAACTGTGTTTCGTCTGTCGCCTGCCGCTCCTCAAGTTTGCGGCGATACTTCTCGACCAGATCACCGCGGCCGTGAATCGGATCGTGGACGGCGAAATGAGACAGGTACAGGAAGAATGGTTGGTCCCGATAATCCTCGATAAATCGGAGCGCTTCATCGGTCAGTCGATCCGTCAGGTAATCGCCCGGTTGGTCGGCGAGTGCGTCGAGTTTGAAAGGGGCGTGATATCCGGCTCGCGGCCAGCCTTTGTACCAGTTCTTCGGGACCTGAACGTCAAAGCCCTGATGCAGCGGCCCGAACTCGTCTTCGCCCAGGTGCCACTTTCCAAAATGCCCGGTCGCATAACCGTGCGACTGCAACGCTTCGGGCAGCGTCACTTGTTCCAGCGGCAACTGCTGAAGATTCGGCGCGTTGGTTAGTTTTTGAAACGGAAAGTCGCGGCGCCCGGGAATCCAGTCCGTTAATCCGATTCGCGCAGGATAGCGACCGGTCATCACGCTGGCGCGCGTCGGCGAACAAACGTGACACGCAGCGTAGGCGTCAGTGAACCGAACGCCTTCGCTGGCCAGCCGATCCGCGCTGGGTGTCTCGTGGAACGAACTGCCGTAGCATCCCAGGTCCGCCCAGCCGAGATCGTCCACGAGAAAGAAAACGACGTTTGGACTGTCGGACACTGCCACTGCAGTCGGCGCGAACGTTGCGGCGACCAGCATTGTCAATTGAATGGTGTTGATCATTGGAAGTTGCTACCTGATTCCTTGCGCGTCCGTTGGCTCGTCGTTTCTACCGGTGTCGTGAATCCGAGACGGAAGGTCGCCACGATGACTTCGTGTCTTGGTTCAACGGAAAAAGGAATTCGCAGTCCAGCCTGGGGTTGGCCCAATTGCCGCTGGGATTTGACTTGGGGGTTGAGAAAGAAGAAACTATTGGCGGGAACCGAGTTCGGTTCCTTGCCGCCAGCGGATCACCATGCGGTTTGCCGACCGCGATCCTCTGGTTTTTTTGTGCGCGACGAACTCGTCTTACACGGCGGCGCGTGAAATCGGTACGAACGCCCAGTGACATAATAAAGTCAGCACCCACATTGCAACAAATCAAATTTAAGATGGTCCAATTTCTCGCCTCGACGCCGGGCATTTGCCGCCCATCATTCCCGCTTCATTCGCTCCACAAAATAGCCACGCTCGCGTTTTCGGCAGTTGTCGGCGTGTTCGTGCATGTCCCGTTTTTTTCCGTCGCAAAGGCCGATTCGGCCACTCGTCCAAACATCATTTTCATCTTGGCCGATGATCAGGGTTTTGGCGATGTCGGGGCGCTGAATCCGGACTCCAAAATCCCTACGCCGAATATCGATCGGATCGCCAACGAAGGCATGATCTTTGGCGACGCCCACACGTCGTCTTCGGTTTGCACGCCGACGCGGTACAGTGTGCTGACCGGTCGCTACCACTGGCGGACCCACTTGCAGAAGGGGGTGCTGGGCGGATTCTCCAAGCCGCTGATTTCGCAGGGCCGATTGACGATCGCATCGCTGCTGAAACGCCAAGGCTACACCACCGCCGGGATCGGCAAATGGCACCTGGGTTGGGATTGGCCGCTTAAAGGCGGCGGCGCTGCGGACGACGGTGGCGATTTCTCCAAGCCGTATGCGAAGGGCTGGGATGTCGATTACGAAGGCGAGATTCAAAACGGGCCCAACGATCTGGGGTTTGATTATTTCTTCGGCATCAGCGCCTCGCTGGACATGCCCCCCTATGTCTTCGTTCGCAACCGCGTCCCCACGCAAAAGGCGACGGTCGAAAAGGCGTTTCAACGCAAAGGCCCCGCCGGGGCGGATTTCGAAGCCGTCGACGTGCTGCCGACGATCACCGAGGAAACCGTCCGCTTCATCAATGAGCATGCCGATGCCCCCGAACCCTTCTTCATCTACTTTCCGCTCAACGCCCCGCACACGCCGATCGTTCCGACCGAACAGTGGCGGGGAAAGAGCGGCATCAATGTTTATGCCGACTTTACCATGCAAGTCGATGCGACCGTCGGCAAGGTCCTCGATGCACTCGATGCCAACGACATCGTCGACGAAACATTAATCGTCTTCACCACCGACAACGGGTGCTCTCCAGCGGCCAAGATCGGTGAACTCGAAGCCGCCGGGCACGACCAAAACTACATCTACCGTGGACACAAGGCCGACATCTACGAGGGCGGACACCGCGTCCCCTTCGTCGTCCGCTGGCCCGGCAAAGTCAAACCGGGATCACGGACCGAACACCTGGTCGGACAGATCGACTTTCTGGCCACCGCGGCGGAAATCACCGGCGCAACGATTCCCGCCGACGGGGCCGAAGACAGCGTGTCGTTCTTGCCGACGTTGCTGGGGAAAGCCGACCAGTCGGCCCGCAACTCGATCATCTCGCAATCGATCGGCGGGCAGTTCGCGATCCGCGACGGCCAGTGGAAGCTGTGCGTGTGTCCGGGCTCAGGTGGCTGGAGTCGTCCGCGGCCGGGCCGTGACGACATGACCGATCTGCCGCCGATGCAGTTGTACGATTTGGCTAGCGATCCGGGGGAAGAAAAGAATTTGATCGCCCTACATCCCGATCGAGTTGCAGCGATGATGGCGATGCTCCGCAAAGCGATCGACGACGGTCGCACGACGCCCGGCAAGCAACTGGCCAACGATGTCGACGTCGTGATGATCAAGCCACTACCGCCCAAGCCGCGGGCCAAGCGGTAGCGCGTGGTAGGTCGTTGGTGTTGAATTTGCCCACGGATGGCAGCGCGAACCCACGGATGTTAATCAGCCAGGGGTCCGTGGGTTCACGCTGCCATCCGTGGGTTTTTTCTCATGCTGTGTTGAACAAATCGTTCGTTGATTTGGATCCATCGAAAGGCCTGAAGCCTGTTGACCTATGGCTCGCATGAATGGCAGAACGTGTTGATCGCACCTCTCGCTGGGCAACCGTGGGACGCGTCGGGCTTATTGTCACGGTCCGAACTTCACTCGCACGTTGCCGTCGTCTTCTTCGCTGACGTCGATCTGGATCGGCAGGAATCGCTTCAGCACCGCCAGGTGCGTCTGACTGTGCAACGAAAGTGGGCCGGTGCGGAAGACGCTGGTGTGACCTTGCGCGGCAGCCAGCCCCATCGGCATCATCAATTGATCGGCCAGGTATTCGCCGACGGGGACGCGTCGGGCCAGGTGCGCGCGGACCTGTTTGAGTAACGCTCGCGCGATCTGCTCCGCTTTGACGCCAGGCTTGCCGTGGCCGATGAACAGTTCGGTCAGCGACGGTCGCTCGATTTCGATCATCACCACGTTCCCGGGGCCGATCGGGGCGTCGACTTCGATCACATCATAGTCGGCGTTCTGCCAGTCTGATTTGCGACGAATGGTATCGCATTGCCGCTCGGCGATCGTTCGTGGCAATTTGCTAACGATCGCCGTGACCTTGGGCGTGTAGCTCGGTTCACAATCGATCAACTCAAAACTGGTCAAGCAGGCTTGGGGCTGGACGTCCAGTCGGATCTCGCCACCGCCGGCCGGATAGAAGCCGTGTCGGACGAGCGAGGCATCGACCCGCGGCCCCGCTTTGGCCAGTTGTGGCAGGTAGCATCGCTGGAGGAAATCCAATGGCGGAGCCCACGGGTTGTGCGTGCCGCCGGTCAGCGTGACGGTGGACGGTGTGGTGGCAAACGTCAGCGCGGGCAAGACGGTTTGCGCGACCAGCGATGTGCTTCCGGCGGTGCCGACGGCGAATCGATAATCGCCGCCGCAAAGTTCGCCGGGAGTGAACTCCAGCCAAGACGAGCGGAGTGTGTCACCGGTCGTTTCCGCGCCGCTGACTTCGGCGGCAGCGCGAACCGCGGTCAAGTGTTGGCGCATCAGCCCCGGTTGCTTGCGACCGGCGCGGATGTTCTCCAGACGGATGGGCGTTCCGGTGACGGCAGCGAGCGCCAGCGACGAGCGGATGATTTGCCCGCCGCCCTCGCCCTGCGAGCCGTCGATCGTGATGCGTGGTTTGGTTTTTGGTTGAAGCATGGAGATGGGAAAGGGGGGTGGATGCCAGCACGACGCGTCAGCGAGTGGCGGGTTTTGGTGTTCGGTTCACGCCCGTGTGGTCGGGGCGTGTGGCCGCTCGCTGACGCTTCCCGCTGGCATGGGATGCCAGCACGAGGCGTAAGCGAGTGGCGGGTTTTGGTGTTCGGTCTACGCCCGTGTGTTCGGGGCGTGTGGCCGCTCGCTGACCGACCTGTTGATCTAATCAGCCGTTTGGCGCGAGCGTACGGGCGATAGTGCATTTTCTTGGTATTGGAGGCCCGTACGCTTGCGCGAAACGGCTGATCCCACGTGTGATCGAATTAAATCAACAGGCCGTGACGCTTCCCGCTGGCATGGAATGCCAGCACGAGGCGTAAGCGAGTGGCGGGTTTTGGTGTTCGGTCTACGCCCGTGTAGTCGGGGCATGTGGCCGCTCGCTGACCGACCTGTTGATCTAATCAGCCGTTTGGCGCGAGCCTACGGGCGATAGTGCATTTTCTTGGTATTGGAGGCCCGTACGCTTGCGCGAAACGGCTGATCCCACGTGTGATCGAATTAAATCAACAGGCCGTGACGCTTCTCGCTGGCATGGAATGCCAGCACGACGCGTTAGCGAGTGGCAGGCGTTAATCGTCTGCCTTGCTGGCGTCCTTGATCACGAACCGGGCTTTCAAACGTGCCACCTCGCTGGCCAAGCCTGCTTTCTTGACACTTGCAAGCACCTCGTTGAAATCCTTGTACGCCGCCGGCGCTTCATCCTTGGGGTAGAAGCGGCAGTTGCTCAGGATATCGTGATCCTCCAGCTCTGAATCGATCGTCGATTGATCCAGCGTTCGCTTGGCCTGCTTGCGTCCCAAAACCCGTCCGGCGCCGTGGTTGACGCTGAAGCACGATTGCTCGGCACCCTCGTCGGCCACCATCACCGCCGATCCGTCGCGAGGGTTGCCCGGCAACAGGATCGGATGCCCGGTGTGGGCAAACGGCGTTCCGACCAGTGCATGGTGACCGCCGGGAAACGCGCGTGTCGCTCCCTTGCGGTGCACCCACGACGGAACGTTGTTGACGATCTCCTTGCGGGCGATGTTGTGGCTGATGAAGTACACCAGATCTCCGGTCGTTCCGGGAATCACTTCCTGGAACGCTTCCAGTACGAGGGCATTGATCAACAAATGGTTCACGGTCGCGAAGTTTGCGCCCAGTGCCATGTCGTCCAAGTAGTGGTTGGCTTCCTCGGATCCCAGCGGTGCATAGACGAGTTGTCGGTCGCCGGCCGGCAAGGGGATGTTCCAGCGGCTGAACTTTTCCTGCAGCGCCTTGAACTGCCCCGAGGCAAGGTTGTGGCCAAACCCTCGGGATCCGCAATGGGACAGGAAGGCAACCTTGCCGTCGCGCAGCCCGAAGGTTTCGGCAACCGACTTGGATCGATCGTCATCGCCGATCTCGACGACTTCGCATTCCCCGAAGTGGTTGCCGCCTCCGTAAGAACCCAGTTGGGTCATCTTGTCGGAAAAGTTGGTCATGTGGCGTTGGTCGGTCAGCCAGTCCAGCCGTGATGCCAGGGCGTCTCGTGTGTCATCGTGACCGACGTGAAACGAGTCTTCGCAGCGATCGGCCCAGTTGCTGGGGATTCCCAGTTGTTCGCAGACCGATTCGCTGGCGCCTTCGATCACCGCTTGCATCCCCAACGTCCGGTTCACGCGTCGCCCGTTGGGCACGCTGCGCTGTCCTTTTCCGGCTCCGGTGGGCGTGCGTTTGCAAATCGCAGCGATCAGCGCGCGGCGGGTCTTTCGGTCCTCGATCACGTCCGCCGGCACGTCTAGTTGCAGCAAGCTCATCGAGCACTTGATGTCCACGCCCACCGGTCCGGGGTAGACGTGCGAGGGGGAAACCATCACGCATCCGACCGGCGCGCCGTAACCGCAGTGGGCGTCGGGGTTGAGCACCACGTCGGTCACGCCCGGTGCGGTCCGCGAATTGATCGCCTGCTGGATGCACAGGTCGTCGAACGTTTCCCGGATCGCCTCGGTTCCGATCACTTTGATCGGCGCGGTCGTTTCGGTCGGCAGGATCGCCGTCGCTTCGCCGGTGGAGATCATCGGAGGGGTCGTTCGGGCGTGCGTCGTCGTCATGAGATTTCCTTTGCGTCGGTGGAATCGTTTGGTCATTGCCCGATGCAACTAAGCGATTGGTGTGCCAATCGTCCGGTCGTAATCGTAAGTCTAGCACTGGGGAAGGCTTAGGGTGGTTCTCTCGAGGTCGGCGGATGTCAAGAGGACAGGGAAGTGTGATCATTTTATCGCGTGTTCTATAATTATTTCTATGATTAAGAAACTTGTTGTGATCGGATTGCTGGGCACGAAGCTGGACCATGTTTCGCGGCGGAAGGACCGTTGGCAGCAGTGGCGGCCGACCGTCGCCGCCTGCCAACAACCCGACCTGCTGGTCGATCGGCTGGAGTTGTTGTTCGATCGGAAAAGCACGTCGCTGGCCGATCGCGTGGCCGCCGACATCGAATCGGTGTCGCCCGAAACCGCCGTCAAGCTTCATTCGCTGGTGATGGAGGACCCCTGGGATTTCGAAGACGTCTACGCGACCCTGTATTCGTTCGCCCGCGATTATCCGTTCGATACCGACCGAGAGGAGTACCTGATCCACATCACGACCGGCAGCCACGTCTCCCAGATCTGTCTGTTCTTGCTGACCGAATCGCGGCACTTCCCCGGCTGTTTGCTCCAGACGTCGCCGTCGGGTCGTCAGCGTGGGCACAGCGATCCGGCCGGGATGCACCGGATCATCGACCTGGATCTGTCCCGTTACGACCAGCTCGCCAAGCGGTTTCAACAGGAGCACCGGGAGAGCCAATCCTTTTTGAAGGCGGGGATCGAAACCCGCGACGATGATTTTAACGCGCTGATCCAGCGCATCGAACAAGTCACGCTTGCCACCACGGCACCCATCTTGTTGACCGGCCCGACCGGCGCGGGAAAAACACAGCTCGCCAAGCGGATTTTCCAGCTCAAGCGGAACCGCGGCTTGGTCGCCGGCGATCTGGTCGAAGTCAACTGCGCGACGATTCGCGGCGACCAAGCGATGTCGACATTGTTCGGGCACAAGAAAGGCGCCTTCACCGGAGCCACCAGCGATCGCCCGGGGTTGTTGAAAGCGGCCGACGGGGGCGTGTTGTTTCTGGATGAAATCGGCGAACTCGGTCTGGACGAACAAGCGATGCTGCTGCGGGCGATCGAAGAAAAACGATTTCTAAGCGTCGGTTCGGACGATGCGACGGCCAGCGACTTTCAATTGATCGCGGGCACGAACCGGGATCTGTTGGCGGAGGTCGCCGCCGGCACGTTCCGAGAGGATCTGCTGACGCGGATCAATCTTTGGACCTTCACGCTTCCCGGACTCGCCGATCGCCGCGACGACATCGATCCCAACTTGGATTTCGAACTCGCCCGGTTTGCCGAATCGGCCGGCCGCAAGGTTTCGATGAATCGGGAGTCGCGAAAGCGGTTCTTGGCCTTCGCCGCCGACCCGTCCACGCCATGGCGGGGAAATTTTCGCGACCTGAATGCCGCTGTGACGCGAATGGCAACGCTGGCAAGCGGCGGTCGAATCGGTATCGATCAGGTCGACGAAGAGATCGCTCGGCTGCGTCGCAATTGGGGCATCGGCCATGACGGTGCCGGCGCACGTGAGGTCGCCGACAGTCACGCCGTGTTGGCGGGAGTATTGCAGCCCGATCAGATCGATGCCATCGACCATTTTGATCGCGTCCAATTGGCCGAAGTGATTCGCGTTTGCCGCCGGTCCAAGTCGCTTTCGGCAGCCGGGCGGTCTCTGTTCCAGGTCTCGCGGTTGGCCAAGCAGCGCCCCAACGATGCCGATCGTTTGAGGAAGTACCTGCAGAAGTTCGGGCTCAATTGGGATGCCGTGTCTGCAGCACGGGGCGCACGCTGACCGGCCTGTTAAATCACGAGCCCGCGGCGCGAGGTAGATTCACTCGCTTGCGTTTCGCGCCGAGTGTTGTCCTGTTGATTCATCGGGAATTATTAAATCAACGGGCCGTGACGTTTCCCGCTGGCGTGGGGACGGGGTCGCGGCGGAGCGCGTCACCAGATCTCATTCATCGGGAAAGCACACGTAATGTGCGTAGCCCAGCTTGCCGGGGGTTTCCGCTTGAAACGACATTCAGGGATTCCAACGGGTTTGCGCTGTTGATCGGATGATCAACGATTTTACTACCGTCCAGTGACGCTCGCAAACCATCCGAAGACAGGTGCGAGCGTGGGAATGCCGTGACAGGCTGGAAGCCGATCACTCGGTTAGTGTTTGGCGTCGGGGGATTCGACGGTGACGGCCATCACGATCGGCGCGGTGCTGTCGGGGCCTTTGACCAATTCGATCGTTTCGATCACGTCGTGCTTCTTGGGGACGACAGCCAGATAGCGAACTTGCTGATTCCCCAAGGCGAACGCGAACTCACTTTCAGGCACATCGACCCGTTGGATGTAGTCGGCAAAATGGACGCCGTTGACCAGTTCATGGTCTTCGGCTTCACCACCGGCGTAGTGCAACCGCACGATCATCGACACCGTCTTGTTGCGGTCGTAGGGGAAACTCCAACCGCCCACACCGCTCAGCAAATGAATCGCCTTGGCGGGGCTGTTGCAGGGCAGCGAAACCGACTTGGGCATCTTGGGCGGCAGTGGGCCGCGTGGGCCGTGCAGTAGGATGATGTTCGGCTTGCTCTTGCCTTGCGGATCGGTTAACAGGAACGGAATGCCATTGTGCGTTTTCGGTTTCCAATCGGAAAACACCATCCGATCCGGACCGTTGTCGGAGTTGCTGAACAGGCCTTTTGTGCTGATGGCGGTGGCGTGGCGGTCCAGCGGCAGCGGGACGAATTGGCCGCGCTGGGTCAGGAACTCCAGCAAGTCAGCCATCGCATCGATCGAAATTGATTTTTCAAAGCCTTCGGGCATGATCGACTTGGTCGACATCCGCAGTTGGTCGATGTCTTCCCGCAGGACGCTCTTCTTCTTGCCTTCGGTATCAACAAGCTCGACGGCCGTCCGTGATTCGGACGCCAGCATCCCAGTCAGCACGATTCCATCGACACTCAGCAGGCTGTATGCCCGGAAGTTCCCTTCCACGTTTCGGCTGGGATCCAGGATATGGGTCAGCAGTTCTTTTTTGGGATGAACCGCCATGCCGGTCAGATTCGGGCCGATCGCGACACCGATGTTTCCGTGGACGTGGCACTTGGAACAGTGCTCTTTGTAGATCGCCTGCCCCTTGTCGGCGTCTCCTTTGCGCTCGGTCGCTGCCAGATAAGTGTCCAACACCTTTTGACGGTCGGCGTCGGGCAACGAACCGCCTTGTTCAAACAGTTTTTGGGCGCGACGGCGGAGTTGTCGGTCGGGGTGGGCGGCCAGCGATTGTTTCTGATCGAGTGCCAGTTCGTCCAGCGAGACGTCGCCCGATTCGGCGGCGTCCAGCAAGGCGGCGGTCGACGCGGGACGTTTCAGCAATTGCGAGAACGTCGCCTTTTTCAACGCCGGTGTCATCGTGGCGAGCCGGTCGACCAGTTCGATCCCGACCTCGTCCCAGCGACTCTTTTCCAATGCGGCGATGATCCCCATCGAGACCGCCGGCGGTGTTTGCGGCGTCACCTCGTCCAGCAAGTCCAACACAATATCCTCGTCCTCTTGCATGAACTCGACCAGTTGTGCCGCGGCGGCGATTCGATCCGCCTCGGCTGCGTCCGAATCACGAACCGTCTCCATCATCCCGTCGGCGATTTCTTTGCCATAGCGTGAGAATCGTTTGCTGCCCCAGCGGCTTGCCATGCGGACCAACACACCTTTGGAACCCGGTGAAACCCGATCGACCAGCTTTTCCAAGTCCGCTTCGGTTTCGTCGCCGAGCGCGACCTGCTGTCCGGGTTTCCAGCCATTGTTGAATCCTTGTAGCACCGCTTCGACAACGGCCGGGTTGGCCGCGTTCAATCCGGCCAGCAATTCGGCCGCGTCGTTGTTCTCCGTGCCACGCGCATGGTGCTCGCTGACGACCGTGATCATTTCGATGGCTTGATCGGACACGTCGCCGATGGTTGCCAGGGACTTCAGGAACGCTGCGCTGTGGTTGGCCGCGGCGCTGGTCAGGGCGTCACGTGTCCAGCGATCGGCCATCAACGCGGGCTTGGTCATCACGGACGACAGCGCCGCTGCGGCTTGGCCTTCGGCCGGCAAATCCGACAGCGCCAGCAATGCGGCGACACGCACATGGGCGTCTCGGTCGGCCAGCAGATTGGCGTCCAAGATGGCCTGGACCGAATCGGCGGATTGGGGCAGCACGGCAACGGCGTTGCGTCGAACGCCGGCCGAGGGATGCTGAAGCGCAGCGACCGCGGACTGGGTGGCGGCTGTATTGCGACCGTCCAGCAAGCCCAGCCCGTGCATCGTCCACAGGGCATGGATCGCGCCGACGTTCAAGCCGATTTCATCGGTCTGCCGATCGGCGACAAGCTCCGTCAACGCTTCGGCGACGTCGGTTTGGCCCCGTTCGACCAGCAAACGCTGCGCGTGTTTTCGCACCAGCATGGTCGGGTGGTTGAGCGCGGCAACCAGTCCCGCGGCGTCGGCTTTGGACAAGTCCGGCACCGGGGCTCCCGAGGATCCGTCCGGGACAACCCGATAGATCCGGCCGTGCTTTTTGTCTCGCAATTCGGTTTCGTACGCCTTGCCTTTGCCGGTCTTAAAACCTTCCGGCGTCGGGTTGTGCTGGACGATGTAGTTGTACCAATCGATCACCCAGACCTGTCCGTCCGGACCGACTTCGGCCATGATCGGCGCGCTCCATTCGTCGTCACTTGCCAGCAGATTGAAGGGGCTGGTCGATTCAAACTCGCTGCCCTGGCTGCGGAGCACAAAGCTGCCGACCAGGTGCCCGGTCGGGCCGTTGACGAACGCGACGCGGTTCCAGTATTCCTGCGGATACTCGCGGGCCGTGTACAGGGCGTGACCCGCACCGGCGGTGTACCCGCCGTGATGGTCGACTTGACGCACCTTGTCGGTGATCGGCTGGAAATCATTCGTGTCGGCGATCGATTGCAGCGTCAGCGACGGCGTCCAACCGCGGACCCGTTCGTAATAACGGTTGGCAATCGGCATGAACACACTGGGGCAACCGTTGGCCGTCGATCCGAAGATCAGGCCTTCTTCGCTGATCCCCAAACCCCAGGTGTTGTTGTTGGTCGATCGGATGAATTCGACCGCGCTGCCGTCGGGCCGCATGCGGAAGAACCCCATGCGGAATCGCTGGGTCTGGTCTCCGGCGACCGGCTGGGAATTGTTGTAACCCTGCATCGCCCAGATCCAGTTGTCCAGGCCGTATTGGAAGTTGCTGACACCGCCGTGAGTGTCGCCGAGCTCCCAACCGGAGATCAGCACCCGACGTTCATCCGCCCGGTCGTCGCCGTCGGTGTCTTTCAGGTACAGCGTTTCGACGGCGTTCTGGACGATCGCCCCGCCGCGATGAAACGCGATGCTGGTCGGAATACTCAAGTCCTCGGCGAACACCGTGAACTTGTCGGCCTTGCCGTCGCCATCGGTGTCCTCGCAAATCCGAATGCGGTCGCGTCCGCTGCCGGGCGGTTGCAGTTCGTTGGGGTAGTCGAGGGTCTCGGCGACCCACAGTCGGCCGCGTTCATCCCAGGCCATGCAGATCGGTTTGCCGCCGAGTTGCGGCTCGGAAACAAACAGCTCGACGTGAAAGCCCTCGGGAACGACCAGATGCTTCATCGCCGCTTCGGGATCGAGCGGTTTTTGCATCAGATTCAGCGGTTTGCCTTGGGTGCCCCACTGGGCCGACGGCGTGTAATTGGGGATCTGGCCGCCGACATCGACGTAATCAAAATCCGGTGCGTCGGCAGGAATCGTTGTCATCTCCGGAACCGGAAACGCTTGGTCGGCAAGGTACGTCCCGGCCGCGGTCGGGTCTTGCTTGGCCGCCCAACGAATCCCACGTTCGACCAGATTGTGAAAACCGGGATTGGTCCAGGTCCGCGAGTCGTGTCCCCATGCGGTATAGAAGACGCGGCCTTGTCCCTCGGTTCGGATCCAAGTCCAAGGCTGGCGGCCTTCCTCGTCGACGCGATACTCCAACACCGTGCGGTTCTTGTCGTTGTGCAAGTGATGCACGTAGGTCTCGTCCCAACTTTGGAATCCGCCGTATCCCTTCATCAGTTCGTGATCCGGCCGGGCAACCTCGGCTCGAAACACGCCGGTGCCGTGTCGCTGGAACTGGGCGCCCATCAAGGCGACGATTTCCGGCGCGTTGCGAAAGCAGTACGACGCGCAGTGCAGCGGAACAAATCCTCCGCCATCACGGACATAATCTAAGATCGCGTCGGCATGTTCCGCAGCGATCTCGTCGATGTTGGCGTACACCGCCAACACGTCGTATTGGTTCAGCTTGGCCGGTGTCAGATCCGAGACCTGGTCGGTGTAGCTCAACTCGATCCCACGCGTTTGCAGCACCGGCTGGAGTTCGTGAAATCGGGCACCGGGTTGATGGGGCCCGTTGTCACCGAGGAACAGGACTTGGATGGGAGCGTCGCAGCGTGCGTTGCCAGCAAAGAGCATGGCACCGGCGGCAACGAGACAAACAAAAGACGTCAAGGTTTTCATGGGATTGCCGGTCAAGCTGCTTGGTCGATTCGCAGTGACGGTGTCGAGTAGCGGGGCGGGAGGGACCGTGGGAGTCCATCTAGTGTAGGCTTCGCCGCCGTCGAGGGTATGTGATATCGCGCAATGATTCTGCGATATTTCACGCCAGGTCGGGAGCGGGTCCCCAAGGCGGACATGAATCAGCCCATCGTCTCGTTCCTAGGCTGTCTCGTTCCAAGGCTCCGCCTTGGGACGCGCTGCAGGTGTGGCTCCTGCCACACACACTGCCTGCAACCTTTCGTTCACAAACTGAGCCGTAGGCGCTAGCCTCGGGCCTCACAAGTCTCGAAGGGCAATCCAAGGCCCGCGGCTAGCGCCGTCGGCTCATTAAGTCGATGGCATTGGGCGCCCGCCTACGGGCCTTCAATGGATGTTGGGGCCCGAATGCTTGCGCGAATCGGCTGATGTCACGCGTGTTTCATCGCCCGACGGCTGTTATGAGTCGACTGTCCATCACGGGACGATTTCGCTCGAATTCCGAACCACTGCAGACCGCTCAGGACTCGGTCGCATCGGGATCGCTGGTCAGCGCTTCGTGGGCGACGGGCAGATCGGGCAGGTGCCGCACCTTGGGCTTGCGAATTCGGCGGGTCTTTTTGGGAATCAGGCCTCGCATCAGTTCCAGTTTTCCGAAGCACAGCAGCCGATCGCCAGCCATCAGCACACGGTCGGCTCTGGGATTGGGGATGACGGATGCACCGCGGTAGAGCGTCAGTGCGTTGATGTCTTTTTCTCTCAGCCCGGATGCCTGGATGGTTTTGTCGATGAATTCGGATCCTTCGGGGACATGGATCTCGGCCACGCCGTAACCGCGACTGACGGTCAGGCGCTGCCGCAAATCGATTTCGGGGAAATCGACTTGGGCGGCGATGTAGTCGATGATGGAACCGGCGATGTCCAGTTGCAGGCAGTGTTCGATGCCCTCCAGTCCGGGCGACGAGTTGACTTCCATGATCTGGGGGCCGTCCTTGCCTTCCAGCATGTCGACGCCGGCGACGCGCAAGCCCATGATTTGAGTGGTTCGGATGGCGGCTTCGCGATAGTCGTCGGGCAGATCGACCGGTTCGGTGACACCGCCGCGGTGCACGTTGCTGCGAAACTCTTGGCCTTGGGCGACCCGCCGCATGGCGCCGACGACTTGGTCTCCGACCACAAAGGCGCGGATGTCTTTGCCTTTGCTCTCGGCGACAAACTTTTGGATCAGCACGTTTTGTTTTTGGCTTTGCAGCAACTCGACGATCGCTTCGGCGGCCTTGACCGATTCGGCCAGCAGCACGCCGATGCCCTGTGTCCCCTCCAACAGCTTGATGATGACCGGAGCCCCGCCGACCCGTTCGATCGCCGGCAACACGTCGCGTTTGTCGCGTACGAAGGTGGTTTCGGGGATGCCGATCTGGTGGCGGCTGAGGATTTGCAGGCTACGGAGTTTGTCGCGGGAGTTGGAAATCCCGGCCGAGGAGTTGGTGGTGAAGATGTCCATCTGTTCGAACTGCCGCACGACGGCGGTGCCGAACTGGGTGATGGAGGCACCGATGCGTGGCAGCACGGCGTCGTAATGCGACAGGTGTTTGCCGCGAAAGAACAGATCGGGTTCGGCCGGCTTCAGGTCGATGGCGAATTTCAACGTGTCCAGGACCTTCACCTTGTGGCCGCGTTGGATGGCGGCTTCGCGCAACCGGCGGGTGCTGTAGCAGCGAATACTTCGCGAGAGGATTCCGAGTTTCATGGCGACACCGTATTGGCGATTCGATCAAAGGGACAAGGTGAACGGTAATTCAATTCGGGTCGACGATTTGGATGTTCGTCGACAGGTGTTCTTGGGCGGTTCGTTGAACGTCGTCGGCCTGGGAATGTTTTTCCACGCGGCGGGCGCTTTTTGCGCCGGCCAGCCGTCCCAGGTGGACGACGGGCTCGCCGGGTTGGACGGCCGGCAGGGTCGACATCCCGATCACGATCCCGTCAAACGGGGCCAGGAGTTGGTTTTGGTCTTGATGGACCAGCGTGCTGTTGGTGGCGATCGGCTGGCCGGCGGCGACGGTGCTGCCCGGCGAGACGTGCATGTCCATGAACCCGCCGCGTTCGGCGCGGACCCACTTGGTTTGCTTGATTTTGACTTGGCCGGCCGGGATTTCCGGGTCGCCGTCCATCATGTCCAATTCTTTCAGCACATTCAGAACGCCGCGTTTCATGCAGTCGACGATCGACGGTTCGACCTTCCAGACTTCGCCGCCTTCGACCACGATCGTCGGGCAGCCCGACAGCGTGGCTTCGCGGCGAAACGATCCCTTGGGGCCTTTGCCGTCCAGGATCACGCCGGCGCCGAAGGCTTCGGCCAGCCGCATGCACTGGGCGTTGCGAAAGTCGGCTCGGACGTTCGGGTAATTGGTCCGCCGCACCGCCGCGGTGTGCAGGTCGATCCCAAAATCGCTGCGGCGGACGATGGCATCAAAGATCACCTTAGCCATCCGCGTGGCCATGCTTCCGCTGGCGTTGCCGGGAAAGCATCGATTCAGGTCCCGGCGGTCGGGCAGGTAGCGCGAGTGACGCTCGAACCCCAGCACGTTCAGGACCGGGATCAAGACGACCGTGCCCGCGGTCAGTTGCAACTCGCCGTCGGCGATCAGCGACCGGATGGCGCCGGTCCCGTTGATCTCATCCCCGTGCAAGGCCCCGGAAACGAACACGGTCGGCCCGTCGCGGTGTCCGCGGATCACCCGCACGGCGATGCCGATATCGCGGCTGCTGTAACTTTCGGTGATCAATAGTTCCGAGTTGACCGATTCACCGGGCGCGATGGACTTGCCGAACCAAGCTTGGCTTGCAGAATGGGATTGACTTGAAGAATGGGATGGATCTGAAACCATGGGGTGAACGATCGCAAAGCGCGCGGCTTTTAGTGAGTGTCGGACAATTCCTCTTCTATTATATGGCAGACGATGCGCTCGTTGCAGCGGGCAAGCGTTCCGATTGGGGCGGCGGAACGCCGGCCGATCAGGTACGATCTGTTGATCATTGGGTGTTGACTGGTAACGCATGGCAAAACAATCTGACTATCCGATCTCCCGCGATGCCCGACTTGCCCGCGATGCGCCACGGCTTCGCGTGGGCAGCCGTCTGGGAAAATACCGGCTCAACCGACGGATCGGACAAGGCGGTTTTGCCGACGTCTACGCCGCGACCGACACGTTGTTGTCGACCAAGGTGGCGCTGAAAATCCCCAATTCAAGGTGGGTCACGCCGGAGCTGATCGATGAATTTCGACGGGAAGTCAAGCTGACGATCGAGCTGGATCATCCCAACATCCTGCCGATTCGCGACGCCCGGTTCATCGAAGGCCACTTTGTGATCGTGTCGCCGTTGGCCAAACGAACCCTCAATGACCGGTTGACCAAGCGAATCCGGTTCGAGCTCGGGTTTGAGTTGATGTCGCAGTTGCTCGAAGCGGTTTCGTACGCCCACGCGATGGGGGTGATTCACTGTGACATCAAGCCCGAGAACATTCTGCTGTTCGACGACGACTGGTTGCGGCTGGCGGACTTCGGCATTGCCAAGGTGGCCCAGCAAACGATCAACGGTTCGGGGACCGGGACGCTCGGTTACATGCCTCCGGAGCAGGCGATGGGCAAGCCGTCGGCCCGCAGCGACGTGTTTTCGCTCGGTTTGATCGCCTACCGATTGTTCTCGGGAAAGTGGCCGGAGTATCCCTTCGATTGGCCGTTTCCCGGTGCGGCGACGATCCGCAAACGGGTGCATCCGGAACTGATCGGCATCATACGAAAATCGGTCGCCGTTAAACCGCGCGAGCGCTATGCCGATGCCAGTAAGATGGCCGCGGAGTGGGAGAAGTCGCGGACCAAGGCGATTCGACACGTCCTTCGCAAACGAAAATCTAATTAAATGTCGAGCGAGCATCGCGTTTCCACATCGACGCCCCAGTCGCAGCTCTATCTGGAATGTGAGATGGAGCAGCCGGAGGTTCTCGACCAGGTCCAGGGCCAGGTGTTGGTGCTGGCCCGCACCTGTCCGGGCAAGCAAGATCCCAACGATGACAGCGCCGCGGTGATCCGCACCTTTGACGACGCCCTGGTCTTGGCCGTCGCCGATGGCGTCGGCGGGTCTCCGTCGGGGCACCGGGCATCCGCCATCGCCATGCAATGTCTGGCCGAAAGTTTGCAGTCACAGACCGAAAGCGGCGATCTGCGGCCGTTGATCTTGGACGGGATCGAGAAAGCCAACACCCGCGTGCTGGAGCTGGGGATCGGAGCCGGGACGACGATCTCGGTGGTCGAGGTGCAGAACCGGGTCGCGCGGGGGTACCAGGTCGGCGATTCGATGGCCTTGGTTGTCGGTCAACGCGGCGTGATCAAGTGGAAATCGACCTCGCATTCGCCGGTCGGCTACGCCGTCGAATCGGGGATGATGGGCGAGGAGGAAGCGATGTATCACGACGATCGGCACTTCGTTTCGAATCTGGTGGGGTCCAAAAGCATGCACATCGAAATCGGTCCGGCGGTCACGTTGGCCAAGCGTGACACGATCGTCTTGGCCAGCGACGGGCTGTTCGACAACTTGCATCTGGACGAGGTCTGTTCCTTGGCCCGCGTCGGCCCGCCGATCAAACGCATGCGCCGGCTGGTCGATCAGGCGACCGAGCGGATGCACACCGAATTGGGCAAGCCAGATGACTTAAGCATCGTGTTGCTCGCGCCTTGAGGCTGGTTGCACCGTAGCGGAATTCGCCAAGAATTTCGCCTTGGCGGCGAAGCCGCCCCGGGGCTCCGAAAGCCTTGGCGGCTTCCGCTACGGCTGTCCCAGCCGTCGGCTCAAACGACCAGTCTCGACAGCAGCAACGTCGCCAACCCCAAGACGAAGAAGAAACCGCACATGTCGGTCACCGTGGTCAACAGCGGGCCGCTGGCCACGGCGGGGTCAAACCCGAATCGTTTGAGCACCAAAGGGACGACGCCACCGATCGAAACAGCGACCAACGTGTTGGCGAACAAGGCGACGCCGACGACCAGTCCCAAGTAGCCGTTGCCGTCGAAAATCACCGCGCAGATGGCGACCAGAAACCCCAGGACCGCGCCGTTGATCAGCCCCACGGTGACTTCCTTCCACCAAACGCGGAAGACTTCCGAGGGCCGCACCAGCCCGAGCGAAAGTTCACGCATGCTGACCGCGACCGCCTGGTTGCCGCTACAGCCGCTCATGTCGCTGATGATCGGCAGAAACACGGCCAGCGCGATCACCGCCTGCAACGTTTCTTGAAAGTAGGCGATCACTGCCGCGGCACCGATGTTCAGCAGGATGTTGATACTCAACCAGCTCAACCGTCGGCGGGCACGAAGCCACAGCGGCATCGAACGCAATTCCTCCCCACCGACGATCCCCTGGCTTTTCAGGTAGTCGCTCTCGGCCGCACGCGTTTCTTCGTAATTGACCGCTTCGCGGTGCAGGATTCCCTTCAGTCGTCCGTCTCGGTCCACCACCGGGACGCCCAGGAAGTGGTGGGCATCGAACAATTCGATCAGATCATCCAGCGGCGTCGTGTCGAGTACCGAGATCGGCTCGGTGATCATCAGCTCGGACAGCTTGGAACCGCGCCGGACGAACAGCAGGTTTTGCATCGGCAGCACGCCGACCAGGGCATCGTCATGGTCGCACACGTAGGCGTAGCGGACGTCGAAATCGCTGTAGATGTCGGCGTTCTTGTTCAGCTCCGCGATCACATCGGCGACGGTCATGTCGGGTGTGAAGCGGAGCATTTCCAAGACCATCATCCCGCCGGCGACGTCGTCGTCGTAGGACGCCAGTTGGCGAGCGGCGTCGGCTTCGACGACCGGCAGCACGTTCAGAATGGCCGCCGCCTGCTGGTCGCTCAAATCGCCCAGGACGTCGGCCTGTTCGTCGCTGGGCAATTCCTGGACGATCGCCGCGGCGGTGTCCGGTTCCAGTGATGCGATCGCATCGGCCGCCTGGACTTCCGGCAGGGCCGCGATCAAATCCGCGGCGTCTTCGGCATCGAGTTTCTCCAGGACCTGGACGCGGTGGTTTTCGTCCAACCGACTCAGCGCCAACGCCTGATCGGTCGTCGTCAGTTCCGAAAGGAACTCTTCCAAACTCTCCGGATCGCCCAGTTCGGCCAGGCGGGTCAGTTCTTCCCAGGGACGATCGGAAACGGCTACATCGCCGGCTTGCGAATCGAATCCATCGTTCGCTTCGATCGTGTCCGGTTCGTTTGGTGTCTTCACGGTGCCAGCCTTTCGTTTGAATCGGTCGAGGGGGCTGTCAGTCTGACGCGGATTCGTGGGCTGGCAAGCCGCGTTGGCCGCCCAGAGGGAAGAATCCGAGCGGCGGTCCGGGAGGGCTGCCGTCGATCGCGACTCGTTCCCGGACCGCTCAAAATCTGGATTTCGCGGTGGTTCAGAATTCAAGCGGAATGATTCCGCGATGGTTGGTCGACTCACAGCCGCCTTCGGGCGACGAAACACGAGTGACATCAGCCGATTCGCGCAAGCGTTCGGGCCCCAGCGTCGATGGAGGCCCGTCGATGGAGGCCCGTCGACGGAGGCCCGTCGACGGAGGCCCGTAGGCTGGCGCCAAACGGCTGATCCCAAGAGGGTTTCGCGGAATCGAAAACGCCAAAACCCTACGAACGGACGGCCGGGAAGGGCGGTCGTACATCGCGGGGATCCTGCGTCAGCCGCGGCCGATCCAGCCCTTGCGCCAAAAGAAGATCAACATGCCGACGCAGGTGAGGGACATCACCAGCCACAGCAAGGGATAGGAGTATTGGTAGTGCAGTTCGGGCATGTGTTCGAAGTTCATCCCGTAGATGCCGGCCATGAACGTCAACGGAATGAACAAGCTGGCCATGATGGTCAGCACCTTCATCACGTCGTTGGTTCGGTTGGCGACCGACGACAGGTAGGTGTTCATCAATCCGGTTGCCATCTCACGATACATTTCGGCGACCTCCGATGTTTGGATGCAGTGGTCGTGGGTGTCACGCAGGTACAAACGCACGTCTTCGCCGATCAGCGAATAATCACCACGGACGAGCGAGTTGACCGCTTCACGTTGCGGCCAGACGGCGCGGCGGAGATTGATCAGCTGGTTCTTGAGTGTGTTCAGCTCGGCCAGGACCTCCGGCGACGGATTGCGAATCACCTCGTCCTCCATCGCTTCCAAATCGTTGCCGACCCCCTCCAGCACCGGATAGTACCCGTCCACGATGGTGTCGGCGATCGCGTAGGCCAGGTAGTCGGCCCCGCGTTTTCGAATGATGCCCTTGCCGCTTTTGATTCGTTTCCGGACCGGATCCAGGATGTCACCGTAGCGTTCTTGGAACGTGATCACGTAGTTTTTCGCCAGGACGATGCTGACCTGTTCCATGTCGACGCGATAGCGGGACTGTTCCTCGGGGTCTTTCAAACGCACCATTCGAACGACGATCAACAGCTGGTCGTCATACAGTTCGGTCTTGGGACGCTGGGGGACATTGACGACATCTTCCAACAGCAGCGGGTGCAGCGAGAAGATCGATCCGATCTTGTTCATCACCGATCGATCGCCGAATCCTTGCACGTCGATCCAACCGACCGTCTCCGCTTTCAGGATTTCGGGCAATTGATCCAGGTCTTCGATCAGGTGGTCATCCACGCTTTGGGGATTGTAGAAAATGCCTCTGACCACCGGTCGCGGCGATTGCTTGGAGATCACCAGGGTGCCGGGCCGGGCGCCGACGCGGGTGTATTGTTTCTTGAAGATGCCGGGACTCATGGACCCCTTCCTGATGTTGAATGTCGATGACCACGAACAAGACCATCGTCGTCGCGTTACTGGTCGCTGCCCAGATAGCTCTGCACGGTGTCTTCCCAGTCGGACGAGGATGTCTGGTGGAGTAGACTTCGATTGATCGGTTCACGCAATGGACTGTCGCTGGGAAGGGCAAACGCGTAACTCTGACGCTCAAACGTGACCGGCAGCACGTAGAGATTGCTCGAATCGGCTTGGAAGACCAGGTGTCGAAGGATCGGTGCGTCGTAGACGACCGCATCGATGCGCCCCTGGTCCAAATTCTCGAGCGCCGCTTCGACGGTCTGGTACGACCGGAAACGGATATGGTGTGAACGCAAATAGTCCGCCGAGGTCGACCCGGCGACCGTGGCGACTTTGACGCGCGACAGATCGCCCGGTCCGGCCACCCGCGAGCGGAGCTGATCGACCGTCAACACCGAAGTGACCGCCGCGGTGAAGCTGGCGATGATGAACAGACCGGCAAACATCCAGATCAATCCGATCAGCCGACCCGGTACGGTTCGCGGGACCTTGTCGCCATAGCCCACCGTCGTCAGCGTCACCGCCGCCCACCACAACCCGGCACCGATCCCCCGCACGACCCCGTACTGAAAGTCACCGCCGCGGTGTTTTCGTTCAAAGAAATAGACCGCGACCGCACTGATCAACATCGCGAACATCAATCCGGCGAGGATCCGCAGGAACGTGGGCGAGAGGACCGCCTCGATGATCCCCGGCCATGCCGGTCTGCGTTGCGTGCTGCCGAGTGCGATGCCCAGCCCGGAATGGAAGAACGCGTGCGTGAAATCCATCCGTTTCTCGCGTTCGGCGTTGACGGTGATGGCGGCCACCGCGATGTCCACCCGGCCGGCTTCCACCGCGTCGAGCATCTCGTCGAGTGATAGCGATTGGTAGCGAAGCTGGATCTGATGCCCGGACTCCACTTCCAAGTCCGACTTGATCTTCTCGATCAGGTCGATGCTGATGCCCTGCCAGCGGCCGTCCGCCTGCTCCATCGCAAACGGTGGGACGCTGCGACTGGCCACCGTCAGCGTGTCGGGGATCTCGATCGCCGGTGGCGGATCGACCGGTTGTGAAAACGCCACCGGCATCGATGTCGGCAGACCGAACATCACCAAGAGCACCGCCGCGACTGGTCGAGCGATCATTGCGATTCTCCCAAGTACCGGTACAACAGATCGCTCCAAGCATCCGTCGCACGATACCGCAACAGTTCCTCGTTGAGTGGTCGCCTCAGTTCGCTGTCGGGTTTCAACGCGATCGCGTATTCTTGTGAGTTGAACGAAACAGGCAGCACCTCAATGCGATCGTTGAATTCCAACAGCGCAAGGTAGTTCATCAACGCGCGGTCATACACCACGGCGTCGGCTTTCCCTTCATCGATCGCCCGCATGGCTTCGTCCGGTGTCGCGTACACTCGAAAAGGAATCCGCCGGCTGCGCAGGTAATCGGCGCTGGTGCTGCCCGACACGGTCACGACGCTGACATGCTGCAGGTCACTCGGGTGAGCGATGCCGATGTCCAATTGCCGAACCGTCAACGCCGACGCGACGACTCCGGTGATCAGGCTGATGACCGCGATACTGGCCAGCATCGCGATCGTCGCCAACACCCGGCCCCAAATGCTGACCGGTGCGATCCCCTTGTGCCCCAACAGCACGATGATCGACCACCACATCCCCGTCGAAACACCTTGGCGTCGGCCCTTGCCGAACAGCGTTTCGTTGCGATCGCGTTCAAACGTCCAGAACAGCCAGCCGCAAAACGCGACCACGCACGCCATGATGATGACGAACAGGATCAAACGGAAACTGAACACTTCACGGATCGACGCCAACACGCTGGCCCGGTGGTGCCGCGAAACGGCGATCCCCAATCCCGTCGCGTAATGGGGATGACAAAACTCCATCTGCCGGTGGCGTTCGGCCGTCACGCTGATCGCCGCCACCCCGGCATCGAGATCGCCACGCTGTAACCCCTGTAAGATCTGCTCAAGCGACAATTCACGGAATTCGTATTGCAGATCCAGTTCACCGCACAGGTTCTTCCACAGCTCGATGCTGATCCCGCTCCAGGTCCCGTCGTTGTTCTTGATCGCAAACGGAGGGCTGTGCTTGGTGCCGACGACGATCGGAGGTGCCGCGGTGTCTTGGAGGTCTGTGTCTTGTGCGGCATCCGGTTCGGCGGGCACTTGCAGCAGGTTGAGAGACATCGTCGACGTAGCTACGCTCGCCAGAGCGTGGAAATCGCCGTTAATCCACCTTCTGGCGAAGGTAGCTACGTTTGAACGGACGCACTCAAGCTCAGGACTTGCGTCAGATTCCCGTCCAGCCGCACCGTGGGCGTTGCAACCAAGTCCGCTCAGTAGCAAGAGTAGAATCAACCCGATGCGTTGGAACGTCGACATCACAATGGCCCCGTGTCATCCAGGTTGATCGGACGGGTTTGCATCGCGGCGATTTGACGTGCGAGTTGTTTGGCGAGGTTTCGCAGCATCACGTTGCCCAGTCGGGGCAGTCGGCGGGTCAGCTTGCCGAAGTCCTTTCGACCGATCAGTAGTACCCGCGACGGCTCGATGGCGACGAGCGACGCGGTCGACTGCGTTTCCGTCAACAGGGATGCTTCGCCGAAGCAATCGCCGGGGGTAAGCTCGCCTTCGACGACGTCCTCGTCGATCACGCGGAAACGTCCATCGAGAACGACGTACATGCCCGTCAATTCGGACTCCATCGCGATGAGTTCTTTGCCCGCCGCACACTGGATGACATTGGTGATCGCGACCAGGTGCATCAGCCGTCGAACCGACAGCTTTTTGCACAAGAAGATGCGTTTGAGACAATCGATCTTCTTGGGGATGTCCGCGGCCGGATGGTCGTTCGCATCACCCTGGACTTCGACCACGATCGCGGTGATGTTGTCGGCCCCGCCCGATTGCTTGGCAAATTCGACCAGCGTGTCCGGTTGCGCGATGATGTCCGGTTTGGACATGAAATCGGCGACACAGGAGCTGCTGCCGAAGTAATTGCTCAGTCCGTCGGAGCAGAGGAGCAGGCGATCGCCGGGGATCAAATCGAACAGCAGCGTGTCGACATCCACGAATTCATGGGGCCCGATGCTGCGGGTCAGCACATGGCGGTACCGACTGTCGTTGGCCTCTTCCCGCGTCATGTCTCCGGACAGAAACAGCTCGTTGGCCAACGTGTGGTCGCTGGTCAGTTGGTGGACCTCGGCTTGACGCAACAGGTACAACCGCGAATCGCCGACGTGTGCCATGACGCCCTTGTTTTCGACCACAACCAACAGCGTTAACGTGGTTCCCATCCCGGCATAATCGGGAGTCGTTCGGGCGAGTTGATTGAGCCCCTGGCTGGCCTGCTGGACGGCTTCTTCGACCACCTTCAGCACTCGGAACACGCCGTCGGGCGACTCACCGGCCGACTGGATCAGGTCGCGGTTTTTGGCCAGGTGGTCGGACGCAAATTCGATCGCCCGTTCGGCCGCGACCTCACCGGCACAGTGTCCCCCCATCCCGTCGCAAACGACATACAATCCCAGGCTTTCGTCGATCAGATACTGATCTTCGTTCCCGTCGCGCTTCAATCCCTTGTCACTGATTGCGGTTGCGACGATCACCATCGGAACAGACTCGTAGCCGGAAACGGAGTGGAGGAGCCCTTCCACTATAGCGGGTCGGGAAACCCCGAGACAGCACGGGACGATGGCCCACGACGAAACAGCCATCAAGGATTCACCAATGGCAACAGTGCACCAGTCGACTACCGCGACTCATTTCACGTCGTTGACGATGCCTTCAAAATGTCGCCGTGTTCTCCGAACTCGGCGAGCACAAAATGTCGCCGTGTTCTCCGAACTCGGCGAGCACAAAATGTCGCCGTGTTCTCCGAACTCGGCGAGCACAAAATGTCGCCGTGTTCTCCGAACTCGGCGAGCGCGAATCAGCAAAGCTTTGTCCCGCGCCGACCTCGGAGAGGACGGCGACTGTCCAGCCCAACCGAAAACCAAGCTGCGGCGGAACGCTACGCCGCTTCGCTGATCGACTTGGACTGCGGACGCTCGCCATCGAGCCCCAACGCGGCCGCGGCCGGCATCGAGCGGATGTGCAGGTCGCGTTGTGGGAACGCGACTTCGATTCCCGCCCGGCGGAACGCCTGGTCGATTTCGGTGTGCAACTGGTGAATCACCTCCAACCGATTGTCCAGCGTCGGCAGATAGGTTCGCAGAGACAGATTCAGCGCGTTGTCGCCGAATCCTTCGAACGTGGCCACCGATGGCGGATCGTCCAAAATCAGCGGGTGATCGTTGGCCGCTTTCAGCAAGATCTCGCGGGCCTGTTCGGTGTCGCTGCCATAGGCCAGACCGACATTGATCACGATCCGATTGATCTTGTCCGAAAGGGTCCAGTTGAGCAATCGGCCGGTGATGAACTCCTTGTTCGGGACCACGTACTCTTTGCGGTCCCAGTTGGTGATCGACGTGGCCCGGATGCGGATTCTGGAAACCACGCCGGTCACGTCATCGACCGTCACGACATCGCCGACGCGGATCGGACGTTCGAGCAAAATGATCAGCCCCGCCACGAAGTTGGCAAACATCTCCTGCAAACCGAACGCCAAACCGAAGGTCAATGCCGTCGCCAGCCACTGGATCTGGGACCACTGCAACCCGATCGTTGAACAGGTGGCGATCGTTCCGGCCAGCACGATCGCATAACTGACCAAGGTCGTGATCGCGTAACGGACCGACGCGTCGACCGGCAACTGCTGCAGCACCGAAATCTCCAGCAACCCCGGACCGTTCTTGGCCAACACGAAAGTGACGAACGCGATCAGGATCGCCAACGCCAGATCCGAGGCGGTGACGACATCCGAACGCCCGGCCGTCGATTCGATCGACCCGGTCGATTCCGCCGCTACATCGGCACCGGGAATCATGCCGACCGCCGCCGTTGCGTCCGCCGGTGACGATGCGGCAACCGTTGGGGGCGTCGATCCGCCCCACAATTCGTACTTGTCCAACATCCCCAGCGCCGGCAACACCTGCACCCAAATGCACCACAGACCGATCACCGACCCGGCCACCAATGCGGTGGTGACCAGACGCTTGGATTGCAGGCTGTGTGCGGTGATGTCATTTTCCGGGGTCGAGGTGACGATGCCCGCAACCGATTGTCGGCCGTCGTCCTCGCTGCCCGCCGTGCCCGCGGCCGCCGCCGCGGCGCGCTGCCGCGATTGTGCGATGCTGAGTGAGCGTCGACGCAGCAACAACAATCGCAACAACATCGAACGCAGCACGAACAGGCTGGAGACGAACAGGGCGGTGGCAAAGACACGCCAGAACAGGACTTCGGCCGTGTAGTAATACCCAAACGTCGCCAGCAAGCCCAAGGTCAGCGGAACGCTGGCCGCCGCAAGGCACCAGCCGTATCGAAGTCGGCTGACCCATTCGGACTTGTGCGTCGTCAGGTAGTCGCGAAGCATTCCGGCGGGGCTGAACAATCGGTACAGGGACACCGCCAACACGATCATGCCGGCGATGTACGCCACACGCTCGACCGAATTGCGACCGTGGGACGAATCGGTCACCGATAGCATTCCCGTGATGAAGACGATCGGCAACGCGATTCCGAACAGTTGTCGCATTTCGCGCCGCACCGTCGTCGTCACGCTGCGATTCCAGCGGAAGTGGTTTTCCGCCAACCCCTGCGGCCGGCAGATCTGACGCAAACACTCCAGCGCCAACCAGATGACGGCGACGGAGGTCATGCCGCGCGAGACGCCCTTGATGAACAGGTCATCGGCGTGGGTGACGCCCAGCCGCCAGCCCAAGAACGCGAACAGCAGTGGACCGGTCGCGGAAACGATGATCGACAATGTCAGCGTCAGCACCGTGGGGACCATCGTTTGGCAGTTCGCCTTCATCGCCACCGCACCGGCTTCCTTGATCCGGTCCCGCATGCGTTTGCGCCGCAGCATCAACAGCCCGCACCCGGTGGCGGCCAGCAGGTAGACGGGAAAACGGTTTCGGGCATCCTTGATCAGGTGCGCCCCCAGTCCGACCCAGGCTTCGGCATCCAGCAGCCGTTTGTCGCTCGTTTCGATCGAAAAATCGTCGCTCAGGAAGCGTGCGCTGCGGATCCATAACACCCGCTCGTCGATGTAGTTTTCGTACTCGGCGGTCAGCTTGATGATCTGGCGGTCTTCAAAGTCCAGTTCAACGAGCGCATCGAAATACTGGTTGCTGGTGCGGATCAGCGCATCGAGATACTCCTGCTTTCGCGCCAGCAGTTCTTGTGCGGCCGACCGCAGCACCGCGGTATCGCGACCGTTGGTCGATTGCTGGATCATCTCCGCGATGCAGGATTCGGTGTCCGCGATCGCTTGCCGTTCGTCGTCGTATTCAAACAGCTCGTACTGGGCATCGTTGATCAGTGTCTGGCGATCGGCGACGTCGATTTTTCGCTGCCGCATATCGGGCAGAGTGGAACGTTGCTTTCGAAGCAGGGCGCCCACCGAACTGGTCAGCCCGACCAAGTCGACCTTCTTTTGGGTCGTCTTGAATTGCTTGGCCAGCTTCTCGTGAGCCTCGGTCGCGGCTTTGAGCTCCTGTTCGGCGGTCGCCAGTGAGTCGGCGACCCGTTTGGCACTTTCGGCCAGGGCCTGGTTCTGTTCGGCAAACGCCCGCAGTGACGGTGCCGTCTCGATCGCTTCCAGCTTTGCCTTGCGGACCGATTCGGCCGCGGCGATTTCCCGCGCCTCCTTGATCCGCAGCCCCAACGCCTCGAGACTCTTTTCGGTGAACATCACCTGCTTGGCCGCCAGGTCCGATCGCAGCTGGACAATGCCGAGTGCTTCTTCGGCGTCGTACTTGGCCAACTCCGCTTCGAGCGTCGGTCCTTCGTTTTCCAGCAGATGTTGGCTGGTCTCGGCACGCACCTGTCGGGCGGCGGTCAAGGCCGAGGTCTCGCCGGAGGTGTCGGCCACGCGATTGTGCCGGCTCTCTTCCAGCTTCTGTTGCAACGCCACCAGCTTCGATCGAATCTCCTTGCGACGCTGCGAACGCGTCTGGGATTCCGATTCGGCCGCCAAACGATTCTGTTTTTGTGTCGCCAACTGCAATTCCAGTTGGGCCAACTGTTGTTCCAGTTCGACCAGCTTCAACTGCGGGTCGATGACCGGTTGTTTGGTTTTCAGTTCCTCCAGTTTGCCGCGGATGCGTTCGACCCGGGTGCCGGCGGATTCCGCTTCTGCGACCAACTCGTCACGCTGTCGGTTCAGCTCGCCGGCGGCCTTCAGATCCGCCAGCGCTGCTCGATACAAATCCACCACGGAGGTGCGGACGTCGGCCGCCAGTGTCGCATCCTGCTCCGCCGCCTGCAGCCGTTGATTGATCTGTTCGGCCGTCAGTGAAGCGGTTTGCCGCGCCGGTTGGGCCGCCGCCTGGCCGATCATGTCGTCCTCCGTGCCGAACACACCCGGCGGTGTGGTCAGCCCCCAGGCGAGGACCAATGTGGCAACGATCCGATGATTGATCGACTGGTTGAACAAAGCAGGCCTCCTGCCTGAAACGTGACTCCGTACTCGTGCGGCGGTCGGTCAGACCCGCCAAGTCGACACTACGAGACCGAGGCAAACGGCGGCAAGCCGATTCCGACGTGAAACTTCAAAAGTCATCGGCAGGTTTTGGATCAGACAAACGCCGGCTCGAAGGGCTTCACTCTAAGCGAGGGGCAATTGGTGGTGCTGGCGTGAATCTGAGCCGCAGTAAATCCCCTCGCTCCAACGGCAACCTCTTCGGGGCTCTCAGTGGGCAGAGGTGTTTACACAATCTACCATGGCTCCCTTCTCCCCCGGCTTTGCGGGGGAGAAGGGCTGGGGATGAGGGGGCCAGCGGCCTGTCAAAAGCTACTGATCTAACGCGCCGACGGCTCAGCTAGGCGGCCACTCACCCTCAGCCCCTCTCCCCAAAACAGATCGCGGCATCTGACACGCCGCGATCAAGGTTTTTCGCGCGATCTGCTTTAGGGAGAGAGGAGCCATGTCGTGGTTTAGGATACGACGTGTATCGACACCAAAGCCTGGCAGGTGGGTTTGCCACATCGAAGCGAAACACATAGAAAACCTCCAAGCCGGCAGATGATCAGATCCTGTGTGGCGTCTGAGCCGATCTCCCACGCAACAAAAACCGTTGACCGATATGCCATTTTCGCTGTCCGCCGTTCGCTCGCTTTGCTTGCAATGCTTTGTCGTCCTCGCGGTGCCGCTGGCCTGCCTGACCTGTCACGGCCAGGAAACGCCGCCTGACGCCCCGCCAGCCACTCTGCCGGCCACTCCGATCGTTGCCTCCAACGGCCCCACGACTGATTCGATCGATGCGGAACTGGCGGCGCTGGAACTGAAATCGGAGCTGGATGCGGCAACCAAGACGCGGCTGGTGTCGATGCTGCAGCAAGCCAAAAAGACGCTGCAGCAGGGGCAGACGTACGAGGAATTGGCGAATCAATACTCCCAGATGATCGGCAGCGTGGCGGCCCGCCAAGCGGAGCTCCAAGCCAAACTGGACGCCTTGTCGGGTGCGGAACCCACCCTCGCCGAGGGGCTGACGCTGGCCGACGCGACCCAGAGTTTGGCCACGTTGAAAGCCGAATTGGCGACCGCTTCCAAACAGGTAACCGATCTGACGGCCGAGTCGACGCGGCGGCGGACCCGACTGGGCGAAATCCCGGGACTGCTGTCCGATGCGGAGAAAGAACGTGCCGACGTTGCCGGGCAACAGGCTCAGCCGGCACCGGTCAACGAATCGGCGATCGAGTCCCAGACGCGCAAAACCTTGCTGGCGGCACGCGGCGAAGAATTGGCCGCTCGGATCGAGGCGCTCGAGAACGAGCAAGCGGCCTACACCGCGACCGTGGATTTGTTGCCGTTGGAACGGAAGCTGGCCGAAGCGAACGTGACACAACTGCGTCGCCAAACCGAGTTGCTGCAGGAAGCGATTTTGGAGATGCAGAAGGACCAGGTCAATGCGACCACGGCGGATCTGAAACAAACCGTCGCCTCGGTTCCCAAGAGTCTGCGAACGCTGGCCGAAAGCAACGTCGAACTTGCCGAGTTGCAGCGGCAACTGATCGAGCAGACTGCCACGACCCAACAGAACTTGTCGGGCGTCCAATCCGCGATGGATGATGTCAAAGCGGATGCAAAATCCTCCAAGGAGCGAATCGATGCGATCGGGTTGACCGACGCCTTGGGCGTGATCCTTCGCCAACAGAGGGAAGAAGCGAAAGCACTGCGAAACAAATTCCGTCCCCGTGACGATCTGACCAAGAAGGTCGAAGAGTACCAGCTCAGCACCTTCAAGATGGAAGACGAGCTGGCCGACATCAACCAGTGGCTCGATCAGCGTGAAGCGGTGCAAGTGGACTGGGACAGCACGGAGATCGCATGGGGCGACTTGGGGCTTGACGAGGCCGAGTGGGTGCTCAAACGCAAACGCCGCAAACTGCTCGAAGACACGCTTCATTCACAGAACTCCGTCTTGCAGTCCATGCTGACCAGCGACACGCAACGTCGCGAATTGATTTTGTTGATCGACGAATTCACCGCGGCCATCGATGCGAATCTGTTTTGGACCAAAGACGCCCCGACCATCTCGATCGGCGAGTTGGCTGTTGCTCCGGAACTGATTCAATGGGTCAGTGCGCCGGCGTCTTGGGTAGGCGTGGTGCATCAGATGGTCTTGACGGTGACCTTGGAACCGCTGGCGTCGCTGGGATTGATCCTGCTGACCTTTGCCGTCTTGTTCGGGCGGGGGCGGGCGCGGGCCGCGATCAAGCACGAAGGCGAGGAGGCGACCAAGGTCAACGTCGGGTTTATGTCGACGGTCCGTGCCATGGTGGCCACCTTCGTCACCGCCATGGTTTGGCCGGCGTGTTTGGGAACCTTCGCGTTTCTGTTGGTCAAAACCTCGCCGGCCGATCCGTTCGTCCGCGGGCTGGGAAACGCGTTGGCCATGGTCGCGCTGTACGTGTCGTCGCGTGAACTGCTTTCGAAAGTCTGTCGCGACAAGGGGGTCGCCGAGTGCCATTTCGGATGGTCGGAAAAGCTGCGACGACATCTTCGTCGGCATCTGCGTTGGTACACCTGGGTGGGCGGGGGCATCGTCCTGACCATGGGCGTCTTCTATGAGCATCCGGATGCCGAAGTTCGGATCTTCGCGATCCGGATCATGTCGACGGCACTGTTTCTGGTGACGGCCGCCTTTCATCATCTGATGCTACGTCAGAAGAGCCCGCTGCATGTCGAATTCGTTCTTTACAATCCGAGTTCGTTGTTCTACCGCATGCGAAAACTGATCTGGGCGATCGCCGTGCTGGCGCCCATCGTGTTCGCCTTCATGGCGTTGGCCGGGTACCTGGAAACCACCTTCCGATTGGGGCATTCGTTGCAGTCGACGTTCCTGCTGTTGGTGGTGATCGTCCTCGGCCACGGATTGCTTTCTCGCTGGCTGATGCTGCGGCGACGCGATCTGGCACGCCGCCGAGCGATGGAGCAACGCGATCGAAAGCTGAAGGAATTGCAAGGCAGCGAAGACAAGGCGATCGCCGATCAGGTCGGCATCGTGCTCGAAGAAGAAAGCGCGGGCGATCTCGAAAAACTGGACGAACAGGGTCGGCAGACCGCGGTGGTGTTCGCTTCGACGCTGGGGCTGATCGGGTTCGGGCTGATCTGGCACGACCTCGTTCCCGCACTGGCGTTTTTCGACGACTTCTCGCTGGGGACCGTTGGGACGGGAGAGAATATCGAGTCGGTCAGCCTGTTGGATGTGATTTACAGTCTGCTGTGCATCGCGCTGATGGTCTACGCGACCGGTGTGGTCCCGCGTGTCTTTGAATTGCTGGTCCGCGGCAGGACGGAGCTCGATCCCGGGGCACGCTACGCGATCTCGACACTGTTGCGATACGTGATCATCATCGCCGGCAGTTTTATCGTCATGAACTTGCTGAGCGTCCCCTACAACCAACTCGGTTGGCTGCTGGCCGCCGCCTCGGTCGGTCTGGGATTCGGATTGCAAGAAATCGTCGCCAACTTCGTCTCGGGGATCATCCTGTTGCTGGAACGCCCGGTCCGCGTCGGCGATGTCGTCACCATCGGCGACACCACCGGAATCGTCTCGCGGATTCAGATGCGCGCCACCACCGTGACCAACTGGGATCGCAAAGAGTTGGTGATTCCCAACAAAGACCTGATCACCGAAAAACTGCTCAACTGGTCGCTCACCAACGTGATCAACCGACTGACCATCAACATCGGTGTGGCCTATGGCAGTGACCCCGATCAGGTCCGCGAGCTACTTTATCAAGTCGTAAAAAACCATCCGCAAGTGCTGACCGATCCCGCGCCGTTGATCAATTTCGACACCTTCGGCGACAGTTCGCTGAATTTCGTCGTCCGCTTTTTCCTCGAAAAATTGGACAACCGAATCGAGGTCACGCATCAGATCAATCGTGAGATCGCCGAGGCGCTGGCCAAGGCCGGGATCACGATTCCGTTCCCCCAGCGCGACGTGCACCTGGACATCAACGGCGACGACGCCGCGCTGCCGCTGTCCCTGCGACGCGGCCGCGATCATTAGCCAAGACGCAACGACGTTGACATCGCGACGCTTGATGCGAGCGTGAAAAGCCCCGGAGATCCACCTTCTGGCGAAGGTAGCTACGTTTGACCGGTGATTCACGATGTCATTCGTCCCTGACCGCTTGTCGCGAATCACAAAATCCGCTTGGGCGAAATGATCACGTTGGACACGATCAGCCCGCCGACCAGGCTGGAGGCGATCACGATCATTTCAAAGCCGTACTGGACCGCTTCGACGGTTTGCTGCTGTGAGAGTGCCGACAGCGATCGATAGCCCAGCGAACCGGGGACCAGGATCAACATCCCGGGGGTCAACGCGACCAGCGCGGGAATGTCTCGAATCCGCGCGTACAGATTGCTGCCACACCCGACCGAAAGTGCGCCTAGAAACGAGGCGACTTCGATACCGTACCGTGGGCCGGTTGCCCAACTGACGACGACGCCCAGGACCGAGACCAAACCGATGATTGGCCATTGCCGCCAACCGGCGCGAAACACGATGGCAAACGCGATCGGCGCAACCGCCAACGCGACCCATTGCCAATCCGATGCCACCGGTAACCGTGGACCCAATTGCGGCTGAAAACGGTCCAACAATCGCCACACCAAGATCGCACCGACGAACAACGTCGCCAGCGAAACCAGGGCGCCGGACAATCGGGCCACGCCCGCCGACAAGTGTCCGACGGCCAATTCGGTCAACGCGACCGTAAGACGCAAACCCGGGATCAAGATGATCAGACCCGCCAACGTGACCAGGCGGTGATCGATCGGAACGACATAACAGGCCACCAGCAGCGAACTGGTGGCCGCCACGACTCCGGCCAACAGTTCCAACAGCCCTAATTCCAGGCCCCAATGCTCATACAGCAACTCGATTCCCGCGACGAGTGCACCGACCAATCCGGCCAGCGCGATTTCCCAAGGCGTCCCGGAAAAGAACACCGCAACGGCGGCACAGGCCACCGCGCAGGCCACGATGTAGACCGGCGGGCCGTACAACGCCTTGGCCTGTTCGATCTGTTTCATTTCCTCCATCGCGGCATCGACCGAGGTCTCCCGACGCTCGACGCGACTGAGCAATTCGTCGAATCGAATCAGCTTGTCGACGTTGACCGGCCCGCTGTCGACACGCCGGATGACGGTCATTTCCTCGCCCGATGAATCGCGGAGCGAAATCACCAGCGCCGTCGGCGTGTACAAGAATTCGCCGTGAATGCCCAGCGCAACGGCGACTTTCCCCATCACACGTTCCAGTCGGTGTGACGGCGTGCCGAAACGATGCAGCATCATCGCGGCGTCGATCAAAAAAGTCTGCGAAGGAGCTGATTTCAGTGAGTTTCCCATCCGCGGCGTTGTAGCCCGCCGCACCCGTTGGTGTCTAGCCTTGGGGCGAACGCCTAGCTTCGACGGTCGCTCTGCCACGGACGACAGCCCTTCCGGGCCGTCGTCCGTGGGACTCGGTCTTCGATGTACGATGGCCCTTCCGGGCCGTCGTCTGTGGGACTCAGCAAGACGACCTAGAAACGACGTCGTGCACCCCTTCCGCCGACCGCCTCTCAACCAATCGGCCAGTTCATCGGGATTTGTCCTTTCCGGCCCTAAAACAGAAACGCAACGAGCAACAGTCCGATCAACACGATCCCCAGGCCGAGCAGGACGAGGGACAGCGGAGACGGTCGCCCCACCCCAGTCGGAATCGCTGACGTGGGAACAGGACTTGGATCCGGCGACGCCAGATCCGCGGTTTCGGTCAGACTTTGTCGCCGCGCGTTCGCTTCATGCTCGGCTTCGAGTTGTTTTTCGATTTCAGCCAGATTCAGCGCCACTTCGCGGGCCGACTGTGGGCGTTTGTCCGGGTGCTTGGCCAGCAGCGCGTTGACCAAGCGGGCAAGCTTCGGATTCAGGTTCGGACAGACCTTCTGGATCGGTGCAAAGTCGGCCTGGGTGACCTTGATCAGCGTGGCCGCCGAATCGCTGCCCCCGAACGGTTCGGTGCCGCTAAGCAGGTGGTACAGCACGCTGCCCAGGCTGAACAGGTCGCTGCGGTGATCGACCGTTTTTGCAGTCGCTTGTTCGGGCGACATGTACTTGGGCGTCCCCAGAACAACGCCCGACTTCGTCAGTCGCATGTCGGTTTCCTGCGACCGGGCGAGTCCGAAATCAAGAATCTTGACACGACCGGTTTCCGCTTCCAGCCAAAGGTTGTCCGGTTTGATGTCGCGGTGGATCAGACCGATGCCGTGGGCCGCGGCGAGTCCCGTGGCGACCTGACGGCCGATGTTGGCAACGAGCCGGGGCTCAATTCGGCCTTCGCGTTTCAATCGTTCTCGCAGCGATTCTCCGCTCAGATAACGCATCGCGATGTACGGCACACCTTGGTGCCGGCCGACCTTGTGCTGGCCGACCTTGTGCTGGCCGACTTGATAGATCGTCACGATGTTTTCGTGATCGATGCGTGCGGCCGATTCGGCTTCGCGCAGAAAACGTTTCCGGAACGTCTCATTGGACGCGACTTCGGGTTTCATCACCTTTAACGCGACCGTCCGTTTCAGCATCACGTCTTCGGCTCGATAGACGATGCCCATTCCACCGACCCCGATGACGTCGACGATGCGATAGTCACCGACCCGATCCGCTTCCAACACCCGTTGTGGGTCGACCGATGGTCCGGCGTGTTCACCGGTCTTGTGGGTCGAATCGTCGCCATCGAACGGTTCCGAGACGATGGTTTCGTCATCGTCCGGAGACCGCCCATCGCTTTGATTAGGGCCTTGTTGTGTCATTCGGTCGTCATCCCCCCAGCATTTTAAAAGCATAATGCTTGGTGGGGCTGGCGTTCCCCATGAAATCCGCTGACTCGGCAGATTAGTTTGATTACATGATGCCGGTCGGAATCACTCGGCCAACGAATCTGCGTTCATTTTAGGCGGCGATCAGTTTTCGGGAGCAATCGACCGGCATGCGGTCGGGGACGCTGGTTTGGGACGGGGAGCGTCTTGGGGTGGCGAAGCTCATTCCGACGATGTGAGTGCCCCTCGCGGACGCGGCGGGATGGAATCCCACGGCAAGACCGGAGTACGCTTGGTTGCCGGGTCAGCCGCCCTTCCCGATCGCCCGTCGCAGCAGGTTGTGGGTGATCTGCTGCACACGATCGTCGGGACCATGAGGGCGGCTCCAATGCGACCAGGGGAGCCAGTGTCCCGGCGGGCTGGCTAAGCCTTGGCACCACCAGATCGTCGACGCGTTGAAGACGAAGTTGCCGTGTGGGCCGGGATAGATCGTCGACGTCCATGTTTGCGGATTGACGCCGCCTTGCAGCGCCGTGCCTGTGCCGACGATCTCCAACCCGGCAATGTCGCTGGGCGGATCGCCGTGATACTCCCAGCCGATCAGCCCCGGAATCGCCTCGTCTTGCTTCATTCCCGTGCCTTCGAAGATCCAGTGATCCGGTGACGCGCAGACCCAATCGCCGCCTCCATTGACCGGTTCGACGTTTCGAGATCCCATCAAGTAGCCTTCGTCGGGACCGCGATGCGGGAACGGTCCGTGCTGTTGCTCACGAAGTTCGGCCCACTTGTGGTCACCGCCATACGGCCCGCCGCGAAACAGGATTCGGTTGTCGCGGCCGTGGGCGCTGGCGCGAAATGGGCTGACCCAGCACACCGAGTTGCCCGATAGAAACATCAAACTGACGCCTGCATCACGCAGCTGAACGACGCTGTGGTATTGCCGGATGTCCCAGTATTCGTCGTGCCCGTTGCTGATGAACGTCTTGCACTTCAGTCCCCGGTCGGGTGTCAACATGTCGCTGTTGGAACAATACGTCACGTCATAGCCGTGTTTTTCCAACCAGTACGCCAACGGGAACTCAAAGCACAGCCACTCGCCCGAGCCGATCGTTTGCGGATTTTCAAAGATCTGAGGATACATGCCGTAGGGGCGATCAAAGCTGACGTCGGCCCAAGGCCCCTGGTTGCCTTGGGGGTGCGTGTAGACCGAATCGTTGTCGGGCCACTGATTGTACGCCTGCCAGGTGTTGTCGCTGCACTGCAGCAGAATGTCAGCGGGGCGGTCGTCACGGACAATGAAGACGACATAGTTTTGCCAGTAACCGAATCCGGTCGAATCGGTGGTCGTTGTCAGCCGTCCCAAGTACACACCGCTGGGCCAGTCGTCGGGGATCGTCAGTGTCACCGCGGGCGCCCAGGTGCACTCGCGAAGTCGCTTTTCGCCGCGCCGGGGTGTCGGTTGCACGATGCCGTCAAACGGTCCAAGCTTAGTCATCAACCGCGCCCCGCGACCGCCGTAGTATCCGGTGCGAAAGATTTCGATCACATACTCCTGGGCCGGGTCGGTGGAGACCATGATGTCGATCGATTCACCCGCCGCCACGCTCTGTCGCGAGCAATAGCCTTCGATCTTCGCTGCGCGGACTGAGTCGCGTGAATCCAAACGCACGCGCGTCAGTTGCCAATCACGCGAACCCGGCTTGGCGTTCTCCTCGCGAATCAACGACGGGGCAGATTGTCCGGCGGCCTCGCCAGCGGCCGCAGCGTCTCTGTCATCGGCCATGACGCTTGATGACAACGCGCCCATGGCGGAGATCGCCGAGACGCTCTTGATCACTTCACGCCGGTTGGGGGTGGATCGGTTCGGTGTGGTCATGGTGTCCAGTTCGGATGCGGGGTGTGGGCGTCGGCCATCATCGCCTCCAGACGCTCGACGACCCCGGGATTCTGGTTCGCCAGATCGTTGGTCTCGCCGATGTCGTTGCTGAGATCATACAGCTGTGTCTTTCCGTTGCCCCAAGGCATGCGGATCGCTTTCCAGCTGCCGGCGCGAACGGCTTGCTTTCCACCGCGTTCGTAAAACTCCCAGTACAAGTAATCATGCTTGGCCTGATTTGCGGCGTTGCCGGTGATCGTCGGGACAAAGCTGACCGAGTCGGTGTTGTCGGGGCAGTCGACGCCGGCCAGTTCGGCGGCGCTGGCCATCAGGTCGCCGAAATAGCCGATGTGATCGGACGTGGTACCGGCCGGTGTGGTACCGGGCCAACGGACGATAAACGGCACGCGGATGCCGCCTTCATACAAGTCGCGTTTCATCCCACGTAGCGGTCCGGCCGGATCAAACCGCTCGGTATCGTGCCCGCCCTCGTCGTGCGGGCCGTTGTCGCTGGAAAACATCACCACGGTGTCTTCGGAGATCTGCAATTCATCCAGCAGGTCCAGCAGTCGACCGACGTCACCGTCCATTCGCGTGATCATCGCCGCCTGGCCCTTGTCGTTGTCGCTCCAGTCCTTTTCCGCATAAGGCCCGTAGTCCGGGACTTCCTGACCGTTTCCGGTGCCTCGCGTGCCTTCGTTGTTGGCATGCGGAATCGTCAGCGACAGGTAGAGAAAGAACGGCGTGTCCTTCTTTGCGGCACTCTGCCTGATAAAGCCCAACGCCTCTTCGGCGATCAAATCATGGCTGTAATCAACCCGCTCGGTCGCCCAACCGCCGGTGAATCCGCCGTAGCTGCGATCGTTCGGCTGGACCACGTTCCGCAGTAGCGATTTGGTTTCATTGCGCCACAAGAATTCGGGATAGTAGTTGTGGGCGTGGACTTGATTCAGATAACCGTAGAAGAAATCGAATCCTTGTCGCCGCGGCAATCCTTCGCGTCCGCCGAGCGCGTCATCGCCCAGGCCCCACTTGCCGCACAGTGCCGTTTGATAGCCCGCGTGTTTCAAAACTTCCGCCACCGTGACGTCTTCGCTGCGCAAGGATTGTTTCGACATGTCCGGCCCACCCGCGTTCCCGCGGACGTGTGTGTGCCCCATGTGTTGCCCGGTCATCAAGACGCTGCGCGAGGGCGCACAAACTGTGTTGCCGGCATAAAAGTCTGTAAACCGCATTCCCTCGGCGGCCATCTGGTCCAAACGCGGTGTCTGGATCAGCTTCTGGCCATAGCAACCCAGATCTCCGTATCCCAAGTCGTCGACCAGAATGAACACGATGTTGGGGCGATCGGAGGACGCCGCCTGCAGACTCGAGGCCGCGACGGCGTGCGCCACAAGCATCGTTATGACGGCAATGGAGAGAGTCGCGATGCTGCGAATCGATTTTCGTAAACGCGAGCGGCGGCAATTGCCACGCGTCGAGACAATTGACTGAGTCATGTTGAATCCACTGGATGAACAGAATGAAACCGAATCTCCTTCCGGCGAATAGTCTCTTCGGTACGACTTCGCAAGTCAAATTGTGGCGGCTTCGGCAGGTGACGATCGCCTTCGGGCCGGAACAACAGAGGCCGGGGCCGTGATCAATAGGACCAATAGGGCAGAGGGGACCCATAAGTCCTATGCGTCCGATTGGTCCCATTGCATGATCGTTGCTTCATTCTCGAAGGAACGGCAAAACAATGGGGGCAAAACAATTTCAGGCTGTAATCGTTTTGCCCCATCGTTTTGCCCACTGTTCAGTGCCCAATCATGCAATCCACACCGAAGACCGACGACACGTGAAATGCATCGACCGCTGCGCCGAAAAAAAGCGATCGGCTATTCGGCGGCCGTCGCTGTTGGCATTCAATGGGAGTGCCAAACGCTCTTCACAAGCGACCTTGGATCCCTCTTGACGTGTCAGCTTAAAGCTATACCTTGGGGTGCATAAAAAGGGCCGCAGCCTTGGTGCGGTTCGTCTTCCACACGAGTCGATCCTGATGAATATCGCCAATTTGTGCACCGAAATCGAAATCCAAGACGGGAGCACCGTCAGCAAAACGTTGCACCAAGACGGCTCGCTGAAAGTCGTGCTGTTCGGATTCGACGCCGGTCAGGAATTGTCCGAGCACACCGCAGCGGTTCCGGCGATCATGCACTTCATCGATGGCGAAGCGGACGTGACCGTTGGCGACGATGCATCCAAAGCCGGGCCGAATAGTTTTTACCAGATGGACGCAAACGTGCCCCACAGCATCACCGCCATCAAACCGACCAAAATGCTGCTTCTGCTGCTCAAAGGGGCCAACCGTGAAAAGTCGCCATGAATTCAGACACCCCCAGCGCGATCGTCGCCAGTTACCGACGCTGCATGCGCGGCGACGGGTTCATTGACACCTTCTATCGACTGTTTCTGGCCAGTTCGGACGAGGTGAGAATCAAATTCCAATTCACCGACATGGTGCATCAGAAACTGGTGCTCCGGGAATCGTTGCTGATGTTGATCCTGTACAGTGAGAATCAAGATCGCAGCCAAGCCGAATTGATCAAACTTGCCGAGCGTCACGATCGCAACCACGCTGATATCGCACCGCATCTGTACGAGCTTTGGCTCGACACGCTCTGCATCGCCGTCGCGCAACACGACCCGGAGTTTACGCCGCAAGTCGAACAGCTATGGAGAGACGCGATGCAACCGGGGATCGACCTGATGATTTCAAGGTACTGAATTACACGTGGCTATTCTCTTTCAGCGCGATCGATTCCATCGCGACTACTTGAGCCAGTGTTCAAAGAACGCGTAGATCATCTCGTTGGAATCGGCGTTGGGGGAATGATCGGGGCGGTTGGTCATCATCACACGATCGTCGTGACCGAGGATCCGGTTGACGGCAACGGCATGATTCAGGGCTTGCCAGCGGCGGACGGGGTCTTCCGATCCGCCCGAGACCAGAAACGGCCGAGGCGCCATCAGGGCGTGCAGTTCGTGCAGGTCATGACCGTCGGCGACCAGTCGCGGGTAAAGCCCGCGGGCCGGATTCTGGTCTGTGATCACGCCCCGTTTTCGCCACGGTTTGGGATGGTAGCCCAGGTACCAAGGTTCCCAGTAATTCACGCTCGGCCGCGACTGGTCAAACACGATTCCGGGATCGGACCATGCAGCACAGGCGAACTTGTCGAACAGACACGACGCGAACATCGCCCATTTGCCGCCGAACGAATGACCGACGATGCCGATCCGTTCCGAATCGACTTCCGGCCGATCGGCCAGCAACTGCCAGGCGTTGGCCGCCGCGTAGGCGAGCATCGACAACGGTTGCACCGCCGCGTCGTCGATCGACGGGTGATAGAGCGCGTACGTCTTTGCTTCACTCGCTTCGGTCGTTCCGATCGATAGCGTGACAAAGCCGCGACGGGCAAGTTGCAGTGCAAAGTCGCGATGCGGGTTGCCGTCACCGATCGCCGTTTCCGGTTCGTAGTAAACCGTCACGACCGCCGGGAACGGTCCGGCGCCGTCAGGTCGCAGCAGATATCCGGTCGTCGTCTCAGTCGGCGTCCAGCGGAAACGGATTTTCTGTTGAGTGAATCCATCGCGTTGCCGGGAGTCAAGGATTTCGACGTCGGGGTCACTGATCAGCGGCGGCCACTCGCCGAGCAGACTCTGCCAGGTCGACAAGATCTCGGCTCTTCGACGTCCCCAATCTTCAGGGGTCTCGACGCGTGATCCGTCGGCAAAGATCAACGGTGATTTGTAGTTGCCGAAGTCGTTGGCGTACGCTTTCGGCGGCCGTGCGTAGGACAGTAACTCGTTCTCCGCCGATGCCTCTGGAACGCCCGCGCCGGCGACATCGACGTCACGATTGGGGCGGTTCCATTTCAGTTTGGCGACGAAGATGCTGTTGTCGCTGCCGTGCTTTTCGACGCCCTGCGGTTGCATCCACTCGGTCACCGTCACCCAGGTTTCATCAGGTGAAACATCCACGACGCCGAAGTTGCCCAGCCGCGCGCCACGCTCGGGAACCAACACCTGTTCGCTGTCGCGGATCACGTGCAGCGATTCGGGGTCGACACGGGCGATGAACAACGGCGCGCGATGACGAAAGACGTGGTCGTTGTCGGCACCGCGTCGGGTGTAGACCAGGAACAGCCCCTCGCTGTGGGTGACCCAGTGCTGTTGCGTGTTGTAGCTGCCCAGGTCGCTGCCGTCGTCGAACGTCCAGGCCCGCTGGGGTTCGAACGTCAACCCGTCGTCGCTGACACTGACGTAGCCGCGTTCGTCGTTCCGCATGGTCAGATAAAATCGGCCGCCCAGTCGCGTCAGCGAGGGCTCGTACAGCCCCCGTTTGATCGGAACGGTCAATGCGTTGCCGACTTCGATGAAGTGCAGCGTATCGCCATCGAAGCGACAGCGGCAGACCGCCGTGGAATACTGTTTCGTGTTCGGCTGTTTGAAGTAAAACGGAATCAGGACGTCGCCGCCAGGCAGATCGACGCGCTGGACGCTGCCCGACCCGGCGTCTTGAAAACGCGGTTGGTCGGGCAGGTCGACGGTCTTCCATTTAGACCAGCGCTCGGCCGGTGCATCGTAGGCGGCGTAGGCGATGCCTCGCGGGCGAACATGCATCACTCGGTTGTTGCGGTACCAAACCGATTGGCCGATGCCCAGCAAGCGTTGGCTGGCCGCATGCCACTTGGGCTGGAAATCACAGACCGTGGTTTCGTCGCCCGGCTGCAGCAGATGTGGCGCGATCGACGCGCCGGTGGGAAGGGCGTCGGAATCGCCGCCGACCGTCTGGCGGGCAAACGAGTCGATCGGTGTCAGGTCGGTCCAACTGGTTGCCAGGTCGTCGGACGTCGAGGAGTGTAGTCGGTAAAAGACATCCGAACCGGTTAGTAGCAGCTTTTGTGTCGTCATCACGACCAGCGGTTGGCCCGCATCGTTTTCCGTGGCGCCGGCCGGAATCGCGCCGGCGCGGGCATGGACCCAACACGTCTGGCCGTCAAAACCGCTGTGGGCCACCGTCCGCTCGATGCTGAACGAAAGGTCGTCGCCGCGAGCGGGGATGGCGAATAGGACAAGACACAGCGTGAAAATGAAGGTGGCTTGAAGGCGGAATCGGGATGGCGGGGGAGCGGGGGTGGGCATGGTGTGATGGACGCGGGTGATGAGATGGGAGGGATGAGTGGGCAGAATGATGGAAGGGCAGAATGATGGGGGCAAGACGATGGGGGCAAGACGATGGGGGCAAGACGATGGGGGCAAGACGATGGGGGCAAGACGATGGGGGCAAGACGATGGGGGCAAGACGATGGTTCGGGGGGTGTTCGGCTACTCGGTGCTTGGTTATTGTTTTGCCCCCATCGTTTTGCCACCTTTTCACTCACAACGAGAGGTATCGTCGTGCCTATCGAAGTTGATTCCGACATTCAGGTGCTTGGCCGCGATGAGTTCCAGGCATTCGCATACCAAGTCATGGGGATCATCTTCTCCGCTCACAATGACTTCAGTCGACTGATCGACGAGACACCGTTCAAGAATATCATTCGTCGACGCTGTGAATTGGCAGGTGTTTTGCCCGCCCGACGCGAAGTCGAAATCAGGCTGTCGCACAAACACTTTCGCAAGTCGTATTTCATGGATTTGCTTCTCGGGCATGCGTTGATGGTGGAAGCCAAAACCGTTGATTGCCTGACTCCCGCTCATGAAGCTCAAGCCATCAATTATTTACTGCTGACGGGAATGAGACATGGGCTATTGGTGAATCTGCGAACACCGCGTGTCCAAAAACGTTTCATTTCAACGAATCTCGATTCAGCCGCACGTCACCGATTTGCTGTCGATGCGAAAAGGTGGCGGGCCGTCAATGACGCGAGCGTGCGTTCGCGAGAGGTTGTCGAGGACCTGCTTGATGATTGGGGCGTCTTCTTAAACGCATCCCTTTATCGCGAAGCCGCCATGTATTTGCTCAAAGGGACCCAGTGTGGATCAGTTCGCGTTCCAATCTTTGACGGCGACCTTCAGGCGGGAATGCACGATGTGTTACTCATCGACAGAGAAACAGCAATGTTTATCTCAACTTTGACCGACGGAATCACTGAAATGGAGGAACAACTCAAACGACTGCTGTGCCACACCAGCCTTCGCTGCATCCAATGGACGAATCTAAATCACCACGATGTCCAAATGGCAACACTTGAGTATTAACCACATCTGCGTCCCACGGTGGTGCCTATTGTTTTGCCCCTCCCGCCTTCATTATTCTGCCCTCCAGCCCTACTTCTTCTGCTTCCTGCGTCGGTCGAGCCAGGATTTGTATTCCCAGCGGTTTTGCCATTGTTTGAGGTGGGGCTGGTAGTCGGCGCGGTCGACCCAGAACATGGGTTGGGGATGGTCGGAGGCGACCGTCCCCTCGGGGTAGTCTCGGCCTGCTTCGCTGGCATCGGTTGACTCCAGCCAGCTGCGTAGCTGTCGCCGCAGGGATTCAAAACGCTGGGGATGTTGTTCGGCGACGTTGTCGGATTCGGTGACATCCTCGACCAAGTTGTACAACTCGAACGCGTCTCGGTTGAAGTTTCGTGTCAGCAGTTTCCAATCGCCGTCGACCACCGCCGCGGACGTCTTGTAGCGAAAGTAGATCGGCTCGTCACGCTCTGCCTCCGCGTCCGATGGTCCGTCAAACAGATGCGTCAAACTGATGCCGTCGCGTGGGCGTTGCGGTGCCGGGTGCGGTTGATCGGCCAGTTCCAGCAGGGTCGGCATCATGTCCATCACGCTGGCCGGGTAATCGGTTTGCCGCGGCTGGATTGTCCCGGCCCATTCGATGATGCCCGGCACCCGCAAGCCGCCTTCAAAAATCGTCCCCTTGTTCCCGCGCAGTCCACCGGTCGTGGCCGGCGTGATGTTCGGCAGCCCGCCGTTGTCGCTGCAGTACCAAACCAAGGTTTGTTTTTCGATTCCCAGTTCACGCAATCGGCTTCGCAGGGCTCCCACGCTGCGGTCCAGCGCCACCAGTTCGCCGTAGTGATGCATCGACGTTTCATTCAAGTCGGTAAACGGCGCGTTGTCTTCGGCAGACGCTTTGAAGGGGGAGTGCGGCGTGCCGTACCAGATGACGGTGAAGAACGGTTGGTCGGCGGCGGCTTGTTGTTCGATGTGCTCGAGCGCTTGTTGCATGATCACGTCCGACGAATCCCCACGATGATCTTCGATCGCTCCTTGGCGGCTGAGCAACGGATCGCGATCGAAAAAGTTGGTCACCGACAGCCAGTGGTCAAAACCGAACGTGCCGGGATGAAATCGGTCGTGCTGCAGGATCGGTGCGCCGGGACCACGCAGTCCATTCAGGTGCCACTTGCCGAAGTGAGCGGTCTGGTAGCCCGCATCGGAGAGCACCTCGGCCAGCGTGATCTCTTGGTGACGCAGCGCGTAGCCGTGTTCGGGAACGCCGACGCGGTAACACGATCGTCCGGTCAACACCGCCGCGCGGGTGGGCGAACAGACCGGGGCGCCGGCGTAAAACCGATCCAATCGCAACCCCGAACGACTCATCGCATCCAAGTGCGGCGTTTGCAGTCGCGGGTGATGGTTGTAACCCGTTTCGCCCCAGCCCTGGTCGTCAGCCATCACCAAGACGATGTTCGGACGGGCGGCGTGGGAGGCGAGGGGAATCAACGCCAGGATCAACAGCAAGTAACGCATCACGGGCTCCGGGGCAGGGGAGGGAAGCCGTAGTGTAACGGCAACTGATGCATCCGACGTCCACTTCGGATGACAGCGACATCTTGACGTCGCGACGCTTGCCCGGGCGTGGGAATCCCCGTGGACCACCTTCTGGCGAAGGTAGCTACGTTTGACCGGCTGCTACCGCGATCGGAAGCCCAGGATTCGAGCCCGCGGGGCCAAGCCGCCGGTGGCGATCGGTTGGTCCAGCAAGTAGCTGCCCGTGTTACCCGCCTGGTCGGTCGCATCGATGCGCAAATAGATTTCGTGCGGCAACTTCGGATCGGCCGGCCAAACGTACAGCCCGTCGTTGCGGAGCCCCGCGGCGATGGTCGTCCACGGACCGTCCAGCGAATCGCTAAACGCGATTGCGACGGGGCGATTCATCAGGTTTTCATCGCTGCACTCATAGCGAATGATCAATGAACCCGTGCGGTCTCCTTCGCCGTAGCGCGCCGAAGTGATTTTGATCTTCGGCAAGGTCTGGTCGACGATCACCGCGATGTCGGGTTGGTCGCCGGGCAGTGGTCGGGGACTGGCCAGGCCGTTGTTCCCCAGCACCACGATCCGGAACGCGAACACACCTTCGCCCTTGGTTTCGATATCAAACGGACTGGTTCGATCCGGATCGGCGCCCCATCGTTTCCAGGTTCGACCGGCATCCAGGCTGCCGTACAATTCGACCGCTTCGACACCGGACGCCCCGACGGCTTCGAGTTCATATTCCAAGCTGAAACGGTTCGAGTCGCTCCAGCGAAAGGGAACGGTTCGGGCCAATTGGGCGCGGTCGTAACGCTGTTGTTGCTCGCGACTGAGTTCTGCGGCACGCTCGGCTCGATAGCGACGCTGGTCCTCCGGCGTGCTGCTGGGAGCCGGTGTGGGAATTGTTTCGGGTGCCGATTCCGACGCCGGTTGGTTTGGCGTCTGCGGGGCACCGGGCGTGATCGGGCGCATGGCTTCTTCCAGCGTGCGCGATCGTCGGACTTCTGTTTGCGGATCCGCTTCGGCAGCCGGCAGCGGAAGCGACTCGGTGATCGGGTCACCCGGCGATGTCGGCGGCGTGAGATTCATCGTCGGCCCAGCGACCGCTTCCGGCGTGGGTGCGGGTGCCGGCAGCATTTCGGGGGCCGGCGCTGGAGCTGCTGCGGGTGGCGAGTTTGTTACCGGCGAGTTCTTTGCCGGCGGGGCGTCGGTTGCTGATGCGTCAGGCGCTGGATCTGCCTGAGGCGTCGGCAAGACCTCGATGCCTTCGGGGGTCAGTTTTGCCGTCAGCCCCGAAGCCGGTAGCGTTCGGGGACCGGTTTCATTTCCGGCGCTCGCATGGGCAGTGGTGTGATCGCGAGGCGGCGTCGATTCGATCGGTTTGGTCACCGGCCGGTTCGCGGCACCGAAGGCCGAACCGAAGGTGGACAGTGAACGCGGGGTGGTGCCTTCGTCACGGGTTGGCGGCGTGGTCCGCATCGGGTTACCGTCGGCGGGCGAGCGCAGCGTGCCGGCCGACGGCCGCAGCGGCCCCGCGCCGGGGGACTGCAACGCAAACCGGTTCGGTGAGGTCGCCGCCTGGGGCAGCCCGCGCGGGTTGCTGTTGCCGGTGGTTGGATGCATCGCGCCGGCGGCAGAAGGAGTCGCGCCGGCGGCAGATTGGTTTGCGCCGGCGGCAGATGGAGTCGCGCCGGCCGGTCCGAGCAGGTAGCTCGGCGGGTCGCTCGGGCCCGCGACGGTTCGGGCGCGTAGCTGATTGCCCACCGCGGCGGTCGCTTCGGCTCGATGGTCTGCGACCTGATTGTGCAACGCGTCGGTATTGTGCAACGCGTCGGTGCCCGCTTGCGGATCTTGCCCCGCGTCCGATGTTGGCGGCGTCGGATCCCGGGGCGACACGGCCAGATGAGGCATTTTGGTTGCGGCGACACGCGGGCGGCGGAACGTCTTTGCCTGGACCGATGCGTTGCCGATCGAATCGGTGGCCGTGATGTGGACCGACATCTGTTGCCAGTCTTCCTGGGGCCGGATCGCGAAACGGCCTTCGTGATCGATTTGGGCGTTGGTGACGGTGACCCACTGACGTTTGACGTCGGTCGCGTACAGGACGCGCAGCGTGGCAATCTGGTGCGGGTCGGTCAGTTTCAGTTGCGCCGAGAGGTTTCCATCGGCGTCGGCGCCACCTTGCAATTCGATTTCCGGCCCGGTGGTGTCGATAAAAATCTTGCGTTCCGGAGCCAGATCGGCCGTCGGTTGGGGGGGCGAGTCCAGGTCGGTCGCGTGCGTGAACCAATAGTCGCCGTCGGCGGTCGCTTCAAAGTGGAATTTCTTGATCGGCAGCGGTTGTTCGGCCGCTTGGGTCCAGGTTTTTCCGCGGTCGGCCGAGACGTACAGCCGCACCAGACGCGCTTTGGTGTCTCGATCCATCTGAAATGGGATGTCAAAAACGCGAGATGTGAGGACAATGGCGTCCGGGTCGACCTCCGCCGCGGCGGCCGGTCCGGTCCAGACGGCGGACATCGCCAGGGATACAAGCACGGCCAGCAGGACGCCTGGCGAAGGTGTTGCACGTGCGTTCGAGACGACCGGCATCCACGGGGATGCGGGCAGAATCGATTGCGGGCGATGCCCGATCGCCCTGACGAATTGGCCGAATACGCCCATCGGAAATGCCGGAGTCGAAAGAAACGGATGTACCTCATCTTCCGGTTCGGCAAAATGGTGGGCCGATCTTGATCGGGAAGCAGGAAAAAGTGATGCATCGATCGTTTCGCACCCTGACGGGAGTTCGCCAAGCGGACCAGATCAAACGGGCCATCCGATTTGACGATGCGTTCGGAGTGTCGCCGTGTTCTCCGAACTCGGCGAGCTGCGAAAAGTCGCCGTGTTCTCCGAACTCGGCGCGGGCGCGAAAAAGCGAAGCTTTGCGCCGCGCCGACCTCGGAGAGGACGGCGACTGTCCCGCCCAATCGAAAACGAAACTGCAGTAGACTTACGAGTGAGAGTTGATGATTCAGTATCAATATGATGTGGTGGTGATCGGGGCGGGACATGCCGGGACCGAGGCGGCGGCGGCCGCCGCGCGGCTGGGGGCCCGCACGGCGCTGTTGACGACCAATTTGGACACCGTCGGACAGATGTCCTGCAACCCGGCGATCGGTGGCGTCGCCAAAGGCCAGATCGTGCGCGAGGTCGACGCGCTGGGCGGATTGATGGGCAAGGCGATCGATGCGACCGGAATCCAGTTTCGGTTGCTCAATTGCCGTAAGGGACCGGCGATGCACAGCCCCCGCGCCCAGGCCGACAAGAAGGCGTACCAGCAATACATCAAGCACGCAATCGAACTGCAGGATGACTTGGACCTGCGCCAGGAGACGGTCGAGGATCTGTTGACCGAAACCACTGCCGAAGGCGAGCGGGTGGTCGGCGTCCGCGTTCGCGGCGAAGCCGAATACCGTGCGCCGGTGGTCGTGCTGACCACCGGCACGTTTCTCTCGGCGATCATGCACACGGGAGAGTCCAAGACGGCCGGCGGTCGCGCCGGCGAGGGGACGACGACCGGCATCAGCGGCGCGCTGAATCGGTTGGGATTTCAGATCGATCGTTTCAAGACGGGGACGCCGGCACGACTGAATCGACGCACCATCGACTATGCCGGTTTGGATGAACAACCCGGTGATGATGACCCGCAACCGTTTTCGTTCCTGAACGATTCCCTGGCGATCGATCAGGTGCCTTGTCACATCGCGATGACCAACCAGGCGGTGCACGATTTGATTCGCGCCAACCTGCATCGCGCGCCGATGTACAGCGGACAAATCCAGACCCGCGGTCCACGCTATTGCCCTTCGATCGAAGACAAAGTGGTGCGGTTTGCCGACAAGAGTAACCACCAGCTGTTTCTTGAACCGGAGGGGCATCACACCGAAGAGGTGTACGTCAACGGGATCTCGACCAGTTTGCCGCGTGACGTTCAAGACGAAATGTTCCGGCTGATTCCCGGATTGGAACGGGCGTCGATCATGCGTTACGGATATGCCGTGGAGTATGACTTTTGTCCGCCCACGCAACTCTGGCCGCACCTGGAATCCAAACGCGTTTCGGGGCTGTACTTGGCGGGCCAGATCAACGGGACGACCGGGTACGAAGAGGCCGCCGGTCAGGGTTTGATCGCGGGGCTCAACGCCGCCCGTCAAGTCGCCGGCAAATCGACTTGGGTGCCGACCCGCGACCAGGCGTATATCGGCGTCTTGGTCGATGATTTGGTGACCAGCGGCACGGACGAACCCTATCGCATGTTTACCAGCCGCGCCGAATACCGGTTGCTGTTGCGACAAGACAATGCCGACCGCCGCCTGACTCCAGACGCCGACGAATTGGGCTTGATCGATGCCCAGCGCCGGCAACGGTTTGCCGACAAACTGGCCGACATCGACAAGGCCATCGCGTTGCTCTCGGCGGTGCGGATCAACACGCCCAAGGGCGACGTCAAGGGAGACGTTTACCTGCGTCGCCCCGAGGTCGATTGGGGGAAGATGTGCGAGTTGATTCCCCCGCTTACCGACATCGGAAGCCAAGCGGCACAGCAAGTCGTCTACGACATCAAGTACGAAGGCTATGTCAGTCGGCAACGCGACGAAGTGGCCAGGCAGCAACGGATGCTCAAGAAGAAGATCCCCGGCGGATTCGACTATGCATCGATCACCGCCATGCGCAACGAAGCCAAGGAGAAACTCAGCCACATCCGCCCTGTCTCGCTGGACCAGGCGCAGCGGATCAGTGGGATCACGCCAGCGGACATCGCGCTTTTGCTAGCCTACCTGGAGGCACCGTCGTCAAGTTGATGCGGTCGGACCGTCGCCGTGTTCTCCGAACTCGGCGGGTCGAACGTTGACCGTCCATCACGATCGATCGCCGGCCAAAGATCGCCGCCAAGCGATCTTGACCTAGCCTGGGGATTCGGTAAGATTCGTTGGTCGGGCAAGATCGGCAAGCTTGAGGGTTTTGGAGTTTGCTGTTGCCTACGTTTTTGACGCAAATTGGCGATGAAATGCTCTTGTGCGGAAGCGTGGGGGTTTTGCTAAAAGAACCGTGTCGTGCTGGTTTGGTGACCGGCACAAGTGTGCTGGCAATTGCGAGCACCGAAGGACATGGAACAGGGTGAACCTGGTTGAGGGTTCACTCACGACAAACGCACAGGTTGGGAAACGGCTCGTCCTGCAGGGAGGATGGTTTCTGCGATGACCACGAAGACGGTCTTTACGACAGGCGAAGCGGCTAAGATCTGCAAGGTCAGCCAGCAGACGATCATTCGTTGCTTTGACAACGGATCGCTTAAGGGATTCCGGGTTCCCGGAAGCAAGTTTCGGCGGATTCCACGTGAGCAGCTTTATCTGTTCATGAAAGACAACGGGATCCCGACCGACGCACTCGAGAGCGGCAAGAAGAAATTGTTGATCGTCGATGACGACCAGGATTTGGTCGAATTGATGAAAGACGGCTTTGAACGCGACGGTCGATTCGACATCCGCACGGCCAACAATGGGTTTGATGCCGGGATGGGGGTCAAGGAGTTCCGTCCGGACCTGGTGGTTCTGGATGTGATGTTGCCCGATATCAACGGCAAAGAGGTCTGCCAGCGGGTCCGCAGTGATCCGGCGTTGGACATGGTCAAGATTCTTTGCATTTCCGGGATGGTCGAGCACAACAAGGTGGATGCGCTGCGTGCCGCCGGTGCGAACGATTTCATGCAGAAGCCGTTTGCGATCGACGACTTGGTGTTGCGATCCTGCGATCTGCTGGAAATGGAACGCAAAGTCACCAATTAGATGAATGCGGTGACGAGTCTCCGCGACCAATCGAACGAATCCCCGTTTCCGGCCTCGGCGCTCGAGCTCGGTTGGTGGGGTGTTTTGCCGCCGATCGACCGCGCGGGCAAACGTTGGTGGTTGCCGTTGTCCGATACGGCGATGGTCGCTGTCGCGACGGCGATTTCCGCGTCGGATGCGCAGTGGAGCGATTCGAATCCGCTGGTGACCCGCCGAGTGACATCGGCATTTCTAGATGATCCACCGCTGTTGTTGTTTGCGCTGCTGCGTTGGCCCGGTGACGACTTTGTTTCGGCGACCGAATTGGCTGAGTGGTTCATCGGCGTCGCACCGAGCGAATTTTCCGCCGGGGAGTGGATCGTTTCGGCACCGAGAATCACCAAGATGCACCAGCATCGTTGGTCGCGTCTGATGGCCCGCAGCCGGACGACCGAGCCCAAGGACTGGATCGCATCGGCGGCCGAGTGGTTACAAGTCTTGGGACCGGTGGTGGAATCGGATTGGATCGAACGCTTGCCGGCGGTGATCTGGGACGGCAGCCCCGAGCCGAAACCGAAACTCGAAGGCAGTCGCTTGTTGCAGCGGTTGGCGCGAGCACGCGAGCGGGAATTGGCGACCGAGAATAGCCTGTCGGTGCTGGCCGAGACGCGGAAGTTGGCTGCGGCAAAACAATTGGCGTATGGGTTGAGCCACGAGATCAACAACCCGTTGGCAAACATTTCGGCGCGTGCCCAGCAGCTTGCCCGCGACGAAGCTGATCCACAGCGCCAGCAATCGCTTCAGCAGATCGTCCAGCAGGTCTATCGGGCGCACGAGATGATCGCGGGGTTGATGTTTTTCGCCAACCCGCCGGAAACCAATCGAGAACGCATCGACTTAAATGAGTTGGTCCGGGAAGCCGGGGACGAGTTCCGCTCGATCGCGTCGGGCGTCGACATCCGGTTGTTGGTCGAGACGGCTTCCGATCCGGCGCTGGTGATGGCCGACCGTGCGATGATGCTGGAAGCGATCCGCGTTCTGTTGCGGAATTCGATCGAGGCGATCGGCAGCGGCGGAACGGTGGTGTTGTCGATGGAGCGAAAGGAGGCCCCGTCGCGAAATCCGCAATGGTTGATCCACATCGCCGACAGCGGGCCGGGGCTGAGTGTGGATGCGTCCAAGCATGCGTTTGATCCGTTCTACAGCGGCCGCGAGGCCGGACGCGGTTTGGGACTGGGGCTTTGTCGTGCCTACCGCGTCGCCCAATTGCATGACGCCACGATCCGACTTTCCGGTGGCCTGGCCGGTTGCGTCGCGACGATCGCGATCTCGGAGTGAACGGGTTGCGCTGGTGTCCAGGCTTTAGCCAAATACCGCTAAGTTAAGCGTCGTTTCCTCGGGGGAGGGCCCGTAGGCTCGCGCCAAACGGCTGATATTGGTTTGACATCAGCCGGTTCGCGCAAGCGCCCGGGCCTTAACTTAGCGGTATTGGCCTGAAGGCTAAACACCAACGTGCGCCGGTTCATGCCCGGTGGTCGATCGAGCGGTGATGGTCGATAATCCGGCTCTGTCATCCATTTGGTCGTAACGGGTCACCCTCTTCATGCTTGATTCTGCTTTGGAAGTGCTGCGATTGCAGGCCGCCGGTGAGGCATCGGCGGTAGAAATTGCCGAGCGCGCGATGGACGCGATCGAGGCTTCTCAGGCCGTGCACAACGCCTACACGCACGTCGATCGCGAGTCGGCGATCGCGAGCGCCAAATCCGTCGATGCCAAGCGTGCCGCCGGGCAACCGCTCGGGGCGCTGGCCGGCGTGCCGATCGCCGTCAAAGACGTGCTCTGCACCTCCGACATGCCGACGACCTGTTCCTCGGAGATGTTGCGTGGATTTCGTCCACCCTACGATGCAACGGTCATCGAAAAATTGCGCGCCGCCGATGCCGTGATCGTCGGCAAGACGAACATGGACGAGTTCGCGATGGGGGCGAGCACGGAGACGAGCGCCTTTGGGATCACGAAAAACCCGTGGGACACCACCCGCACCCCCGGCGGCAGCAGCGGCGGGGCGGCCGCGGCGGTGGCCGCCGGCACGGTGCCGCTCAGCCTGGGGACCGACACCGGGGGCTCGATCCGACAGCCGGCGGCGTTTTGCGGCGTGACCGGGTTAAAACCGACCTACGGTCGGGTCAGCCGGTACGGGTTGGTCGCCTTTGCCAGCAGTTTGGACCAGATCGGCCCGATCGCCTGGTCGGCCGACGATTGCGCGTTGTTGATGAACGTGATCGCCGGATTTGAGCCGCGGGATTCCACATCGCTGGACCAGCCCGTTCCCGATTACACCTTGGCGACCGAATCCAATGACCTTCGCGGCCTGCGGATCGGCGTGTTGCGTGAATCGTTGCAGGCCGAAGGGATCGACGAATCGATTCGCACCACGCTTGCGCACGCGATCGGCGTGTTGGCAGAACTGGGGGCCGAGATCATCGATGTGGATCTGCCCCACCGCGAGTACTGGGTGCCGACCTATTATGTGATCGCGCCCAGCGAAGCGAGCAGCAATCTGTCTCGGTATGACGGCGCCCATTACGGGCATCGTGCCGGTGAAGAGGCCAAGGATCTGGTGACGATGTATTGCCGCAGCCGTGCCGAAGGGTTCGGGGCGGAGGTGAAACGCCGCATCATGGTCGGGACCTATGCGCTCAGCGAGGGGTACGCCGACGAGTATTACAACAAGGCGCTGAAGGTGCGGCGGCTGATTCGCGGTGACTATGACGCCGCGTTCTCGCAAGTCGATCTGCTGTTGGGGCCGGTCACACCGACGCCGGCGTTCAAGTTGGGCGACAAGGTGGACGATCCGATCCAGATGTATCTGTGCGACCTGTTTACCGTCGGCGCGAATCTGGCCGGTGTGCCGGCGATCTCCTTGCCGGGCGGATTTGACCCGGCGGGATTGCCGATCGGGATTCAATTGCAGGCGCCGACGCTCGAGGAAAGTCGCTTGCTGTTTGCCGCATCCGCCTTCCAATCGGCGACCGACTATCACACCCAACGACCGAAGCAATAAACGATGTCACAGCTACCGACCACGACGATCATCGGACTGGAAGTCCACGTCCAATTGAAGACGGCAACCAAGTTGTTTTGCGGTTGCAGTACCAAATTCGGCAGCCCACCGAACACCCAGGTCTGTCCGGTTTGTTTGGGATTGCCCGGCGCGTTGCCGGTGATCAATGAACACGCGATCGAACTGGCCATCCGGGCCGGGTTGGCGATCCGTTGTGACATCCCGCCGCTGACCAAATGGGACCGCAAGCAATACTTCTATCCCGATTTGCCCAAGGGCTATCAGATCAGCCAGTTTGATCTGCCGATTTGTGCCGACGGCTGTTTGGAGATCACCGATCCGGCCGATCCCGATGCCATCCGTCGCATCGGGATCATCCGCGCCCACCTGGAAGAAGACGCCGGCAAAAGCATGCATGACGAAGCGGCCGGTCGTGCCGACAGCCGCATCGATTTGAATCGCTGTGGCACGCCGCTGTTGGAAATCGTCAGCGAGCCGGACATGCGAACGGCCGACGAAGCGCTGGCCTATCTGACGAAGCTGAAGGAGATCATGACGCACCTGGGCGTTTCGGATTGCGAAATGCAAGAGGGCAGTTTGCGCGTCGACGCGAACGTCAACCTGCACATCGACAAGCACGGCCAGCGGATCGCCACCCCGATCGTCGAAGTCAAGAACATGAACAGTTTTCGCAACGTCGCGGCGGCGCTCGACTATGAAGTCGAACGCCAATACGCCGAGTGGGAGGAAACCGGGCACACGATCCAGACCCACGGCAAACGCACCTTCGGCTGGGACGACGTCAAGTGCGTGACGTATCCCCAGCGCGAAAAAGAAGAGTCGGCGGACTATCGCTATTTTCCCTGCCCGGACCTGTTGCCGATTCGAATCCCCCGCGAGCGTGTCGAAGAGATCCGCGCGTCGCTGGGGGAAACACCCGAGGAGACACGCGAGCGGTTGCAATCACAATACGGCATCAAGGCTTATGACGCCGATGTGATCGTGTCTCAAGGCCGCGCGATGGTCGAGTACTTTGACGCCGCCGCGATGGCCAGCGGCGACGGGAAACGGACCAGCAGCTGGATTCAGCAGGATGTCATGCGGACGCTGAAAGAGCAGGGCAGTGACATCGAATCCTTCGGCGTCTCGGCGGAACAACTCGGCCAGCTGCTGTCCAAAGTCAAGTCCGGCGAATTGACCAACGACCGTGCCCGCGACGTGTTCAAACACGTCAGCGAAAACGGCGGCGGTATCGAAGATGCGATCAAGGCGTTGGGGATCGAAGCGGTCGACGATTCGGAAATGGAAGCCTTGGTCAAGGAGCTGCTCGCGGCCAACCCCAAGGTCGTCGACGATGTCAAAAACGGCAATCAGAAAGCCGTCGGTTCGTTGATCGGTCAGGCCCGCGGCAAGAACCCCAACGCCAACCCACAAAAAATCCGCGAGATCGCCCTGCGATTGATCGATCAGGCGTGAGACGGGTTGATCGACCGTAGGTCATGCTGTGCAGGCCATCCACTGACGGTTAAATACCCACGGATGGCAGCGCGAACCCACGGATGGGAAGCAGCCAGCGATCCGTGGGTTCGCTCTGCCATCCGTGGGCCGATCCATTCCGCGACGATGTGATGGTCGCCTGTGCGCTGAATCCACTGGACGAGACGTTTCAAGACTCTCCAGTCATCATCATTGAAGTGCTCTCCGAGAGCACGCGGCGGACCGACGAGGCAGAAAAACGCGAGGCGTATTTGGCGATTGAGACGTTTGAAGCGTATGTGCTGATGGAACAAACCGTGAAATCGGCAGTGGTCTACACCCGCGGGGATTCGGGCTTTGTTCGGCGCGAGTACGGTGCAGGGCAGGCCGCTCGGTTGCCGATTGAGAACCTGACGCTCGATCTTGATCGGGCGTATGAGGGCGTGGGATAGTCCACCGCAACTCGATTTGCGAACCCGACGATACATTCGAACAGTCGCCGTGTTCTCCGAACTCGGCGCGAGCGCGAAAAAGCAGAGCTTTGCTCCACGCCGACCTCGGAGAGGACGGCGACTGTCCCGCCCAATCGAAAACGACGTTACGGTAGACTAATCGGTTACGTCAACAAAAACGCTCGTGACGATGAAACGGAGGATGTCATGGACAGTAACGAACCGCATTCCCGTCGCGATCCGCTGTTCGTTCTGATCCTGCTGGGCGTCGGCGTCGTGTCCGTGTGGTTGTTGTTGATGCCGTTCTCTCCCGCGATCGCGCGGGCGACGATGAAGCGCTTTCATCTGTCCACCGATTCGTTCGCGTGGTGGGCTGTCCAAGCTCCGGTTCCGGCGATGTACAACTTTGGCAATCGGTATGAGATCCGCGATTTGCCCGAAGGGTTGATTACGCCGGTGATCGATGCCAGTCGCCCCCGCTACATCAACCACTTTCCGACGCGGGTGCTGACGTTCGCCAACGGGCGTTATTCGTTGTTGCATCCCGGTCAGGACCGCTGGGTGACGCTGTGGTCGTCCTATCGCGGGCAAACGCTGATCACAAAGATTCATGCCAAACCGATCGGCGAAGGAAGGTTCAAGTGGATTCGTGAGTCCTCCACGTTTTCGTCGCCCGAGGAGATGCCGTGATGGAGACTGCGGTTCCAGCCGATCAGCGGGCGAGCGATCGCGAAGCCGGAACACCGATTGCGGGGCGGGTGTTGTGGGCTTACTTGATCGTTCAAATCGGCGTGTTCGGCTCGCTGGCATGGAAGTACGAATTCTTCATGCTCGCCGATCAGGTCTATCATCGCTTGCCATTGTTGGATCCGTTCTTTCCCGCGTGGTTGCAGTCGGCCGAGGTCGTTCGTTGGGCTTACCTCGGATCTCTCGCCGCGATCATCTTGGGCGTCTTCGGCGTGATGCCTTGGCTTCGCATTTCTAGTGCGCTCGGGCAAGTGGGTTGCCTTGGCGTCATGTTGGTCCACCAAGCCAGCCACAACGACATGACGTTTGCGACCAGCTTGTGGGCATCGATCTGGGTGTTCTGGTTTACGACGCGGATGGATCGCGACGAGCCGAATGGCTTGCTGCGCCGCGCGGCGTTTCTGTCTCGCGCGATCGCATCGATGATCTTGCTGGGCGGTGCGGTCGGAAAGTGGACGCCGGAGTATTGGTCGGGGGAAGTGTTCTTCGATATCTATTTTCTCGATCGCGACTTCTGGGTGTTCAACTATCTGCGCGAGACCTATGACGCCGAAACGTTGCGTGGGATTGCAACCTGGTACAGTCGCAAGGTGATCGTGGTCGAGACGCTGTTCGGGTTTGGGCTGTGGTTGTTCCCGCCCAAATGGGCGGCCGCCATCGGTGTGGCGATCTTCTTTTCGATCGCGTTCTTTTCCAATCACCTGCTGTACTCGGTGTTGCTGTGTCTGGTCGGGCTGTCTTCGGTCGGGTTTTTTGTGGCGAAGGCCAAGAACGACACCTAGACGCACGGCATTTGTCCGCAGGCTCTGCCTGGGCGGTGCAAGACCTGGATTTCGCGGTGGTTCAGAACTCCCGCGAAATCATTCCGCAATCGTGGGTGACGGACCGCAGCCATCGGGCGACAAAACACGAGTGACTTCAGCCGATTCGCGCAAGCGTTCGGGCCCCAGCCGACGGGCACCTCATCATTCTGCCCCGAATCATTCTGCCACCGCGTCACGGTTGGTCGCTGCATCGCAGCGACCGGGAATCGCCTAAAGGCTAAACACCAACGATTCTCGGTTCGGGCCGTTCGGTTGAATGGTCTACTTCATCATCTCGCGGAGCGTCGCCAAGTCCTGTTCGATCGCGGCGAGGTGTTGGGGGACGAGTTCCGGTTTGCGGTGATCCAGGTATTCTTCGTGCAGTGAGATCGGGCCGGTGAAGTCGCTGTCGGCGAGCATCTTGAAGAAGGCTGGGTTGACCCGTCCTTGGCCGAGGGGCACGTTGGCCATCTTTGCCCCCTCCCAAACGAAATCTTTGACGTAGACCGTGTCGATGTGGTCGCGGATCATGCGAAAGGTCGTCGGCCAGCTGGTGCCTCCTTCGACGGTGGCATGCCGGATGTCATAGGCCATGCCGATGTCGGTCGGCGCGATACCGGCAAGCACGCGATCCAAGTCCCAAATCGCCGCGCCCATGTACTTGTTGCCGGCGTGGTTTTGGTACAGGCCGGTGATCCCGAAATCATGGTTCAATGCGGCAAGATCGACGAATTGATCGTGCCAATTGGCGATTTGGTCGTCGATCGTCAGGTCCGGATCATAGTGAACATATTTCATGCGGTAGCGTCGGATGCCCAGGGTCGCGGCGGTACGCAACACACGCTCGGTCGACGGATCGCCGGGGTCGTTGATGTCGGAGGTCATGACGGTGATTTTCAGGCCGTATTTGGCCAGCGCCTCGACCAATTTGGGCAATTCATCGGCGCATTGCTCCGGTTCGATGTGGCCGCCGCGTCGGATCGGGGCTTCGATCCCGTCGTAGCCGATCGCCGCGATCTTTTCGGCCAGTTCCTCAAAGGAAAGCGAGTTAAACGGTTTGGTGAACACGCAGATGGTATTCTTAGGTGTGGCCGCCGCATCATTTCCGAGCGTTGATTGAGCGGCGGTAGCGGTCACCGCAGCGGTGAAGCTGGCGGCGGATGCGGCGAGGAAGCGACGGCGGTTGGTGGTCATCGATGGTGGATTCGGTTGGTGTGGTCAGTGAGGGACGGGACTCATGATAACTCAAACGCACTGGTACACGGAGACAGACGACGGGCGGATTCTGTGTCAGCTCTGCCCGCGGGCCTGCCGGATGAAGGATGGCGATCGAGGGTTTTGTTTTGTTCGCAAGAACGTCGGCGGCCGGATGGTGTTGGACACCTATGGCAAGAGCACGGGATTTTGCATCGACCCGATCGAAAAGAAGCCGCTGAATCATTTTTTGCCCGGGACGCCGGTGCTGAGTTTCGGAACGGCCGGCTGTAATTTGGGCTGCAAGTTTTGTCAAAACTGGGACATTTCCAAAAGTCGTGAAGTGGCCCGGCTGAGCGACCGGGCGATGCCCGACGAGATCGCGGTGGCGGCGCAACGATCCGGTTGCCGCAGCGTCGCGTTCACGTACAACGATCCGGTGATTTGGGCCGAGTATGCGATCGACACGGCACAGGCTTGTCGCGATCTCGGGATCAAGGCCGTCGCGGTGACCGCCGGTTACATCACGCCCCATGCCCGCGGTGATTTTTTCGCTGCGATGGACGCAGCCAACATCGACCTGAAAGCATTTTCCGAAGACTTTTATTACAAGGTGACTAGTTCGCACCTGCAGCCGGTATTGGACACCATCGAGTACGTCTGTAACGAAACCGATTGCTGGGTCGAGCTGACCAATCTGATCGTTCCCCGTGAGAACGATTCGGCCGATGAGATCCGGCAGATGTGTACTTGGGTCATGGACCATGTGGGGCCCAACGTGCCGATTCATTTCACGGCCTTTCATCCCGATTTCCGCATGACCGATCGTAACGGGACGGATTCGGCGACGCTGGTGATGGCTTACGAGATCGCCAAACGATGCGGGTTAAACTATGTGTACGTCGGCAACGTGCACGATGTCGCCAGGCAGAGCACGTATTGCCACGGTTGCGGCACGGTGCTGATCGAGCGTGATTGGCACCAGTTGGGACACTACACGTTGTCGGGAAATCGATGTTCCAAGTGTGGGGAGACGATCCCGGGGGTGTTTGAAAAGGTGCCCGGGGATTGGGGCGGACGGCGGCAGCGTGTCCGGATCGAGCCGCTTGAGCGACCTGAGCGGCCTGAGCAGCAGCAAGCTGAGCAGCAGCAAGCTGAGCAGCAGCAAGCTGAGCAGCAGCAAGCTGAGCAGCAGCAAGCTGAGCAGCAGCAAGCTGAGCAACCGCCGCCGACGGTTCAACCGACGCGTGCACCGAGCGATGCGGCGGGATCGGGACGCGACGAAATCAAACGGCAACCAACGGTGGAGGAGAGTGCAGTGACGATGACAGACCTTAACGATCTGACGAAGTTAACCGAGGATCAGAAGCAGACGATCTTGAAAGCGGCGTCGGCGATGGTTCAGGCCGCGGTCGGCGGATTGGATCTGTCCACGACGATCGATTCGCTGGGTGAACTGGCCGAGTTGCCGATCGACGGCGTCTTTGTGACCGTCAAGCGTGGTGAAACGCTGCGCGGCTGTTGCGGACGTCAGGGCGGGGCGATGAAGCTGGGCGAAGCGATGGCGGATTCCGCGGCGCGGACCGCACGCGACCCGCGGATGGCGCCGCTGTCGATGAGCGAATTGCCGTACCTGGATCTGTCCGTTTCCCTGCTCGGACCCCTGCGTCCGATCGGTGTCCAAGGCGATCAACGTGAACAGGCGGTCGAAGTCGGCAGGCACGGCTTGCGAATCGAATTCGGTCACAACAGCGGGTTGTTGCTGCCTCAGGTCGCGACCGAACAAGGTTGGAACGCACGCCAATTTCTCGATGCCGTGTGTCGCAAGGCAGGGTTGCCGGCCGGCGTTTGGTTGCGAGACGATGCCCAGGTGATGTTGTTCGACGGCGTTCATTTCGGGTGTAAGTTTGAAACGGATCCTTCGCTGTTGCGACACGAGAAGGACCTGCTCAGCAAACATGAATTGTCACTTTGTCGCGATTGGGTGCGCAGCAATTTGATCGCGCTCCAGATCGGAGCGACGCCGATGTATTACGCGATGGGCGTCAGCGATCTGGAGGTCCTGGGGTTGATCCTCTCGGTTCGCCATCCCACCCACGGTTCGCATCAGTGGTTGCAGTTGAGCATCAAGGACACACGGCCGATGCAAACGTCGTTGTACCAGATGACCGAACATGCATCGCTGTGGTTTGATGAACGTGTGTTTTCGGCGAACGAATGTGAGGTCGAGTTGGCCGTGTTAAGCGACTGCGTCCATCACGGTCCTGTCGGGGATGCGGACATGCGCGGGACGGATGGTGGAACACGCGCGATGGTGCTGACCGATGGTCGGCGTTGGGCGATTCAGTACGACCGTGGCCGGGAACCTCAGGCCTTGATCGATGCGGCGCGGGCGATGGAGGCGTTTCGTGGTGAAGAACAACTGTATTCGATGCACTGTGATTGTTCGTGCGATTCCATTTCGGTTTCGCTGGGGCCGCGTGCCGACGCCGAATTCACGGTCCGAAAGCCCGCCGTGGCCGGGGCCTTTTATGCGGCCGAGGATGCCGGGCGCGAAGCGGAAGTCGATGGGTTGCTGGACGGGTTGCCGCCTTGCGAACAACGCAAGGCGTTTGCCGTGATGGTGCCCCACGCGGGGCTGCGATACAGCGGATGGGTGGCGGCGGAAATTTGGCGGCGGATCGAGGTCCCCGATCGGGTCTTGATCATCGGACCCAAACACACCGCCGATGGCGTCGATTGGGCCGTCGCACCGCATCACCATTGGCAACTCAGTGCATCGGTCCAGATCGCCGGCGACGAAGAGCTGGCCCGCGAATTGGCCGAGCAGATTCCCGGCATGGAACTCGATTCGCGGGCGCACGCGAGAGAACATGGGATCGAAGTCCAATTGCCGTTGATGAATCGGCTGTGCCCCGATGCCCGGCTCGCCGCGATCGCAATGCACGGTGGCGATTTACAGGCCGTTGAAGCAGCGGCATCGGCATTGGCGGATTGGATTCGGGAACAGGATGAACCTCCGCTGTTGGTGATCAGCAGCGACATGAATCATTTTGCCGAAGATGGCGAGAACCGTCGCCGCGATCGTTTGGCGCTCGACGCGCTGGCCACCGGGGACGGTGCAGAATTGTTGCGCGTTTGCGGACAGGAAAACATCAGCATGTGCGGTCAGATTCCCGCAGCGATCGTGTTGATGGTGATGCGCAAGCTGGGCAAAACGGCCAAGGCGGAAGAAATCGCCTATGCGACCAGCGCCGACTACGGTGGTGGAAAAGACCGCGTGGTGGGGTATGCCGGGGTGATTTGGCAGGATGCGTAGACTGGCGAGATTGCCAGCCGGCAGCAATAAGTCTTGCGGGCAAGTCCAGGATTTCGGTATGGCGTAAGGTTTCACCAGAAGATCAGCCACGAAAAGGATTTTGTGTCGATGCGATTGTCTCGTTTTCATTCCTCGGGCCGACGGTCTCGCCTGGTCGCAAGCCTCGGCTTGACGGCGGTCGTCTGCGTTCTCATTTCCAGCCAAGCCGGTTGCCTGGGCCTGCTGTCCAACTTGATTCATGCCTCCGGGGCCGATAAGATCCCCGCCGCTTATGACGGGTTGGAGGAGTCACGGGTTGCCGTGGTGACGCTCACGGAGAACAGCCAGTTCAGCGATGATATTTCGGCGCGGATTCTGGGACGCAACGTGATGCAGTGGTTGGCCAAGGAGGTGGATGACATCGAACTGGTTCGCGAAGACAAAATCGCCAACTGGCGCGACACGCACGGATGGGACCAGATCGAATTTGCCGAAATCGGCCGTGGCGTCGACGCCGAAAAGGTGCTGGCGATTGAAGTGATGAATTTGAAACTTCGCGACGGAGCGACCTTGTACCGAGGCCGAGCCGATGTTCACATTTCCGTGATCGATGCAAAGACCGGCGAAGAATTGTTCAGTCGAGACATCGACGACTTTACGTACCCCAATACCGCCGGGGTTTACACCAACGAAACGACCGAAGCCCGGTTCCGCAAACTGTACTTGGGCATTTTGGGCAAGCGAATCGCGCGGCAGTTCTATCCGTACGACCGACATGACGATTTTGCACTCGATTCGATTATCGCACGCTAGGACGAACAACAACGAAAATGAAAGTCAACGAGTACTTTGACGGAAAGGTCAAATCGATCGCGTTTGAGAATGGTGAAGGCCGAGCGACGGCTGGTGTGATGGCCGTCGGCGACTATGAATTCTCAACCAGCGAACCCGAACTTATGAAAGTCGTCTCGGGTGAATTGAAGGTGAAGCTGCCCGGTGCGGACGATTTTGCATCCTACCCGACCGGGACAGAGTTCCGTGTCGCCGCAGGAGAATCATTTCAACTGCAGGTCAAACAGGCGACGGCTTACCTTTGCTTTTACGGCTAGTCGCTACAGCACACCTTTGGTGCTGGGAACGCTGTCGGAGCGTGGGTCGGATTCGGCGGCCATGCGAATCGAGCGGGCGACCGACTTGAACACGCACTCGGCAATGTGGTGTGCGTTGCGACCGTGATGCAGCACCACGTGCAGGTTGCAGTTCGCATTGGCGGCAAAGGACTGCCAAAAGTGTTCGACCAGTTCGCTGTCGAAGGTCCCGATCTTGGGCGCCGCGATCGGTGCGTGGTACTCGAACGCGTAGCGTCCACCCAAATCGACCGCCGCGGTGACCAGACATTCGTCCATGGGCAGCGTGAAGTGGCCGTAGCGACGGATGCCCGCGCGAGTGTCCAGGGCTTTGTCGACCGCTTGGCCGAGCGCGATCCCGATGTCTTCGGCGGTGTGATGGTCGTCCACATGCAGGTCTCCCTTGGCGTCGACGTCCAGGTCGATCAACGCGTGTTTGGCCAGCAAGTCGAGCATGTGATCGAGAAACCCGATCCCCGAGTTGCGTGTCCCCGAGCCGTCACCGTCCAGATTGATTGAAAGACGGATGTCGGTTTCACCGGTGGTGCGTTGAATGGTTGCGGAGCGTGACATGGGGCGCGAATTTGTAGTCGTTGGGGATAGGAGACGCCTGTGGTGTGGGAGACGCCCGCGGTGCGGAAAATATAGCGGTGGAATAGGACCAATGGGACCTAGGGGACATATAGGTCGTCTATGTCGCATTGGTCCTATTTTCCCAGCGGTCGACAGCCAGACCGAATAGGACCAATGGGACAGATGGGACCCATATGTCGTCTATGTCCTATTGGTCCTATTTTCGCCGATCGCCCCCTCTGCAGGGCGGTCCTGGTCTGCTAAGATCGTTGACCTCATCTTTTCTTCAATGCCAACGGAGTATCGGCCATGCCCGGCGGATTCATTCCAGCTCATGGCGGTTATCAGGATCTGCGGTCCTACCAGAAATCAGTGATCGTCTATGACGTGACGGTCCGCTTTTGCGATCGCTTTCTGTCCAAATTTGACCGCACGGTAGATCAAATGATCCAAGCGGCGCGGAGCGGCAAGCAGAACATCATCGAAGGCAGCATGGCGTCGGGGACATCGAAGGAAACGGAAATCAAATTGACCAACGTCGCCCGCGCGAGCCTGGAAGAGCTGCTGGAGGACTATCGCGATTTCATCCGCAATCAAGACGGCCAATTGTGGGACAAGGGTTCGCAGCAAGCGTCGTACGTGCGGCGATTGGGGCGGCAAAAGCGAGAAAGCTATCAGACGTACCGGACGTTCGTGGAAACTCGCGACGGGGTTGTGGTAGCCAACATCGCGGTGTGTTTGGTTCATCAAGCGAACTATTTGCTTGACCAGCAGATTCGACAATTGGAACAGGCATTTCTCGAAGAAGGCGGACTGCGGGAGCGGATGCACCGGGCCAGGACCGCCGCCCGCGGGCGGCGACCGCGATAGGACCGATGAGTCAGATGGGACATATAGGTCGTCTATGTCGCATTGGTCCTATTTTCCCTGTGGTCGACAGCCCGACCGAATAGGACCAATAGGACAGATGGGACCTATGTGTCCTATAGGTCCGACCCACCGGCCGCCCTACAGCGATTCGAGGAACCGCTGGATCATCATCAAACACGCTTCGCTTTGCTGGTCGGTTCCGACCGAGATTCGCAGCCCGTCGCCCCAATCGGGGAAGTCCATGTAGCGGATCAGGATTTGGTGTTTTTTGAGGAACTGGTGCAGGTCGGCGTGGCGGCCGCTGGGGTGTTGGCACCAAACAAAGTTGGCGTGTGAGGGCGTCACGTTGAATCCCATCTCCGACAATTGCGTCTGTATGTTGGCCCGCGTGGCATTCATTTTCGCCACGACCTCGGCCAACCAGTCTTGCGAGTTGATCGCGGCGGTGGCCGCGATCGTTGCCAGGTAGTCACAGTTGTAACTGTCTTTGATGTTCGACAGTTTTGCGATCAGCGACGGCTGGGCGACAAGGAACCCGAAGCGGATACCGGCCAAACCGTAGGATTTGCTGAGCGTTCGTGTGACGAGGATGTTGTCATGGCGCTGGACCAGGTCCAGGCAATTGAACTCGGCGAAATCCGCGTAGGCTTCGTCGACGACCAAGGGGCAGGGCAACGAGGCGGCGAGCTGCTCGATCTGCTCGGGCGGGACAACGGTTCCGCTGGGGCTGTTCGGATTGGGCAGCAAGACCAGACGCAGGTCGGCGTCGCCTTGGCCGAACATCGCCGGCAGGTGCCAGCCATCCAGGAACGGAATCTGTTCCCAGGATGCACCTTGGATATCGGCTAAGGTTCGGTAGAGGATGTAACTGGGGTAGGGCAGTCGCAACTTCTGGCCTTCGCCGACAAACCCGCGGACCAGGATGGTCAGGATTTCGTCGCTTCCGTTGCCGGCCAAAATCCAATCGGGACCGGGCAGACCGAGCGCCTCGGCAGCCGCGCGGCGGAACAGGCTGGCCGTCGGATCGGGGTAGCGATTGAGGGGCCCGGCGGCGGCATCTTGGATCGCCGAGACGACCGCCGGCGGTGGCGGGTAAGGATTCTCGTTGGTGTTCAGCTTGATGTACTTGCCCGGCGGCGGTTGCTCGCCCGGCGTGTAGGGCAACATCCGCGAAAGGGCAGGGCGGAGGTCGGTTTTTGACATGGAGTTGGGAGTTGGGAGTTGGGAGTTGGGAGTTGGGAGTTGGGAGTTGGGAGTTGGGAGTTGGGAGTTACTTCCGGATCGAGACGCTGCGGGCGTGGGCGGTCAGGCCTTCTTTTTCGGCCAGTCGTTCGACGTCGGGGGCGATCTGTTTCATCGCCGCTTCGTCAAACTCGGTGACGCTGCCGCTGCGGAGAAAGCTGTTGCTGGACAGTCCCGCGGCCCAGGTGCAGGTGCCTCCGGTCGGCAGGACGTGGCTGGGGCCGGCGGCGTAGTCGCCCAAGGCGACCGGGGTGTGGTGTCCCAGGAAGGCGGCGCCGCTGTTTTTAATGTTTGCGATCTGGTCGCGTGGGTTGGCCGTTTCGATGTGCAGGTGTTCCGGGGCGAACGAATCGGTCAGCTCACAGGCCTGGGCTTCGTCGCGGACCAGGATCAACGCCCCAAAGGCTTCCAAACTGTCGAGCGTCAATTCGGAGCGTTCCAGTGAGGCGAGTTGCTTGGCGACTTCATTGCTGACCGCGTCGATCAACGATTCGTCCCAGGTGATCAGGATCGCGCTGCCGGGGGAGTGTTCGGCCTGGGCCAACAGATCGGCGGCAATGAAATCGGGGCGGGCGGTGCCGTCGGCGATCACGATGACTTCGCTGGGGCCGGCAAAGGAATCGATGTCGACGGTGCCGTAGACGTGCTTTTTGGCCAGCGCGACGAACAGGTTTCCGGGGCCGACGATCTTGTTGACCGCCGGGACGGTGTCGGTTCCATAGGCCAGCGCTGCGACCGCTTGGGCCCCGCCCATGCGATACACCTCGGTGACGCCGAGTTCGTGACAGGTCGCCAGCATGTCTTGGTTGTACGCTCCGAAGGGTGTGGGGGGAGCGACGACGGCGATTTCCGCGACGCCGGCGACCTGGGCCGGAACGACGGTCATCAGCACCGTGGACGGGTAGGCCGCCGCGCCGCCGGGGACACAGACGCCGACACGTCGCAACGGCACATAACGCTGGGTCAGTGTCACGCCGGGCTGGGGCTGGATGGTGACGTCGCGATGCAGGATCGCCTTCTGAAATGTGGCCACGTTGTCGCGGATACGGCGAATCGATTCGATCAATTCCGGGTCGGCGGCGGCGTGTGCGGCGGCCAGGTCGGCGGCGGGAACGCGCAATTGGTCGGCGGTCAGGTCCGCTTTGTCGAGCTGGCGGTTGAATTTCAGCAGCGCCTTTGTGCCGCCGCTTTGGACTTCCTGGCAGATGCGTCCGACGACTTCGATCGGCGTCAGCGGCGCGCCGAACACCTCTTCGGTCAACGCCCGTCCGCGGGGGGAGACGACGTCGCCTTGCGGGCTGAGTTTGTCGCGGAGTTGTTGCAGGATTTCAGCGGATCCGACGCGTGCATCGACGCGTTGCAGGTTCACGGTTCGGATTTCGGAGGCGGACATCGCAGGTTTCTTTCGACTCGAATGATGGACCCGGAGGCGGACGGGGGCATGGCGATCCGGGCGGAGTCCCTATGATAGCGCCCAACCCCGGTTGTAACCATGCGGCGATGCGACACGCGCGGCCGCAGCCTGGCTTGGATCGAACGGGGATGGATGGAACAAAGCACAACAACGATAGAGAATCACAGCGGCGTTGAGATCAACGGAGAACTGAATGGCGGCGGCGGATCAGTGCGAGCGGACGGAGACCGAGATTGGAAAGATCGATCGGAGGGCGATTTGGTTCGCGATGCTTCTGGTCGGTGGGGTCGCGTTGGCGTTTCGGCTGCCTTCGTGCCGCGAGAGTTTTTGGCTCGATGAGCTTCATTCGGCGTGGGCGGTCGCGGACAATTTTTCTCTCGTGGCGCCCCGCGCGGCGGCGGGCAACCAGACCACCGGCTACTTCCATTTGCTGTGGGCTTGGTCGGCGCTGGTCGGGCCCGACGAATTTCCGATGCGGCTGAGCAGCGTGTTGGCGAGTGTGCTGGCGTCGGTCTTGTTGGTCGTCGGAGTGGCCCGGCGGACGGGGAACGTGTCGGCCGGCGTGGTCGCCGGAGGAATGTTGGCGATCGATCCCAACGGGGTGTTTTTCGGTTGCGAGTTGCGCGCGTACGCGTTTGTCATGCTGTACGCCGTGCTGGCCGTCTGGTCCATGATGGCCTGGCTGGGAGCGTCGCCGGAACGACGTGACCACGGGGCGACGATGGGACGTCGTCACGGTAGCGAGCGGAGCCACGGCGGTGCGCGGTGGCGGCTGGCGATGCTGTTTTGGATTTGCGTTGCCGCACTGGTGCACCCGACGTCGTTGGGCGTGCTGGCGTTGCTGGTTCCGTTCGCGGTGTTGGTCGCCTGGAATCGGCAACGATTGCGATTATGGCGCGCGGATTTGATCGCCGTCGTGATCGTATCGGCGACCTTGGCGGCTCTGGTGATGTCGTCGCTGCCCGAATCGTGGGAGCGGCGGGGGTTGTGGAAGGCGTTCGGGCAGGCGACCACATGGTGGCAGCTTTGGTACGCCTGGTCCTGGGGGCCGATCGTGATGTTGCCGGTGGGCGCGGCGGTGGTCACGTTCATGGCAAGTCGACTCGTCGACGCGTTGCGTCCCTTTCGGAAGGTGCAAGATGAAGACGGGCCTGCACAAGTGGATTGGATCGGAATGATTCCCGGATCGGTCGGGGTGATCGGGACGGCGCTGTTCTTTTGCGCCTCCTACTTCGAGTGGGTGCCGTTGTGGCATCGTCGTTACTTCGTGGCCGCGCTTCCATTGATGGCGTGGACGGCCGGTGAGTCGAGTGCGATCTGTGTTGCCGCGGTCGGCGGGATGTTACGACGATGGAGCGGTCAACGCAGTGGCGTGAACAGAATCATGACGCGGGCAATCGGAATCGCCGTAGCGGCGTTGCTGGTCGGCCACATGCTCTGGTACCAGGGCACGTTGCAGACACTCGCGGCCGGTCGTTGGCCGGTCCAGTGGCGTGGGGAGCACTGGCGCGGTGCGGTCGCGGAGATCCGCGAGGAAATCCGCGATGGCGACGTGGTCTGGTTGGACAGTCAGCTGATCGAGGCGAGTTTTCTGCGGCAGCCGATTTCAAGTTCTGGGACGATCAGTGAGCGCCAGTGGGAGTACTTGGCGTTTCCACTCCGCGGGCCGTACACGCTCGATCCCGTTGTGGTGGTTGGTGCCTACGAGCATGAAAGTTGGATCAGGCATCACCTGGAGAATCTGCCGCGGCCCGGGGCGAGGGTTTGGCTGATTTCCCGATCGGGGGTGCGGCCGACCGAGCGATTCATTGACCGTCTGAATCGTTATCGGCCTGTTACGGCGGAACAAGTGTTCCCGGGCCGGCCGGTGGTGTATCGATTGGTTTTTGTCGAGTGAAACGAATCAGGTTCGTTGTGTGTCGGAACTGGGCACGGTCGTATACTGAAGCTGGTGTCTAGGCTTTCGCCCAATACCGCCAAGTTAAGCGTCGTTTTCTGCGGGGAGGGCCCGTAGGCTCGCGCCAAACGGCTGATAGTCGTTTTACATCAGCCGGTTCGCGCCAGCGCCCGGGCCTTAACTTAGCGGCGTTGGGCTTTAGCCGGTTTTCGGTCTGTGAAGGTGATGGACCGTCGTACGACGTCCTTTCCAGGGCGTCGCGGAGAGTCCTGCGGACGACGGCCCGGAAGGGTCATCGTACGTGGTGCATCGAACGGCTGGACACCTGCGTGAGTCGTATCCTGTGGAATTTCGAGCCATCGTTCACATTCATATTCTTTTGATGAAACCGTCTTTAATTGTCGCACTGACCATCGCGTTGGGGATCGGCGCGGCATGCCTGTTTCCGACCAGCGTGCCTGCGGCCGATTCAGACGTGTCGGTGGATTCCGAGGCCGCTGCGCGGGGGTATCGGTTTTTGACCGAAACGGCGGTGTTGCCGAGTGATTTTCACCAATCGACGTTTGATGCACTGTGGACGGTGTGGCCCGAACCACTGCGGAGTGAAGCCGAGAAGGCATCGCCACAGCGGCGCCGCGAGATGGCGTTCGAGCGTTACGGTTTGACGACCCGGCCGGGAGACGATTCCGGAAAACCGCTGCAGTACGTCGTGGATTCCACAGGCGCGTGGACGATGAACTGTTTCTCCTGCCATGGCGGAACGGTGTACGGCAACGTCACTCCGGGCGCCCCCAACAACCGGTTCGCATTGCAGACGCTGACCGAGGAGATCGGCAAGGCGAAATTGAACTTGGGCTTATTGCCCGGGCGGATGGAACTGGGGGCGATGTTCGTGCCATTGGGGACGACCAATGGGACGACCAACGCGGTCGTGTTTGGGATGGGGCTGATGAACGGTCGCGACGAAAAGTTGAACCTGGTCATTCGGACGCCAAAGTTTTTCACCCATCACGACATGGATGCGCCGCCGTGGTGGCACTTTCACAAGCGGCCCAACATCTACATCGATGGTTTCGCCGCCAAGGGGCATCGCGGGCTGATGCAATTCACCCTGGTGCCCGAGAACGGTCCGGATTTTTATCCCCGTCACGAGGCGGATTTTAAGGATGTGTATGCGTATTTGAGTTCGCTGCGGACGCCGGTTTTTGACGGCGTGATCGATTCAACGTTGGCAGAGCAGGGCAGGGCGGTTTTCCGATCCAATTGTGCCGAGTGCCATGGGACCTATGGCGCCGAGGGCGACTATCCGAATCGAAGGGTCCCGATCGACGAGCTCGGTACCGACCCGGTGCGGTTGAACGCGTTGACGGTGGAGGGGCGCAAGAAGTACGCACGCAGCTGGTTCGCCCATGCCGGCGAGGCGGATCAGCAGGAGACGGTGATCGATCCCGACGGCTATGTCGCACCGCCCCTGGACGGCGTTTGGGCCAGCGCTCCGTATTTTCACAACGGCAGCGTGCCGACATTGTGGGACGTGCTGCATCCCCAAGAACGGCCCGTGGTCTGGCGGCCGACGTCGACCGAAATGGACGCCGAAAAGATCGGGTTGACGGTGGAGGTTGTTCCGCGGATCCCCGACAGTGTCACGGACATGGCGGTGCGGCGAAGTTACTTTGACACGCGGAAATTCGGCAAAAGTAACCGCGGCCACGATTTTCCCGACGCGCTTGGCGAGAGCGAGAAGCGGCAGGTGCTGGAGTATCTAAAAACGCTTTAGCTGGTCAGCGCCACTTTGGCGTAGCTACGCTCGCTAGAGCGTGGCCGCAGAAAAGGTTTCAGGTACGAATGGCACGGGCTTAGTGAGCCGACGGCGCTAGCCGCGGGCCTTGATGCGCCTTAAACACGGCAGTAAGGCCCGAGGCTAGCGCCTACGGCTCAGCGTATTGGCTTATGCCACTGCCCCCTTTTCCCCGGCCGGTGGGGATCTACTCTCGATCGCCGTCCAGGCGTATAACAGAGCCTCCCACTTTTGAGCTTTTTCCCCGCGTGATGGCGGGACAATCGGAGTAAATCGATGAGCAAAACGCAGATTTTGGCGGCGCAGGCAGGTGAAATCACTCCGGAGATGGAGTTTTGCGCAAAACGCGAAGATCTGGCGGTCGAATTGATTCGCGACGAAGTGGCGGCCGGTCGCATGGTGATTCCGGCCAACAAGGTCCACGCCGCGGGCGCTCTGGAGCCGATGTGCATCGGGGTGGCGGCTAAGTGCAAGATCAACGCCAACATCGGCAACAGTGCCGTGACCAGCAACGCCGGCGAAGAACTGGAAAAGCTGCACACGGCGGTTCACTTCGGCGCCGACACGGTGATGGATTTGTCGACCGGGAAGGACATCGACAACATCCGCCGTCAAATCATCGAAAAAAGCCCGGTGCCGATCGGGACGGTGCCGATCTACCAGATGCTGGAAGAGCTCGGCGGCAACATCGAGGACATGAATGCCCAGCACTTTTTGGACATGGTCGAGCACCAGGCCAAGCAAGGCGTCGACTACATGACGATTCATTGCGGGGTGAAATTGGAGCACCTGCACCTGAGCATCAACCGGGTGACCGGCATCGTTAGCCGTGGCGGTTCACTGATCGCCAAATGGATGATGGCTCACAACAAACAGAACCCTCTTTACGACGCATTTGATGACCTGTGCGACATCATGCGGCAGTACGACGTGACGTGGTCGCTGGGCGATGGATTGCGGCCCGGGTCGATCGCCGACGCGTCGGACGACGCCCAGTTCGCCGAGTTGGAAGTGTTGGGCGAGTTGACCAAACGCGGCAAAAAGAACGGCACGCAAGTGATGGTCGAAGGACCGGGACATATCCCGATGCATCAAATTCAGATGAACATGGAAAAGCAGGCAGAGCTCTGCGAGGGGGCTCCGTTCTATGTCCTGGGGCCGTTGGTGACCGACATCGCGCCCGGGTACGACCACATCACCAGTGCGATCGGTGCGGCGATGGCCGGTTGGCACGGAGCGGCGATGCTGTGCTACGTCACGCCCAAAGAACACCTGGGGTTGCCCAACGAAGAAGACGTCAAGCAGGGAGTGATCGCCTACAAGATTTCCGCCCATGCGGCCGATGTCGCTCGGGGACGCAAGGGCGCTCAAGACCGCGACGACGCGCTCAGCAAGGCACGGTTTGAATTTGATTGGAACGAACAGTTTCGGCTTTCGCTTGATCCCGAAACCGCCCGCCGTTACCACGACGAAACGCTTCCTCAAGACACCTTCAAGAGCGCCCACTTCTGCAGCATGTGCGGTCCCAAGTACTGTTCGATGAAGATCACCGAGGACATCCGCAAGATGGCCAAGGACAAGCAACTGGTCGGGCTGCCGGTCGCCGAGTGAGTGGTTTGCCGGTTGTCGATTGCGACGGTTGCGGCGTCTGCTGCATGCACATGGGTTTTCCGGCGTTCAATTTGACGCTGGAACAGTTGGCCGATGTGGAGCACATCGATCTGGCGTCCCTCGCGGACGCGGCGTCGGCCGATCTGGCGCGATGGATCGCCATGCCGGCGGGCTTGCGCGAGGGAGTCTTGGAGCAGATGGCGAACCACGTCGCGCCGAAAAATGGGGCGTTGGATGGTCCATGCACGTGGTTGGATCTACAGACGAAGCGCTGTCGCCATCACCAACACCGACCACAGGTCTGTCGCGATTTTCCTGTCGGAGGCGTGGGTTGCCTGCAGTGGCGGGCGGCGTATGCCGACGCGAATCTTTCATAGAGTTCGCGGTGGATGATCTGCTCGGCTGACGCCGGAATAGAGCTGAACCTGCCCACGGATGGCAAAGCGTACCCACGGATGTGAAGCAGTCAGGGATCCGTGGGGACGCGCTGCCATCGGCGGGTATTCTTTGAGGCAGGGGGCCACGTTCTGGCGAACGTAGCTACGTTTGGGACCGCATCTGTGCGACGCGTAGGCCCTCGCTACCCGGCCGGCTGTTCGCTCGGTTTGGTGCCGATCAGGATTCCGGTGCCACGCAGTTTCCAGAGGAAGAACAGCGCGCCGGCGAGCATCAGCGCGCTGGAGACGTAGAACATGCTTTGCGGGCGATCGGTAAACGCGGGCATGGCGGCCCAGTACAACAGCCCCGCGACGGTCATGAAGGCGAAGGAGACGGCGTTGGCGGTGCCGAGGAATTGGCCGCGTTCGTCATCGGGCGACAGTTTCTGCAACAGTGCTTGGAGCGGGATGATGTAAAACCCGGCAAAGAAGCCGGCACAGAAGATGAAGAACGCGACGTTGCTGAGCGCGACGCGGACCATCGGCCGGGCGTCGGGCATCCACGGTGGAACCGCGGCCAGTAGAAAGAAAAAAACGACCAGACCCGCGGCGCCGATCGTCGTCAGTCGCGGTTCGATTTTGTCGCCCGAGATGAAACCGGCAACGGCACAACCCAGGCCGATCGCAACCCCCAGCACGCCCATCAGCACGCTGGCTTCGTCGTCCCCCACGCCGAGCACCTCGGGGTAACGAAACAGGGTCGACAGGGCCAGGCCGGCCAGCAGATAGAAGTAGCCCCAGGCCATCATCACCGTCAGCAATCGCGTTTGGCCCATCTTGCGGATCGTTTCGATGTAGATCGCAAACGGGTTGTAATCGATCTGCAGGTCACGATCGCCCGGTTGCAGACGAGTGATCATCAAACTGGCGACGAACCCGAGGACCGCGGTGGCGACAAACAGCGCGCCCGGAAGCCAGGCGACTCGGGGCACGCCCTCGGCGCCGTGATAACGAACGCTTGCCGATCCGGCGATCACCGTGCCCAGGATCACGGCGATGTTGGTCATCATGTTGATCGATCCGTTGGCACGGCTGAGATGCCGGTCGCTGACAAGTTCGGGAATCATGCCGTACTTTGCCGGGCCAAAGAACGAGCTTTGGCACGTCAGGGCGATCAGCGCCAGGAGCGTCAGGTACAGGTTTTCGAAATAGAACCCCAGGCCAGCGACGAGCGCGATCGGGATCTCGGCGATCTTGACCCCCAGCGTCACTGTGCGTTTGGAATAGCGGTCGGCGATTTGGCCGGCGAATCCCGAAAGCAGAAGAAACGGCAAGGTGAAGCATATGCTGACGATGCCTTCGCCTCCGTCGCCGAGCCGGCCTTCCCAAACTCCTCGAACGACGGCGAAGGCCAGGATCACTTTCAGCAAGTTGTCGTTCATGGCCCCGAAGAACTGAGCCACCATCAGGCCCAGGAATCCGGCATTGAACAACTTGGGAGAGGATGCTTTCACGGCTGGTTTGGATGCAGTTGGGGGCGATGCGTCGGTCGGGTGTGGGCCGATTCTAGCATCCGGCCGATCTCGCGATCAGATCGGTTTTTGCATGTGGGATGCCAGCGGGAAGCGTTCCGGCCAGTTGATTTATGAGCCCGCGGCGCGAGCAAGGTGGCGCCGCAGATCCGCTCGTTTGCGTTTCGGGCCACGTCTTGTTCTGTTCGTTCGTCGAAAACGATTCAATCGGCAGGCCGTGATGCTTTCCGCCGGCATCTGGGGCCGGTCGATCGTGCATTCCGCTGGCATCTGGGGGGCCGCTCGCTGACGCGTCCCGCTGGCATCTGTGGCCGCTCGCTGACGCTTCCCGCTGGCATTTGGGGCCGCTCGCTGACGCGTCCCGCTGGCATCAGAGGCCGCTCGCTGACCGGCCTGTTGATTTAGTCCGGTCACACGTGGGATCAGCCGTTTCGCGCGAGCGTACGGGCTTCCTGTACCAAGCTTCCTGTACCAAGAAAACGCTCTGGCGCCCGTAGGCTCGCGCCAAACGGCTGATTAAATCGACAGGCCGTGACGCGTCCCGCTGGCAGGGGCGCATAAAAAACCCTGCCCGGGGTGGGCAGGGTTCAGCGTGGGCAGGGTTCAGCGCTGGGTCGGCGGACCTGAAAGCTGGTCCCGAATCACTGGTTCAGCGATTCACTGATGACTTCCTTGCCTGAACGGGTGCCGAGGGCGCCCCACAGGCCGTAGGGGCTTTCGACGCCAGGGGCGGGTTGGGGGGCGTTGACGTTGCCGGATTCGACCGAGTCGGTGATGAAGACGACGGCGCCGTCGCCCATCAGGACGTGGCAGCCGCCGGGATGCCGGCTACCCGGAGGCGCGATCGCTTCGTTTTCCGGGAACGAGTTGGTGCACAGTCCCTTGTTGGGCGGCAGGATGCAATTGACTTCGGTGTAGATCGGGCGGGCGTTGCACCAGCGGAACCCTCGACCTTCGGAAAACGCGGTCGGCCGAGGTTGGTCGCCGGGGAAATTCCCCGAAAGAACACCGTCCGGATCGAGCCAAAACTGCGGGTCTTCGGGATCGATGAAGTTTTCTTCGCAGTAGTTTGGGTTGGTGGCGATGGAGCTGGAGAGGGTGACCGCGGGCGTGGTGCGTTTGTCCCCATCGCTCAGGTCGGTGACGATCTCGCCCATCGCGATGGTGTTGGAAAGGCCGTCCAGCACGTCGCGAAAACGTGTGAATTCACGCGGCAGGAAGAATCCGCGGTTCACTTTGCCGTTTTGGTCTTCCAGTTGGTTGTTGATGGTCAGGTCGGGGTATTTGACGCCGAATGTCAAGCTGCGATTGTCCCCACACTGCGGACCGTAGTTGGAACGTCCCATCGCGGGACGGCCCATGCCGGGGTCGCTGGGGCAACGCAGCGCGGGGATGTCGGTCCACCACGGGTCATAGCTGTTGCGGGCCGGATCGGCGGCATTGCCGGGATTGGGGGTCGGCCCCATCGGTGGAAACGTGAATGCGACCGGCGTGGTGATCGGGAACGGTTGGCTGATCGATTCCCAAAGCGCTTGCTGCTCCATGTAGGGCGTCAGCGGGACCAGCATGCTGAGCTGTTCGTGGTTGCCGAAATTGTTGTTTTCCCACCAATTCATCACCCCGCCGGGACCGTCGACCAGCGGCGCGACCGGGGTCGTCCCGCCGTAATTCATCGGCAAGCGTTGGTAGGCGGAGTGGTAGTTGTGCAGCGCCAGCCCGATTTGCTTGAAGTTGTTGCTGCAACTCATTCGTCGCGCCGCTTCACGTGCCGCCTGGACGGCGGGCAGCAGCAGTCCGACAAGGATGCCGATGATGGCGATCACCACCAACAGTTCGACCAGCGTAAAGCCGGCACGTGTCGAATCACGTCGCATAAAACACTCCAAGGTTACGGAGACAAAATAACAGGATTTCTATTCTGACGAGCGGAAGGCTCGCGTGGGGCAAAACTATTGGCCCATTTGCTTCGCCATTTCTTTCTCGTACTCCGCCTTTTCGGCGTCCGACATGGCGTCGTATCCCGAAGCCGTCGCGTCCGCACCGGTGGGCTTGTCGACCGTTGGCGAGCTACCGCACCCTGCGACCGCGAAACCAGCGATCACCAAGCAAAGCAGAAGGGGCACTGAACGCGTCATGGGGTATCCGGTGAAGAGACGAGTCGCGGGAGGGTGGTTGCGACGACTGGAAAAGAGCAGAAATCCTCATCATTAGACTACACTTCGCCAGATCGCACATCAAGCCGCGCCCGCATCCACTTCGAAAACCGGTCGGGTAAATCGACAAGCCGCCAGCGAGTTCCGAGACCCCGTGGTCAAACGTAAACGGATGGTCGCAGGCAGTGGCGCGAAGGCAGTTCGCCAAAGCAGATGCGCAATCGGGGCAGGCATGCCGCATCGATTTCGACCACTTTTCTTCACGATTGTTGAACATTCCCCGTCACGGCTACTGCGAGCGGTAGTGCCGGATCGCTTCGGGCAACGGGTATTCGGTCAGGTCGCGGTCGCCGGGCCAGTCGGCGATTTCGCGGAGCCGCCGATAGCCGCGTGAGACCAGCTGGCGTCGCTGGGCGACGAATTCACCGTCCAGATGGGCCAGTGCCATGGGGCCATCAATGACCACCGGTTCGAATCGCTGGTCATCGATGAATTGAGCCAGGACGGGGTTGCAACGGATGTGTCGCTCCGCGGCGGTGTGCAGGGTTTCCGGATCGAGCTCGCCGATGACGTAACGCAGGTACAAGTCGCTTTCGACGATCGAGGTCACGTCTTGGCCGCAGACGTCACAGCGGTAACCCTCGTCACACTTCATCACATTTCCAGCACGTCGAACATGTCGTACATGCCTTCGGGTTTATCGCTCAGCCATTTGGCGGCGGCCAGGGCACCGGCGGCGTAGCAATCGCGGCTGCTGGCGGCGACGTTCAATTCGATCCGTTCACCCAGCATGCCGAAGACGATCGTGTGTTCGCCGGGATTATCACCGACGCGGACGGCGTGGTAACCGATTTCATTGCGGGTTCGCTGGCCGGTGTGACCTTCGCGGCCATGGACGTGTTTGGTGTCGTCGCCGAGTTTTTCGGCAATCAGGTCACCGAATTTCAGCGCCGTTCCGCTGGGCGCATCCGCCTTGTATCGGTGGTGCCGTTCGATGATTTCGATGTCCAGTCCGCCCGGAACGTCCAGCAGTTTTTCGGTGATCTGTTGGGCAAGTTTCATCGACAGGTTGACCGCCAGTGACATGCTGGGGGCCCAGACGATCGGAATGCTTTCGGATGCTTCGTTAAGCCGCTCGACTTGCGCATCGGTCATTCCCGTGGTGGCCACAACGAGCGCCGTTTCGTGGAGCACACATTTTTCGATGCAGCGATCGATTGCCTCGGGCAACGAAAAATCAATCACGACGTCGGCGTCATTGGGCCACTTGGACGACAGGGCGATGTCCAGTGTGTCGACGCCCGCCAAGTCGCCGGCGTCCTGGCCGAGCAGCGGGTGTTGGTCGTTTTCCATCGCCGCGACCAGTTCCAGCGCGCTGTCTTCCGATGCCAGCGCGACGACTCGGCGACCCATGCGACCGGCCGCTCCGTGGACGGCAATTTTCAGTGGAGTGGACATGATGGTGTTGCGTCTCTGCGGGGGAAGCGGGATCAAAGTGGAGCCGAGCAGTAATGTAACCCCTGGGGCCGCGGGGTGGCAGGGATGCGGATCGGGCGGGCGTTCCGCAGCAAAGGCGCCCACGTCTCCTCGTTCCAAGGATCCTCCGTGGAACGCACTGCAGGTGTGGCTCCCGCCGCACACACCGCGTCCACCCCCGAGGCGGAGCCTGGACTGCGCAGGATCGTTCGATTCGTTCGCGTTTGCATTTGTAAGGTTTTGCGTGTTTTCGATTCCGCAAAACCCTCTTGGGACCAGCCGTTTGACGCCAGCCTACGGGCCTCCATCATCGCTGGGGCCTCCATCATCGCTGGAGCCTCCATCGACTCTGGGGCCCGAACGTTGCTGGGGCCCGAACGCTGGCGCGAATCGGCTGATGTCACTCGTGTTTCGACGCCCATCGGCAGGTTGATCTGGGCAAGCGGGGCGAACGATTCTAACGTGTAGGGTCTTCCCAGCTTTTACTGGGCAACCTTACAACGCGGGCGAAGGAATGCTGGCAACGTTAAAACAAGATCACAGCAAGACGATGAATCAGGCGGAACCGACAATCGACGACTCCGAAACCGCACCCGTCGCCGTGACGTCTCGGGCGCCGGCGTCGCTGGTGGGCCGATTTTGGGTTTTTCTGGGGATCGCCTTGGTCGGCGGATGGCTGGATTTGTGGAGTAAAGCGGCGGTGTTTCGCTGGCGCGGGCTGCCGGCCCAAAGCGACATCTGGTGGGTGTGGGAGCCCTATTTCGGGATCGAGACGGCCGTCAACATCGGCGCGGTGTTTGGGGTCGGGGCGGGCCGCGGCAGCTTTTTCGCCGCCATGAGTGTCGTCGCCGCGATCGGCATCGTGATCTGGTTGTTTTGGTTTCGGGCGGCCGAATCCCGGTGGCTGACCGTCGCGCTGGGGATGGTCGGCGGCGGGATCATCGGCAACCTTTACGATCGGCTGGGATTGTGGTGGCAACCCGGCTACCCCGAACAGTGGCAGAGTGGCGTGCGCGACTGGATCCTGTGGCGGATCAACGAACAGTGGACCTGGCCCAATTTTAATATTGCCGATTCGTTGTTGGTGGTCGGCGCGGGGATGTTGCTGTACCAGAGTTTCTTTCCGGGGCAGTTCATCGAGTCAGCGGGGAACGACGGGGAACCGCAAGAGCACGAGACGACAAATACCGCATGACGGATTCAAACATGGACTCAACGACATTGAAGGGACCCGCCGACTGGTCGGCGCTGGAATCGGGGCGGCTTTCGGCCATGATTTCCATCGCCAGAGCGGCTGGTGAGCACACGCTCACATATTTCGGTTCGGGGGATTTGCACGTCGATGCGAAAAGCGATGATTCGCCGGTGACGATCGCCGATCGGGAAGCGGAGCAGCTCGTCCGCCGGCAAATCGCCGAGTCCTTTCCCGAGGACACGGTCCAAGGCGAGGAGTTCGCCGAGAAAGCCGGCCGGTCCGATTACCGTTGGGTGGTCGATCCGATCGACGGGACGAAGTCGTTTGTGTGCGGCGTGCCGCTGTATTCGACGTTGTTGGCGCTGGAGAAAGACGGCCAACCGATCGGCGGCGTGATCTTCATTCCCGCACTCGGCGAAATCGTGGTCGCGGCGCTGGGGCAGGGGTGTTGGCACCAGCGACGACAGACCGATGGATCGCTGGCCGAATGGACCCGGGCCCGTGTCTCCGAGCGGAGTGAGCTTTCGCAGGCCGTGTTCGTGACCAGCCAAGTCGACTCGTTTGATGCCCGCGACCGCGCCGAGACGTACAAGCAGGTCGAGCGCGCGTGCTGGATCACTCGCACCTGGGGCGACGGCTACGGTTACCTGATGGTCGCGACCGGGCGGGCCGACGTGATGGTCGATCCGATCTGTAACGCCTGGGATGTCGCCGCGATCCTGCCCGTGATGGTCGAATCGGGCGGCCGTTTTACTGATTGGAAGGGCGTTGCAACCGTTCGGGGCGGCGACGGCGTGGGTACCAATGGGGTGCTTCACGATGCCGTTTGTCGGATCTTGGGTTGCGATTGACCGCGGCGGGTTGGTATTCGGTCGATAGCGACGGCCCGGAAGGGACCGTCGTACGTGGCGGCTTGGGGCGACGGCCCGGAAGGGACCGTCGTACGTGGCGGCTTGAGGCGACGGCCCGGAAGGGACCGTCGTACGTGGCGGCTTGGAGCGACGGCCCGGAAGGGACCGTCGTACGTGGCGGCTTGAGGCGACGGCCCGGAAGGGACCGTCGTACGTGGCGGCTTGGGGCGACGGCCCGGAAGGGACCGTCGTACGTGGCGGCTTGGGGCGACGGCCCGGAAAGGACCGTCGTACGTGGCGGCTTGAGGCGATGGCCCGGAAGGGACCGTCGAGGCGGCGCAAAGACGGGCGGAGAAGATCAGGAGATGGGGGCTGGCGATCTGCCGGCGGCAAGTTGACGCCCCCGCAAATTCAGGAGCATTCAGGATGCATTGGCGAGTCGGATTGCTGGGATTGGGATTGCTTTCGGCCTTGGTCGTTGGCGGTGTTGCGGACCAGCCCGGGACGTACGGAATGCCGGGAAACACCGATGTGGAACGCTTCGAACCCGGGTTGCCCCCCGAACGAATGTCCCCCGAACAGGTGTCGCAGCCGGGCGGAGTGTCGCTGATGCAGTTGACCGCTTCGGAAAAGGGGCCCCAAGTCGCTGCGGCGGGGGAGTTGATCGGGTTTAACGGATTTACCGGCTCGGGAAGTCAAACAATTACGCTGGTTCATACCGGAAAAATGCAAATCGCCGTGTATCATATCGATAGGTCGGGCCAGATCCGCTTGGTCAGCAGCCGCCCGATCGATGCCGACTTCTCCTTATCGCTTAACCTGACGAAGCCACTTCCCGGACAAATCCGGCAACTTGGCAGTCCGGCCAAGTAGCGACTGCCGGTGATCCGAGCGATAGGGAAACAGGGCAATCATTGTCAACTTTGTCTCTCCCCCGCTCGAATCAATCCTCGCCCATGTCTTATCTGTCACTTGAAGAAGCTGCTTCGAAACTTGGCATCAGCACCGATCGCCTGGTCGAACTTCGCAGCCAAGGCCAAGTCCGTGGTTTTCGTGACGGTTCCAGTTGGAAATTCCCCGAGACGGAGATCGACCGTTTGGCCGACGAGCTGGCCGACGGCGCCGGGTCGGGGATCCTGGTCGACGAATCGGGGATGGGATCGGGCAGCGTGATCGGGGGCGATTCACCGGGCGAGGGTGACGGCAGCGATCTGGGGATCGGCAGCGAAGCGACCGGCGAGGGCAGCGACGTGAACCTGGTCACGGGATCGAAAGAGGATGGCAGCGACGTCGAACTGGTCGCTTCGGATAGTGGCAAGCTGGGCGACGATCTGGAGCAGGATTCGCTGTTTGAGAGTGACGAAAACGCGCTGCAAGAAATCGACTCGGCCGAATTGAAACTCAATGACCCGGCGTTGATGGACGACAGCATCGATTCGATCGACATCGCCATCGATCCCAAAGAGGGCAGCACCGGACCGGTCGCGAAGGCGGAGATCAATGCCGAGGCGGAAAAAATCTCGATCAGCGACGTGGATGTCGCCGACGATGCCAGCTCGGACGAAGAGTTCGCGTTTTCCGGATCGCTGGACGAAGACGACAGCGACGATCTGCTGTTGGGCGAAGATAGCGACAGTTTGGATCTGGATTCGCTGTCCGAGGATGAGCTGCAGGTCAAAGCGGCCGGGGCGAGCAGTTTGGAACTGATGAACGAACTCGATTCGCCGGATTCGGGCGAGAAGATGAAATCGTCCGGTGCGGATGTCTTGAGCGAGTTGGATCTGCTCGGTGCCGAGCAATCCGGCAGCGGCAGCGGGCTGATTTCGGGCGACAGCGAAAACCTGCTGACCTCCTCCGGGCTGGGCAGCGGGCTCGGGTCCAGCGTGATCAATGAAATGGATGACGCCCTGGACGAAGATGACGACCTGGTGATCGCAGACGACGACGCCGATTTGATGTTGGACAGTGTCAGCGACATCTCGGTTGCCGGGGACAGCGGGATCAATCTGATGAGCCCCAGCGACAGCGGGTTGTCGCTCGAAAGCGAACCGTTGGATTTGGCCGGCAGCAGTTTGTCGGCGCTGGACTTGGGGGCCGAACTGACCGACGGCAGCGGGATTTCAGGGTCCAGCGGCAAGAATGCCGGCGGCAGCGGTTCGGGATCGGACGAGGAATTCCAACTCTCGCCGTCCGGCGTCGGGCTGGATGCCGATCTGGAAAGCAGCTCGCAGGTCATCGAAGTCGAAGATTCCGAAATGGTCGGCGACGCCGTCGATTTCCAAGATGATTTTGGTGACGACGCGGGGTTTGCCGACGGCGGATTTGGTGACGCCGAAGCGGTCGCCGTCGACGCCTTCGACGAAGCACCGGTGGCAGAAGGCGGGCTCGGCGAGGACCCCATGGCTGGGGAGGCGATCGAGATGGACGACGTCGACGAATCGCCCGCGGTCGGCGCGGCCGTCGCCGGGGTGGGCTACGAAGTCCCCTTCTCGTTGATGCAGTGTCTGTCGCTGATGTTCATCATCCTGACGCTCTCTTTGGGCGGCATGTTGATGTCCGATCTGGTCCGAAACATGTGGGCGTACAACGATATCTCCGCGCCGGTGAGTGCCCTGACGGATTCGCTGATTGGCTTGATGGGCTGGGATTCCTGATCCCCGATTGGCTTTTCAGCGCCCGTGAGTTTCTGGACGGATTCGTTGAGGGGGCTGATGGGCTGGGATTCTTGAGCCCCGATCGGATCTGGCGGGTACGAAGAACGGTGGTGGCGCGTCTATACTGACAATGCCAGGATGCACCTTCCCACCGGAAACGGATTTCACCCTCCCGCCCGCCCCGCTTTTGACCGCGCCCATGATTCCGGATCTGACAGAGAACTTGCACCGCCACGGTGGTGGGATCCGACGCCGGTTGGCCGTGCTGCCGATGCTGATTCTGGCGCTGGTCGCCCTGGCCGGTTGTGAGCAACCCGAAGGAATCGTCACCTACAAGATCCCCAAGAAGGTGCCCGAGCAGCTGGCCCCGGGCAAGGATCGCCTGCTGGCGGTGATGGTTCCCCGCGGTGAAAAGGTTTGGTTCTTCAAGGTCCTGGGCCCCGAAGACGCGGTCGCACGGATCGACGACGCCTTCAAAGCGTTTGTCAAAAGTGTCCAGTTCGATGCCAATGACGAACCGGTGCTCGAGTCGTTGCCCGACGGCTGGCGTCGCGGCGGCAAAAAGCCGATGCGTTTCGCAACGATCGATATCAATACGCCCGAAAAGCAACTTGATCTAAGCGTTTCCAATCTGTCCGTCCCCGGCACAATGGACGATGCCGCCTGGGACGATTATGTCCAGCAAAACGTCAACCGATGGCGCGGCCAAGTCGGCTTGGACCCGTCGACCGAAAAATGGTCCGGCGGCGAAGCGATGGAAGTCGACGCGGCCCAGGGCAACGCCGTCTGGGTCGATCTGGTCGGTGTCCCCGGGGCCGGTGGGGCCGGCCCCATGGGGATGATGTCGGGTGCCGGGATGCCAAACGGCGGAATGCCCGGTACTGGAATGCCGAGCGCCGGTCCCCTGACGAGTCCATCGGGCGGGGCAACCGCAGCGGCGGCGCCGCCATCACCGCTGGAGTTTGAAACCCCTGACGGTTGGAACAAGCTGGAGGTCCGGCCCGGCGGGATGCGTGAAGCGGCCTTCAGCGTCGATGAGTCCGAAGTCACGGTGATCACCGCCGGAGGTGACCTGCGTAGCAACGTCGCACGTTGGATGGGTCAGGTCGCCGGAGGATCCCCCGAGGATACGGCGGTCGATGAGATGTTGGCCGGGGCAAAGAAATTCGATGTTTCCGGCCGTCCGGCCCAGCGGTTTATCATCGCAGGCGACGCCGAAAAAGGCCAGAAATCGATCGATGCGACAATTGTTGAAATGGCAGGCGGACGCAGCAAGTTCATTAAAATGACCGGTGACGCGAAAACGGTCGCGGAGCAATCCGACGCGATGCAAGCGTTTTTGGATTCACTTTCGTTTTAAAACCCACGCACCTCGTTCCCAGGCCTCGTCTGGGACCGCGACTAATGTGAGGCTCCGCCTCACGCGACGGAATCGAAGGCGGAGCCTTCGGGAAAGTGCGTTCCAAGGCGGAGCCTTGGAACGAGGGCAAAAAGCCTTGGAACGAGGGCGACGGAGATGACTGGCTGGACGCCTCTCCCAATTCACTTGAGCCGAACAAAACTCAACCGCAGAAAGAACATGGCGACACTCCCCAATCCCTCCGGCCAGTTCCCCCAAGAACGCGATGAATCGACGGTGATTTCGTCAGCCGACGTGCTCTCGGCGATCGGGTCACTGAAGTTGACCGTCGGTCTGTTCGCGGCTTCCTTGATCATCGTCCTGGTCGGGACGCTGGCCCAGGACGAGATGAACATGCAGGACGTCAAGGAACGGTACTTCGTTTCTTGGATCGCTTGGATGCACTTCGACGATTTCGTCCCCCAAGCGTTTTATCGCCACGCCAATCCGATTCCGGGAATCATTCCGTTTCCCGGCGGGGCGTTGATCGGCGTGTTGTTGATGCTGAATTTGATCGCGTCCAAGGCGACTCGGTTCCGCGTCTCCGCGTCGGGTGGTCGATTGGCAGCGGGCATCCTGTTCATCTTGGCCGGCTTTGTCGTGGCCGGGTTGATCATCGCCAGCGGTCACAACAGCGACGGGTTGCAGGGCGCGCCGCCGATCTCCTACCCCGCGCTGTGGAAGGTGTTGCAGGGAATCGGTGTCGCCGGCGCGATCGGTCTGACCGCCGTGTCGACCAACGTCCAACACCGTTCGCTGCGTCTCCTCGGTTACATCGGCGCGGCCTCGTTGGCCGCCGTGATCGTTTACACGTTGTTCAGCGGCGCGCGGATCGGCGATCCCGGGCTGCGGATCGTTTGGCAGCTGGCCAAGGGGCTCGGTGCCGGCGTGATTCTGTTGATCGGATGTTTGCTGATCTTCGGACGTCAGGGCGGCAACTTGTTGTTGCACTTCGGCGTCGGGCTGTTGATGTTCGGGCAATTCGCCTTCGGTGATCGTCAGTTGGAACAGCGGATCAGTTTGGTCGAGGGCCAATCGACCAACGCGTTGATCAATCTGGACAAAATCGAACTGACCTTCGTCGTTCCCGGTGAAGCAGAAGACACGGTGACGGCGATTCCGGGGACGCAGATCGGCGAGGCACTGTCCAGCGGGGAACTGATCCGCGACGATGCCTTGCCGGCGGATGTGAAGGTGGTCGCCTTTTACGAAAATTCGGATCTTGTCAATCCGAAACCGACCGGCAATCCGGCGACCAAGGGTGTCGGGTTGGAAGTCCAGGCCGTCCAGGCGCGCAAGCGTGGTGGGACGGATGGGGAAGTCAACGTGGCTTCGGCGTACATCGAATTGATCGACAAGCAGTCCGGTGAGTCGCTGGGGACGCATTTGGTCAGCCAAATGTTGTCCGATCGAGAGACGTTGATCCCCGGCGGAACGGCCAAGGATGTTTTTGACGAAGTCACGATCGGCGAGAGCGAGTACAAGATCGGGCTGCGGTATCACCGCGAGGTGAAACCGTATTGGGTTCACTTGGAAGACGTCCAGCGTCGTAACTACAGCGGGACCGAAACACCGCGAGATTACAGTTCGTACATTCGCATCGTCGACACGGAAACCGGCGAGGATCGGCGTGAACGTGTTTGGATGAATAATCCGCTGCGGTATCGCGGCGAGACGTTTTTTCAATCCAGTTACACGCCGTTGCCCGGTGGCAAAGAGTTGACGGGGCTGCAAGTGGTGCGCAACAGCGGTTGGCTGATCCCCTACGTCGCCTGCAGCATCATGGCGCTGGGCATGCTGGCACACTTCACCGGAACACTGAAACGTTTCGTCGGACGACGCGAACGCGAACGGGCCAAGGAAATGGCGGCGATGAGCGCCGATGAACGACAGGTGATCACCTCCTCGCGACCGGCCGTGATCGCGTTCAACATCGCCGCCCTGCTGGCTTTGATGATGCTGATCCCCTGGTCGGCCGCGATGACGACGCTGCGCCCCGCTTCGCGTGACACCGGCTACGATTTTTATACCGCCGGCAAGATCCCTGCCCAATTCGGCGGACGGGTGTTGCCGCTGGATGCCTTTGCCCGCCAAACGCTCAAGGCGATCAGCAATCGGGAATCGCTGCCGATGGAAAATGCTCCCGGCGCGATCAAGAGCCGTGTTGATAAGAAGAGCATGTCCGCGATGCAGTGGTTGATGGAAGTTGCCATCGACGATCCGGCACTTCGCTACCTGCCGATGTTCCGGGTCGATGCGGAGGAAGTCCGCAGTCAGCTGAAATTGGACCGGCGCAAGAGCAAACTGTACTCGCTCGATGAGCTGTTGGCCGAGTGGCCCAAGGCGGATGCGTTGATCAAAGCGGCAAGGGGCAAAGACGAAGCGGCGTTGTCGTTTAAAGAACAGAAGCTGTTGGAATTGGATCTTCGCACGCGTCAGTACATGGTGACCGCCGAAGCGTTTCAACTGCCGCGGCCGCCGGAGATCCCGACGGACAACTTGCCCGAAGGCATCACCGAGGAAATGGTGCAGCGGTTCGCGCTGAGTGAATTGCAGCGACGGATGGAGTCGATCCAGACGATGCGGACGGCCCGAATCATCCCTCCGACCGCTGACGAGGCGGCCGACGCGGTCAATGATCCCGATTGGACCGCGTTTGCCCCCGCGTTTTTTGACGATGCCGCCAAGGGACCGTCGCAGGACGCCGATCGCGCGCTGGCGTCGGATCCGTTCAGCCGAATGATCGAAACCTATCGCGACGAAAAGAAGGATTTCGAAGGATTCAACCAGGCCGTCGATGACCAACTGGCGCTGTCGACCGCGTATCCGATTCCGGGGTTGAAATCCAACAAGGTGGCACTGGAACGTTGGATGGAATCCAATTCGCCTGAGGTGCGGTCGACGATCCTGTACATCCTGTCGATGGTCATGGCGTTGGCATTCCTGGCCGTCGGAGACCACCGCTTAAGAAATGCGACCTGGGGCGTGTTGCTGGTCGCGGCCCTGATCCACACGGTCGCCATCCTGAGTCGGATCTATATCACCGGCCGCGCTCCGGTGATCAACATTTATTCGTCTGCGGTGTTCATCGGTTGGGCAGCGGTCTTGGGCGGATTGGTGATCGATCGGATCTTCCGTTTGGGATTCGGTAACCTGGTCGCCGCGACCGCGGGAACGCTTTCGCTGTTGGTCGCCCGAGGCCTCGCGAGCGGCGACACGATGCCGGTGTTGCAAGCGGTTCTGGATACCCAGTTCTGGTTGGCGACGCACGTGATCAGCGTTTCGTTGGGTTACGTCGCAACGTTGGTCGCCGGGATGCTGGGTATCGGGTACCTGATCAGCAATTGGGTCGGGGCGGAAGAGAAAGCGGGGCGATCGCTGTACCGGATGGTGTACGGGGCGGCTTGCTTCGGGATCCTGTTCAGCACCGTCGGGACGATTCTCGGCGGGCTGTGGGCCGATGACAGTTGGGGCCGATTCTGGGGCTGGGATCCCAAAGAAAACGGCGCGTTGTTGATCGTGATTTGGAACGCGTTGATGTTGCACGCCCGTTGGGACGGAATGGTCAAGGCGCGCGGTTTTGCGATTTTGTCCATTGGCGGCAACATCGTCACCGCATGGAGCTGGTTCGGGACGAACGAACTGGGCATCGGATTGCACAGCTACGGCTTTACCGAAGGCGTATTGATGTGGCTGATGGTCTTCATGGCCACCCAGTTCGCGTTTCTGATCGCGGGGCTCCTGGCCTGGCGCAAGCCGGCGTGAAGTGATCAGCCGTATGGCGCGACCCCAATGCCACCTAGTCGATGAGCCGACGGCGCTAGCCGCGGGCCTTGCACTGCGCTTCGAGACTTGTAAGGCCTTGTAAGGCCCGAGGCTAGCGCCTGCGGCTCAGTTTGTGATCGACAGATCGTTGCCCGGACGCTTGCGCGAACCGGCTGAAATCGATTGATGATCAGCCGTCATCACCCGACCGCTACTCCGCGGTTTGTCGCCGACCCAGGTTGCCGTAGCGGTGGTAGTCGTCGGAGATCGATTGTTCGTTCAGGTAACGCAGCATTTCGATCTCCGCGTCATCGACCACCGTTTCGGCGATGATGCTGATGAATTCAGTCCTGCAGGCGTCGTGGATCAGCTTGGGAAGCGACTTGGTGGGCAGCAGCAGACGCAGACGATCGACGCGACCGTCGGAGATCTCCTCGGCCAGCGACTCGTCGGATTCTTGCACCCATTCGCAGCGCCACGTGGAACGGGCGTTTTCGATCAGGTGATCTGAGATCGCTTCCAACGTCGGGATTAACTCGTCGGCGTTCTCGGCAACGGAATAGGTCACGGCGCAGTTGGCCGCCGCCGCGGCGAGCATGGAGTTGGCCAGATCGCCCGCCGGTTCGTCGCCCAGCAACCGCACGCGAAGCTGGCCGACCGGCAGGTAACGTCGCCAATTGTCTTGGCCGATCAATCCGACGTGGTCGTGCATCGTGCCGGTCAAGTTGGTGACGACGTGTTTGGCAGAAGTGGCGAATCGTGACGCACGGCGGATGTCGATGTCGGTAGCACCGATCGACTCAATCGCGTCATAAGCGTCATCGATCGAAGCGGTGACTGCTGCGGTGGTCGTCGTTGGCGAGGACGTGGCGTCGGAAGAGTCCGTCGTCGCCGAGGTGTTGTTTTCCAATCGCATCAGCGGCAGGACGTAGTGTGGTCCGCCGGCTTTGGCACCCGGCCCATAACCGCTGCTGCCGATGCCGCCGAAAGGCTGACGCAACACGATGGCTCCGGTCGTGGGGCGGTTGATGTACAGGTTGCCGGCGCGGATGTTGTCACGCCACAGTTGTTGTTCGCGATCGTCCAAACTTTCCAGCCCGCTGGTCAGGCCGTATCCGGTCGCATTGACCATCTCGATCGCTTCTTCGAGTCGAGTGAACGACATCACGCCCAGCACGGGGCCGAACAGTTCGGTGCGATGGGTGAAATTGCCGCGGCGGACGTTCCACTTGATTCCCGGTCGATAAAGTTGGCGGTTGTCGCCGATCCGACGCGGCATCACCAGCCATTCTTCACCGGGCTCCAATTCCTTGATGCCCTGTTCCAGCACGCCGCTGGGTGGGCGAATCAACGGCCCGACGCGTGATGACAGGTCCCAAACCGATCCGACCGGCAGGCTTTCCGCCGCATCGGCCAGCGTGTTTCGGAAGTCCACATCGTTGTAGACCTCTTGGTCGAGCAACAGCAGCGAGGTGGCACTGCATTTTTGTCCGGAGTGGCTGAAAGCACTGTGCAAGAGATGCTTGATCGCCAGGTCGCGGTCGGACAGCGACGTGACGATCGTCGCGTTCTTGCCGCCGGTTTCGGCGATCAGGTGCAGTTCGGGCCGCAGCTTGAGCATCGATTTGGCAGTTTCCGTGCCGCCGGTCAGGATCACGGCGTCGATTCGCGGATCGGTGACCAAACGTTTGCCCGCACCCGACCCGCTGCAGGGAACCAATTGCAGCGCCGTCTGGGGAACACCGGCGTCCCAAAAGCACTTGGCCAACAGATAGGCCGGCAAGACGGTATCGCTGGCCGGTTTCAGGATCACGGTGTTGCCGGCGGCCAACGCGGACACGACACCGCCACAGGGAATCGCCAGCGGAAAGTTCCATGGGCTGATCACCGCAACGGTCCCGCGCGGTGATGCCGAAAACGGGCTTTGCCGACCCCGGGCACGCTGAAGGTACGCTTGGACGGTCAGCGGATAGAACTCGGTGAAATCGATCGCTTCGCTGACTTCCGGGTCGGCCTCGCTGATCAGTTTTCCGCCGTCGATCATCATCGCACCGATCAAGTCGCCGCGCCGCTGGCGCATGTTCTGTGCCGCCGCGCGAAACAGTTCGTACCGCGCATCCCAGGACATCTGTCGCCATCGATCCGGATCGTTGCTCGCGCACGCGATCGCATCGTCGACGTCTTGGTCGGTCGCCTGGGTGAATCGACATGCGACGTGATCGGGGCGTGACGGGTCGGCCGATTCTTTCAAGCCGCGGTCGTCCGATCCCGCGGATGAATTCGGATCGCGTGTTTCGCTGCCGACGTTCAAGGGGACGTGCACGGCGCGGTCATCACAGCGGTCTTTCCAGTCGTTAACGATCGACTCGGCCCACTCGCTGTGCTGCGTGAGCGCCCAGTCGGTGTCCGGTTCGTTGACGAAGGAACTCCAATGGGCCGCTGCGGCCGGTCGGGCGGGTGGCTGACGCCGGTCTTGGCTGCGCCGGGGTTGCGTCGAAACGCTGTCGATCATCGCCAGTGAATCGCGAAAACCGTCGGCCAGTCGGTTCCAGGTGTCCGAGTCCGGCGTCAGGCGGAACGAATAGCGCAAGAAGTTTTCTTTGCCGGTGTTTTCGTCCAAGCGGCGAATCAAGTAGCCGATCGCATTGATAAAGTCTTCACGGCGACAGGCCGGGGCGTACAGCAGCATCCGCGGTGCGGATTCAAATAAGGCGCGGCGCTGGTGATTGGCCATCCCTTCGAGCATTTCGAACTGCATCCGCTCCAGCGCCGTTGATCGACCCGAGTCAGAAGTGTCGGCCGCGGTCAACGGTGTGCGCGATCCCCACAGCATCGCCAGCGCGATGTCGAACAGGTTGTGCGACGCGACGCCGATCACCAAGTGGCCTTGGGCGGCGGCGGCGATCATCGATCGCAGCATGCGTTTGAAGTTCGCGTCGGTTTGGGTCTTGTCCGTGTACGGCGTTTGCGGCCAGCCGCCCAGCGAGGCTTCGACGCGTTCCATTTCCATGTTGGCGCCTTTGACCAACCGGACGGTGATCGGAACACCGCCGCGCCGGACTCGCTTGGCCGACCAGGTGATCAGATCGGTCAGAACGTCAAATGAATCCGGGATGTACGCCTGCAAGGCGATCCCGGCGCGCACCTTTTCCAGCCCCGGTCGATCGAGTGTTTCGACAAACGCGTCGGCGGTCAGATGCAAATCGCGGTACTCTTCCATGTCCAGGTAGACGAACTTGGAACTGGACGTGCCGTCGGGACGGTTGAAACGCTCGCGGGCAGCGGCGCGATACAGTAGTTCCAAGCGATCGGCCACGATGCCGACGGTGTGACGGCGGGCGATCGTCGAAACCTGACTCAACAAAGTCGTCAGTTTGACGCTGATGCATGCGATCTCGGGGATCTGCAGCGCGCGCAGGTAGTTCTGCAAGCGACGATTCGCTTCTTCTTCGCCGAGCAACGATTCCCCCAGAAAGTTGACGTTCATCAGCACGCCGGATTCCTGACGCGCGGCCAAGTGCTCGCGCAGCGGTTCGTCTTCGGCCGGCAGGATCACGTTGGCCGTTTCCTGTCGCATCTTGTCCTTGACCAGCGGCACGGCGACACCGGGCAGGTAGCCGCCGAAGGTTTGGAACCCACGGAGCATGGTCTGTTCCAGCGGGCTGAAGAAACGTGGCACGCCTTGGACGTCCAGGATGTGCGTCAACTGATCGGCGACGCGGGCCGGGCTGTGCGTGCGAAAGGCTTGGTCGGTCATCTCCACCAGGGTGGCCTTGTCCTCGGGCCGACCGATCATGCGGTCCAGCTCGGCTTGCTGGTGGCGTTCCTGAGGGGTTTGCAAGGCACGCGATCGCAGCAAGAGCGCCTTGGCAATCTCGATCGCCGCGGCGGCATCGTCTTGCGGATGTTGGTTTGCGATTCTTAGCAACGTGCCAAGTTCCAGCGGGGGCTCAGTCATCGCACAGGGTTCCGAACGTGAAGGTCGAGAGCGTGGAATTGTTTTATAGCAGCAATCGAGTGTGTGTCCGTCTGACGTCGATGCCGACCTGTGCGGTCTGTTGATGATCTGCCGTTAAGGGCGAGCGTACGGCATCGAATCACTCAAGGGCTCCGGTTTTCCGTCCGTGTGTGGCGGGAGCCACGACTGCAGTGCGTTCCAAGGCGGAGCCTTGGAACGAGGGATCGTGTCATCCACTCGTTCCCGGGCTCCGCCTGGGAACGGGGCTTTCTGGAGGCTCCGCCTCTGGATTTCCGTCCGCGTGTGGCGGGAGCCACGACTACAGTGCGTTCCAAGGCGGAGCCTTGGAACGAGGGATCGTATCATCCATTCGTTCCCGGGCTCCGCCTGGGAACGGGGCTTTCTGGAGGCTCCGCCTCCGGTTTTTCGACCGTGTGTGGCGGGAGCCACCGATGCAGTGCGTTCCAAGGCGGAGCCTTGGAACGAGGGCATGCCGCTTGCCCCTCCCTGCCAGTGAGGGTTTGTTCTCCGCTTGGCTACTGCTGGCGGATCGAGGCGTCGCCGTCCAGGTTGCGGACGCTTCGAAATGCTGCTGCAGGCAAAGCGTCGTCAGCGGCGGTGGGGGAAGAGGGCAACAGGATGGAGTTCCAACCGGCCATCCAGCGGCTCGGCGGTGCCAGCATCGCGGTGATCCGGTCGGCATCAATCAGCTCCGCCGGTGGGGCGGCGATCGGTCGACCGCGGGAGTACAGCACGACGTTGTCGCCGATGCCGGTCAGCGTCATCGTTTCATCGCGGATGTCAAAGTTCAGGGCCAATTCGCACTCAATTCCGTTCGGATTGGGAACCAATTCACGCTCGTCGACAGCCATCCCCAGGTGATCACGCATCGCCGCCAGCAGCGGTGTCTTGATCCGCAGGTTCGCTGGCTTGGACGATTTGAGCGTGCCGACCAGATTGACCGATTCGCCGGGATGGATCACGCAGCGTCGAAACTGGACCTCAGCTTCGCCGATCACGCGGTGCGGCAGATGATCGGTCAGGTCGTTCAAGCTGAGCTTGGTCAGGGAGGAACTGCCCAGGTCATAGGTCCAGCCGTGGAGCGTTTGACGGCAGGCGATCACGCCGACAAATTCCGCGTTTGCTCCCAGATGCTTGATCGCCGGCGCGTACTCGGCAAGCGCGGAGCAGGGCAGGGCGGTGCCTTCGGTCGAGAGCACCAATTCGGTCGCCGGCACTTCGCGGTCGCGATCGCGGAACAATTCGACATGCAGACGTGGGCCGACATGACGTGTGGCATGGCCGGCCCGAGCGATCATCCGAACGCTGTCGCCCTCCGGCGTGATCTCGGCCGAGACGTCGACCGGCGGCATCGATCCGGTGCGGCTGAGGATGCTGACATCGGTCGCCAGGATCGAGATCGGAACCACCGTCTGGGCCGGACGGCTGATCAAACGGTCGTGCAGCATCGTCCAGGCGTGACCCAGCCCGGCCGACTGGAATTCCGGCTGGTGCAAGATGATCGCCGCCCGCTCACGCTCGACAAGGTAATCGATCAGACGCACCGTCACGACGTGCTGGCGGGAATCCGGATCGCTGACCCGGACGTTCTCCAGGATGTACTTACCCGGCGCGACACGCTCGCAACGCCCGATTTCAAACACCAACCCCGTCTGCAGATTCAGATGGTGGGTCAGCTCGGCCAGCTTGTTGGCCTGGTACCACGGCGTCCAGGTGACCAGGATCGAAAGAAAGACGATCGACGTCGGGACCGCGCAGCAGAAAACGAACAACAATCGAGCGACGGCTCGCTGGGTCCGTTCATGCATCCATGCAATCCCCTTCGGTGGCGACAGTTCACCCGAGATTCTAGGTGGCCGGCGGGGCAGAAGGGTAGATCGTTTCGGCCGTGGAAGGTGATTCGAGGAAAGAGAGTTTTGCTAGCAAATCGGGGGAGTTGGGAGTTGGGAGTTGGGAGTTGGGAGTTGGGAGTTGGGAGTTGGGAGAAAAATGGGGGGCAGGAAAATGCAGGCAGGAGGCCGTTCGACAAACCTGAAACCTCACTCCACCGGCGTGTCGTAGCTCCAGGCGACGGATTCGATGCCATGGTTCTTGAGCCAGGCGTGGACGGTGGCGTAGCCGGCGGCGGCGTCGCGGGTGGGGGACAGGTGCAGGTAGACGAGTGATCGGCCATCGCGCTGCAAGGGGAAGGACTCGTCGAGCATCACGTCTTCGTCTTCAGGTTCCAGGCGGTACGCGTCGACGTTGACACTGGTCGGGCGGAGGGGGTGGTCCGGGTGCAGGTAGCCGAGCTCGGGCAGCAGGGGGGCCAGGGCATCGGGAAGCGTCGGCGGTGGTCCTTTTTGCTCGTGCGGGCGCTCGTCTTGTCGCCAGGCTTGGGATTCGGATTCGAAGTCCAGGTAGGCGGTGTAAAGTCGGCGGGCGGCGCCTTCGCTGGCTTGGGCTTGCTCGCGGATCCAATCGATTCGATTCTGTTGGATCTGCTCAAAACGCTCCGCAGACCGGCGCATCAGCTTGCGAAAGTCGACCGGTTCGTTGTCTTCGGCGGCGTCATCCGGATCGGCCGGAGGGGGCTGTTCCCAGGGCAACGGTTCGGTTTTGCCTTGCAGGACGCGCAGTTTGGATTGCAATTCCAGTTGGTCTTTGCTCGCTTGGATCTTCGGGGTCCAGGGGGAGATCGCAACCGAGTCGCCGATGTTGTACGGCATGCTTTCGGATGCCTGGATCATTTCTTCGGCGGTGTCGCTGGAGACGGCGACGATCAATTGTGGGAAATCGCCGTCGAACGATCGCCGCCACTGGGCATCGGTTAGTCGATCGAGTCGTGGGTCATTGGCCGCGAACGCTTCGAAACCCGTGAAGAAATCTTCGTCGTCGAATCGGGCATCGTTGCCGCTGGCGATCGTGCTGGTGAACACGACGTTGCCGAGTCTTGCGACCGAGTCATCGGTCGATCCGACCAGCGTGTCATAGGCCGCACGAGCTTGGTCGGCATCCGCAAATCGCCACACCAACAAGTCCAGTTTGGTCGCCATGGGGTCGGGATCGGGAGTCCCCAGTCGGAATTGCCCGTCTTCGGTTTCGACCTGTTCATACTGCGATTCGAAATCGGGCAGATCGTCAAACAGCCCGCCGCCGACACTGGCCAATGTGATCACGATCATGCCCACGATGCCGGAGACCAGACCGCCGAAATAGAGGGCCCAGATCCCTAGGGTCGCCGGCCACGAGGGCGGTCGGGTGATCACGCTTTCGTAAACCGACAGTGTCAGTTTGGCCAATGTCGACGTGCCTTGGGTCGGCAGATTGGCACGTTGGATTTCATCGACGACGACGCGGATCGCAGCGTCGGGCATCCTGTCGTTGCTCGGTTCGGGCAGCTCACGATCTCGAATCGATTCGGTGACCTTCATCGTGCGCCAGACGGTCGGTAACCCGAGTGCCATTGCGACGCCGATTCCCAGCAGCAGCTTTGCGTCGAGCAACCACGCCACCAGCATCAGCACCGCGATCGTTCCGATGCGGAACAGCAAGTCGATGACTTTGGATCGCGAAAACAACGTCACGTGCGCGACTTGGCCTCCATCCAGGGGCAGAAACGGCGCCAGGTTCAACAGATTCAGGATCAACGTGATCAGGGCGCCTTTGACACACCACTCGTTGCCGAGCATCAGGCCCACGCCGCCGAGCACCAGTCCGATCGCGATGCTGGGCAACGGGCCGGCAAGTGCGACGATCGCCTTTTTCCAACCGCTGACGCGATAGTTGCGACCGCTGACCGCGGCGCCCAACAACGGGATGAAGAACATGTGGATGTTCTTGTACCCGAACACTTGCATCGCGACGTAGTGTCCCAGTTCATGCACCAACAGGATCGGGACCAGGATCAACACCAGTTCCAGTTCCCATTGCCACGCCCCGAGCCCGATGAACAGCAGGATGGAAACGGCCAGGATCGCAAGTTTGGTCAGCCATCCCGATTGCTTGGTTTCCTGTTTGCGGACCGCTTCAATGATCGGCTGCGTTTCGTCGGCGACGACTTCATCGGCCAAAGCGGCCGTTTCTTGGCTGTCTGAATCAGAGGTGATCTCCGCCGAGGCGTCGGCGAGTTCGGCGACCGGGACATCATCGTCGGCGACCGCGGCTTGGCTTGGGGCCGGGGGGACGAACACGCCGCGCTCGACTTGGAAGTCGACAAACTCCTTGTGCGTGTGTTCGAGCAGTTCGAACGCCGACTCGGTGTCGCCGGCGAGCATCGGCCGCGTGTTTCCCAGGACTTTTCGAACGTGAGCTTGGTGCAGATCACGCAACTGGTTTGCGGCGGCCTTGGGGTGGTACTGGACGTGCCAGTCGGGCGGATCGATCAGGTCCCGAGTCGCGGCGGTCGTCAGGATGATTTCCCCGCCGGGGCCGAGTGAATAGAGCGCCAGGCGGGCAAACTTATTTCGCCGTTCCAAGTTGGGCCACAGTCGATAGCGGATCCAGGCCACGGTCTCGCCGTCGGGTGATCGGTAGGCCGCACCGCCGTAGCGGGTGTTGTTTTGCCGGTCGTTGATTCCGATCAGGTCGATGCGATTGAACCCCAGGTCATGGACTTGCAAATCCAGATCCGTGATCGCTTTCAATATCTCCGGGTCGACTTTTTCGGCCGGCACGCGAAACGGTTGCAACGAGGCGACCGGGGGAAGGTCGGTGGATCCGGGCAAAGGGATCCGCAGCAGTTTGACGACGCACGCGATCAGTAGCACGATCGGCATCGTGATCACGTTGCCTTCAAACATGTATTCACGGATCGAGACGTGCGGAGCGCTCAGCTTATAGAACATGATGCACTAGGCCCGCCCGGAGAACAGGGCGGCTTCTTCCAGCGTGATCAGACCCTGGAACGCTTTGCTGAGCGCGCTGACGCGGAGGGTTCGCATGCCTTCCTTGATCGCCTGTTTGCGGAGTGCTTCGACCGACGCGTTTTCAAAGATCATGTCACGAAGCTTCGAAGACAGTGTCAGCATTTCAAAAATCGCGACCCGGCCGCGGCAGCCCGATCCGTTGCATTTCGCGCAGCCTCGTCCGCGATGGAAACTCGCCTTGGCCGCTTGTTCTTCGCTGATGCCGAGCGATTTGAGTTGAGCGGCGGAGATCGTCACGGGGGCTCGACAATGTTGGCAGATGCGTCGCACCAACCGCTGGGCGACGATCACGTTCAATCCCGCGGTGATCAAGAACGGTTCGATCTCCATGTCGCGCAATCGCGCGATGGCCGAAACGGTGTCGTTGGTGTGCAACGTCGAGAGCACCATGTGGCCGGTCATCGCGGCTTGAAACGACGTCTTGGCGGTTTCGGTGTCACGGATTTCGCCGACCAAGATGACGTCAGGGTCTTGCCGCAACAGCAACCGCAGGACTTGGGCGAAGTCCATGTTCAGTTCGCGGCGGACATTGATTTGAGTGATGCCGAAGACGTCAAATTCGACCGGGTCTTCGATCGTCGAGATGTTGCGGTCCATCTGGTTCAGCCGGTTGAGCGCGGAGTAGAGCGTCGTCGTTTTTCCGCTGCCGGTCGGCCCGGTGACCAGACACATGCCGTACTGTTGGCCGGTGGCCTGGGCCATCAATTGGGCTTCCTTGGGGTTCATGCCCAGTTTGGTCAGGTCGGCTTTCAGCCCGGTCGCATCGACGACCCGCAAGACGATCTTTTCACCGAACCGGGTGGGGACCGACGACACCCGATAATCGACGCTGCGGCCGCTGATGACCAGACGCAACCGGCCTTCCTGGGGCCGCCGTCGTTCGGCGATGTCCAATTCCGAGAGCACTTTGACGCGTGAGGAAATCTGGGGGTAGTCGGCCGCGGGGCCGGCGGCGATTTGGGACAGCACCCCATCGACCCGCATTCGCACCCGAAACGCCTGTTCGAACGGTTCGAAGTGGATGTCCGACGCGCTGGCCTGGAACGCCTTGGCGAAGATCGAGTCGCAAAACGCAATGTTCTCGCTGCCCGATTTATCGGTTTGCGGGCCGTCTTTCCCCGACGAGGAGTGGGACACCTGTGGGGTGATTTGAGGGGGCTGGTTCATATGACAAGCGTGGTCTGGCGCGGGGCGGGTTCCGAAAAGGGGCGTCGTGTGCGATTCTTTGGTGATGAACGCAAACGACTTTGAACGATACGACGGCTTGATTTTTGACTGTGACGGCACCTTGGCCGATTCGATGCCCGTGCATTATGTCGCCTGGCGCGAAACGATGTCGCGTTATGGGATCGAATTCAAAGAAGATCGATTCTATTCGATGGGAGGGATGCCGAGTGCAAAGATCGTCGCCTTGTTGTCCGGTGAACATGGCGTCGACGTCGACCCCGAGGCGGTTGCGGCGGAGAAAGAGACACAATTTCAAAGCTTGATCGACCAGGTTCAGCCGATGGCGGCGGTCTGTGAAATCGCCGCGGCCTTTCACGGGAAAAAGCCGATGGCGGTTGCCAGTGGCAGCGGACGCGTCGTGGTCGAAAAGCAATTGGTCGCACTGGGGATCGACCACTGGTTTTCCGTCGTCGTCACGTCCGAAGACACCCAGCGGCACAAGCCCGAACCGGACGTGTTTCTGGAGGCGGCCCGCCGAATCGAGGTGAAACCGGAAAACTGTGTCGTTTTTGAGGATTCTCCGCTCGGTTTCCAGGCCGCCCAGGCAGCCGGGATGGATTGGGTCGATGTCCGATAGACCGCTCTCGGCGTGCTATCCTTAGCATGTCGCGACGCCGGCGCCTATTTGCCTGGGATTGGCTGGATCGTCGCCGTCCTCTCCGAGGTCGGCGTCGGGCACCGTTTCGCTCTTCGGACGCCGAGTTCGGAAAACACGGCGACTTAAACTACTGGTACTGCGCCCCGGATCGCCCTGTTTTTACGCCTGAGCCGAGATGACTCGACACGACGTCAATCGTTCTGATTTCTCGACGCTTGACGCAGGAAAACTGCTGCCGGGATGCTCGCTGCCGATTCTGGTTGAGGGCGACCCAGGGGAGGGCAACCGGCCGCTACATGCCTTTCGCCGATTCGAGCCGTTGCCGATCGATGGTCTCCAACCGGGAGCTTTGCGGTCGCTGGCTGATTCCTGGATCGACGTCGCACGATCGCTCAAGGCGATGCATGATGCCGGGCGATGCTATGGCCGCATCACGTCCGCGTCGTTTCATAATCGCGGGACCCAGACCGAACCGACCGCAACGCTGTGGATCGATCCGGCACTTGCCGCTCAAGCCGATGCGGTCCACGGCGGTGACCCCGAATCGATCTACTGGACGACCGCGCGTCTGCAGTCGGGAAAGCCTGCGCAACCGGCCGATGATTGGTACGCGTTGGGCATCGTGCTGGCCGAAATCGCACTTTCGTCTGCGTCGGTGCACAAGATCTGGGAACTGAGTCGACAGGATGGGAAGTTCGTCGAAAGTTTGATCAAGAATCTAAAACGCTCTCGCAGCGATCGACGGTTGCGGAAACTCGCCCTCGCGCTGATCCGCGAGGGGGCAACGGGCAGCGTCGATGACGCCACGATCCGCGAATTGACCACGCGCCCCGCGACCGGCAGCCGGACGGCGACGTCGCTGGTCATCGCCGCATTGGGGATCGCAGTGGTCGCGATGGGATGGTCGTTGTACCGCAACATCGGCCAATTGCGCGAGCGTGATCAACAATTCGCGGTGCTGGAAAACCGGGTGGACGAATTGCAACGGCGAGCCGAGTCCATCGAGAACACAATGCCCGCCTCGATCGCGACGCCGGTGGCCGTCGCGGTCCCCGAACCGGCATCGGTGCGTCCCAACGACCGTGACCGCTGGACCGATGCGATTGCCGGGCGGGCGTTGGAACAAGCGATCGCCACGTCTGCTGATTTTCAGCCCAGCGAGTGGCACGAGCGATTGGCCAAGCTGCAGCAATTGCCAGGGCAAATGCAATGGCGGATCGCCGACGAACCACTCCGCCGATTGATCCAGCGCTCCGTCGACGCACCTTGGGATGATTCGGTCATCCAGCAGGCTCAGGACCGCATCGTGGCACTCGGCCAGGCCCATTCCCGCTGGACGCAGTGGGCCCGCAGCGATCGCAGCATCGATGAAATCCGCACGCAGCATGACCTGATGCCGTCGGGGTTGGTGAAGGAGTTCTTGGGGCAATGGTTGGCCGAGGCGCTGGAGGTCCGCTCCTTTGATCTTCGTACACGAGTGATCAAGGCCGCCCAGGAGAACAAGTTCGTGGCACACGTCATCGGTTTCGAAACGCCGTCCGATTCGGAAACGGTTGACTGGGTGTGGGCGTCGGCCGAGGGGACCGATGAATCGATCGGCCTGCAGATCGACGGCTATCACGCCGGCGAGACGCTGACGTATTGGGTGCAACAAGACAGCTCGATCCCCTATTGGGACAAAACCGTGATCGAGCACACGTTCGATAGCCCCCTGTTGATTTGGCAACTGGCCAAAGGGTTGAAGCTGGAGAACAGCGAAAGCGGCTACGCCGTGCTGCTTTCGACCAACGTCCGCTTCGGGCCTCCGGTGAAACTGGAATCTTCGTCGACGGAGGTGGTCGTCGATGCGGGGGAACGGAAAGTCGTGGACCCGATGGATGATTTGCCGTTCGGGCTGGATTGATGGGGCAAAACGATGAGGCAAAACGATGAGGCAAAACGATGAGGCAAAACGATGGGGGCAAAACGATGGGGGCAAAACGATGGGGCAGGACGATGGGGCAGGACGATGGGGCAGGACGATGGGGCAAGACGATGGGGCAGGACGATGGGGGCAAGACGATGGGGGCAAGACGATAGAAGGCAGAATGATGGAAGGCAGTGTGATGGGGGGCGGAATGATGGAAAACTTTGCGGTCAGAGTTGATGTGATGGCGGGCAGGTGCGGTAAGAACCGGGAGTGGTCGCGTCTGAAATCGTTTTGCCCCCATCGTTTTGCCCCTTTTTATCTCGCCGCTCCTTGAATCGTTGCCGGTCCACCCACGTTGCCGTCCTGAAACCTGAAACCTGATGCCGCTCGGAGAACCCACGCATGCGTTACCTACTTTGTTTCCTCATCACCGTTGCCGTGGCCTGTCCGTCGTCGGCGGTCGATCCGAGCGAGTGGTTGTCATTGGGCGCCGACAAGTCGTCACCGAAGCGTGCGAAGATCGACACGCGTGAGCTGTTGCAGCGTTACCCGGTCGGGAAGTCTTGGGCGGCATCGAAGGTGTTGCGGATTCGAGGGTTGGCCGTCAACGAGAACTGGGGCATCGAAGGCCGCACCAACGTGGTTTACACCAATCGCTATTCCAGCAAGACACGCGTGGTGTCAAGCGAGTTCGGCGACGTGACCTTTGAAATCGAGGTTTTGGAAGCGTCCCAACAACGGATCACAAGTGAGAAACGACTGCGTGTTGCCGATTTCAGCGAAGCGTCACCGATCCTGAAGATCGGTTTGGAGCAATTGCTCGATGTCACACGCACGGCATTGCCACCGGCCGATGTCGCTTACAAGCTGGTGGTGACGTACGGCAAGGTCGACCCGCGATACGAACGGGCGTTGACGCGATTGGCGGAGGTCAGTGGGTTTGACGTGGAGCGATTGACACAAATCGACGAAGCCCAACTTGTCGAAGACCCCGCGCAGTACTCCGGATGCACATTCGAAGTCGTTTGGTCCAACGGATTGGGCGTGACACGTGTCCGGCAAACCGATGGCCCGGTCACGGTCAAGCTGGATGACATTCGACGCTGGGCCGAAGCGGCCGATCCGCTGTTGGATTACTACGTGATGGAGAACGTCGACCGTCCGGTGGGCGACAGTTGGGACGTCGATGCCAAGGATGCCGGCGGGATGATGGTTCACCAGCAAGGCGGACAGTCCGACGGTTCGCTGAAACTGAAGTACCTGCGTGATGAAACCTACGACGGCCAGACTTGTCGACAGTTGGCGATCCAACGTGGCGAGCTGACGATGTCACTGGACCAGAACGCCAAACGCTACGACGCCCGCGTCCGCGGGATTCAAGGACGCGTGTTTTATGGCAAATCAGACTACCTGGTTCTGCAGGCCAACGGGACCTGCGACATTCAAGCAAACGTTCGCAGCAAGAATCATTTGCTGTTCGGCACAAAATGGCAACGCGATGTGAAAACGGATTTTCGTTACGAGGCCAAGTTGCTGGGCAAGGGGCAGTGAGTCGCCCGACAGTGATTCGCTGGGCGGTGACTCGGTGACGTCGTGGTCGGGGAAATGGGTCAAAAAATTGGGTGGTCAAAAAATGGAGGGGGAACTCGGCGAGACTTGTCCGTGTTGCGCTGCCGTTGTCGGGGCAGGGCAGGGGAGTTGCTCGCGGTGCGGGTTTCCGTTGACGGCTTATCGAACACTGGACGTCGCGCCCTGTTTGAATCTGGATGGCGGGACAGTCGCGCGGCCGGCGATTGAATTTCAAAATGCCGGCGCGGTGATTCGGTTGGCCGAGGGTGGAGGAGTGATCGTCGGCCGTGATGACCAGCCGTTTGATGGGTTCGACGTGCAGACATTTCGTCATCGCGAACTGCAGCAGCGGCACGTCGCCTTCTTGCCGGGCCAGTCCGATTCGATATGGCTGGTCGATCTGTGTCCGGAGCATCGTGGCGTGTTCGTCGACGGTCGGTCGATGTCGCTGTCGCAGCTGGTGGATGGTGCGGTCGTTCAAATCGGTCCGCTGGGGTGGAAGTTCAACCAGAGCAAAGGCATCTTGACGCCGGTCACACCGATCGCCGGCTTCGATCTCGCCGTGGACGCGGAAGTGGACGGGCGTTTGACCCCGACCAAGCTGCACCTATCCCGCGGTGAAATGACGGCGCTGGTCGGCCCCAGCGGTTGTGGGAAGTCGACGTTGTTGGAAACCATCCGCGACGGCAGCGGGTTGGCCGGGGACGTCGACACGGCCGGACGGGTGTTTTTTGTGCCGCAGCGTGATTTAGTACACCATGACTTGAGACTCCGCGATGCTTTGCTCGCGATCGCGGGGCTGTACGGACGCGAACCGTTGCCCTTTGAAATTGATGCGGCGCTCGATTCAGTCGGGTTGCCCGCGTCGGCCAAGGACAAGTTTCCGGGAGAGCTGAGCGGCGGGCAACTGCGTCGGTTCCGGATCGCCGGGGCGCTGTTGTCCGGTGCCGGTGTGATCGTGTTGGATGAGCCCGATAGCGGGTTGGATCACGAGACGGCCGGCGAAGTCATCTTGCTATTGCGCTCGTTGGCCATCCGCGGTGCAACCATCGTCGCGGTGACTCATCACCGCCATGTGCTCGATTCGTTTGATCGCGTGATCACGATGCGTCCAACGCCTGATGGGGGCGCGGTCGAGGGCACCGGCGACGCGGCGCAGACTTCGGCTGGGCAGTCGGGATTGCCAGACGATCAGGATGATGTGCCGTCGGCGATGTTTCGTTTTTGCAATCGGATGGCGATTCTGTTTCGTCGCGAACGGCAAAAACTGACCTCACCGAAGTTGTCGCGGTTGTCACTGGGGCCGCTCCGTGTTCCGCATTTGATGATCGGAATGCTGTTGGTGCCGGTGTTGTTTGCCGTTGCGATTGCGATCAGCGTGCCGACGGACCCGGATCGTGATGTCGCCGATGGGTTGTACGGCCAGATTGGCCCGATCAATCGGTTGGGATTCTTGGCGGTCGTGTCGGTGATCTGGATGTCGGCCAGCGGAAGCCATCTTTCGATCACGCGGGATCGTGAACTGTATGATTACGAACGGTCCTATGGTGTGACGTGGGGTCAGTTGCTGTCGGCCAAGTCGGTCGTGCTCGTGATCGCCGGCATGTTACAGACGCTGGTGTTTGCGGGTTTGTTGTATGTGATTCGTGATCGCTGGTTGGCTCGCTCGTTTTTTGTCGACGAGCGGGCGATGCAGTTACCCGGTGTCGTGCTCTGTTTGTTGGGCGTGTCGATCGCCGCGACGATGTTGGGGTTGTTGATTTCGGCGATGGCGGGGCGCGGACCGTTGTTGGCCGCGGCGATCTTGCCGGTCGTCATGATGTTTCAAATTCTGTTCAGCGCGCCGTTCGCGATCTCGGACCCCGACGGCTACGAGCCCCTGGCGGACTATGAATCGCTGACGGTGTTTTCGCAGCAGTCGGACGCCGACGGAGAGCAAGCAGATGAAGACGAGTGGGAGGATGATTGGGTGGAAGAACAACGACCGCTGTGGGCCACGTCATTGTTTTCTTATGCGACCCTGTCCCGTTACGGGGACAAATGGTTGCGTTCGTTTGCGGTGACGACCGAGCCGCCCGAGCAAGCGCGCACGGTCCAGTGGAGGTCTGCCGGTGCGCTGGCGGTCATGTCCGGGTTCTGTTTTGTGGCGTCTTGGTTCGTGTTGTGGATTCAGTCGACTCGGTTGGGAATCCGTCGCGTTCGAGCCGCCGGGGTGATCGCGGCTGCCGTCATCCTGTGCGGCCCGTTGACACCGACGCTCGCCCAGTCGCCGCTCGGACAGACGCCGGCCGAAGTGTCGACCGAAGCATCGGTCGAACCGGCGTCCAGCACGATCCGGCTGTCGCTGGTCGAGGGACGTTACGACGAAAACAAACTGCGGCGTGCGATGGGGGGCCGGGCCGATGACACGCCGCGGTGGCGCGAGTTCGGCAATCAAGATCGACTCGGGTTAGTCGCGCTGGAACTGGTCGGAAAGATCGAGTTCAGCCTTAGCGACGATGAGTTGGTGATCCGCTTGAAGCAGACGCCGAAGTGGGACTTGATGAAGCAACTGGCGCCGCCGCGATTGATCGGGCGGGAGGACGTCGGCGATGTCGATGACGTAGTGGTGTTCGTGCACGGATTGGAGGGCGGCGAGTCGACGTTTGCCGGGGCCACCGAGGCGTTGGCCGAGCGGGGAATCGCGTCGATGCGATTTGATTACCCCAACGACGGGCCGCCGGCGGAGATCGGTCGCCGTCTGGCCGAGCAGCTCGCCGAATTCGGTCGCGAGCATCCCGACGCAAGGGTTCATCTGGTCGCGCATTCGCTGGGCGGTCTGGTGTCGACCTGGGCGGTGACCGAGAGTGACTTTCCGGCCCGGACGGTCCCGCACGTGGTGACGCTGGGTACCCCCTTTCGCGGTTCCGCGTTGGCATCGTTTCACGACGAGCTGGAGTTGTTTGACGTCCTGGTGCGGTTGGCCACGGGGACACGCGGGGCGCTCAACACGGTCGCCGACGGGCGGGGGGAGGCCGCGGAGGCGCTCCAGCCGGGCAGCGCGTTTTTGCTGCAATTGCATCGCCGGGAGCGACCGGCGGGGATTCAATTCCACCTGGCCGCCGGGACCAAGAGTTTTCTGACCAAGTCCCGTCGCGACCGCTTGGCCGCCGCGCTGCCGGGCGAACTGGCTCGTCTGGCCGTCTCCAAGGCCTACGCGGCTCGGATCAACCAGCTGATGGATGCCGAGGAGCTGTTTGACGGCAAGGGCGACGGTGCGGTGACCGTTGAAAGTGCATTGGGTTTGCCGAATCCGGCGAGTAGGAAGACTTTTCCGCAAACTCACACCGGTTTGGTGTCTGCCGACGGTCCGCTGGAGTGGGTGTTGGAGGTCACCGGGTTGGCCGAACCGGAGAAACCCCTGGCAAAGTAGGGGCTTTCTCCATTTACAAAACGGCCCTGCCCCTCGTACACTGCCGGGCTTTCCCGTGCCCGCTATCGGTGCGCCTGTTGGGTGCTTCGACTGGTGGGGTTTTGTCTATTGACTCGTGATTCCCTTTTTTCAGCGTGTTTGATTCCCTTTCAGACGGTTTGCAGTCGGCGTTCAAGAGCTTGCGTGGCAAAGGCAAGCTGACCGAAGGCAATATGCGCGAGGGGCTGGAGATCGTTCAGCGGTCGCTGTTGGAAGCGGACGTCAGTTACCCGGTCGTCCAGGAGTTCATGGGACATGTGTCCGAGCGGGCGCTCGGCAAGAAGGTACTGCTGAGTCTGCGGCCGGAGCAGGAGCTGGTCCGGATCGTCCATGACGAGTTGGTTTCGATCTTGGGGCCGGTCGATCCGTCGATTCATCTGAAAAAAGATGGCGCGACGATCATCATGTTGTGCGGGTTGCAGGGGAGCGGAAAGACGACGACCTGCGGCAAGTTGGCGCAGTTGTTGATCGAGCAAAAGATCAAGCCGACGCTGGTGGCGGCGGACCTGCAGCGGCCTGCGGCGATCGAGCAATTGAAGGTGATCGGCGAGCAATTGGGCGTGCCGGTCTACAGCGAAACAGACAACAAAAACCCCGTCCAGGTCTGCAAGAACGGCGTCGCGAAGGCCGAAGCGGAAGGCTCGCGGGTCGTGATTTTGGACACCGCAGGACGCTTGGCCATCGACGAGGAGTTGATGGCGGAGCTGGCTCGGATCGACAAGAAGGTCGGCCCGGACCAGGTCTACCTGGTGGTCGACGGGATGACCGGTCAAGACGCCGTCAACAGCGCCGACGCGTTCAACAAGTCGCTGGAGCTGGACGGCGTCGTGATGACCAAGCTGGATGGTGATGCCCGCGGCGGGGCGTTGCTGTCGGTCAAACACGTCACCGGCGTGCCGATCAAATTCATCGGGACCGGCGAGCATTTTGATGCACTCGAGCCGTTTCGTCCCGAGGGGATGGCCGGCCGGATCTTGCAGATGGGCGACATCGTGGCCGCGGCCGCGGAGGCCCATCGGATCGTCGACGAGAAGGAACGCGAGGAGTTGGAAGCGAAAATGGCTTCCGGCGACTTCACGTTGGACGATTTTAAGAACATGATGGAGAAGGTCAGCAAGCCGGGGCTGATGGGCCGCATGATGGGCTTGATGCCCGGCATGGGCCAGTTCAAGGAAGCACTGGAAAGCGAAGAGGCGGCCGGCGGTATCCGGCAAACCATCGGCGCGATCAATGCCATGACCGCGGCCGAACGGCGTAACCCCAAGGTCATCGACGCCTCGCGTCGGACACGGATTGCCAAGGGGGCCGGGGTGCAAACGCCGGTGATCAGTCAGCTGGTCAAGCAGTTCGAGATCATGAAGCCGCTGATGCAGGGCATGGCGGGCGGCTCGATGATGGATCGGGCCAAGATGATGCAGCAGTTGCAAGGAGCGATGGCCAGCGGCAACGGCAGCCTGGATGGCATGCGGGTCAAAAAAGGCACCGGAAAGCGATTGTCCAATGCCGAACGCGCCAAGATGCGAAAGCAACGCGAGAAGCTGAAGCGTCAAAAGAAGCGAAACAAGAGATAGCGATTCACCAACACAATTTATTTTTCCCTGGAGTGAGTTTGAAATGTCAGTTCGAATCCGTCTGAAAAAGATGGGTCGTACCCACCGACCTTTCTTCCGAGTTTGTGCGATGGACCAGCGGTCGCCGCGCGACGGTCGGGTGATCGAAGAGTTGGGATACTACGACCCGATGTGCCCCGAAACCGACGCGCGTGTTCAGCTGAAAAGTGATCGCGTCGATCACTGGTTGAGCGTCGGTGCACAGCCGAGCGAAAAGGTCGCCGTGTTGATCAAGAAGTACGGCACCGACGGAACACACTTGGACGCCCAAAAAGAAGCTCTCGAGCGACTCGGCAAGCGAAAGGAATACACCCCCGCGCCCGCCGCACCGCCACAACCGGCTGCCAAAGAAGAACCGGCCGCCGAAGAAGCTGCTGCGGAAGAACCCGCCGCCGAAGGTGAAGCGGTTGCCGAAGCCGAAGCGACGGCCGAGTGATCCGACGCGGTTGAACCGTTCCCTTTTCATCGGCAATCAGGATCGCGGGGGAGAGACGAGTGCGATTTGACATCGTCACGCTATTCCCGGCGATCTTCGACGGTTACCTGACGCAAAGTTTGTTGGAGAAAGCGATCGCCAAAGGGTTGGTCGAAATCCACCGACATAACTTGCGGGATTGGGCCGCCGACACGCCGCACCGAAAAGTGGACGACCGACCGTTCGGCGGAGGCCCGGGAATGCTGTTGCAGGTTGATGTCACGGTGCCCTGTGTGGAAGACATCGACCGGATGGCGGCGACCCCGGCCAGGAAAATATTGCTGACGCCGCAAGGCAAACGCTTTGACCAACGCATGGCCGAAGACTTGGCGACCAGCGACCGAGTGATGCTGCTGTGCGGGCGGTACGAAGGGTTCGACCAACGAGTGGTCGACATCGTGAAACCAGAGGAAGTGAGTGTCGGCGACTTTGTCCTGAACGGGGGCGAGGTCGCGGCGATGACGATCATCGACGGCGTCGTGCGGTTGCTGCCCGGCGTGCTCGGTGACGAAAACAGTCATGTGGATGATTCCTTCAGCCGCGGAAACCGGTTGTTGGAGTTCCCACAGTACACGCGGCCGCGAGACTTTCGGGGGCACCGCGTTCCCGACGTTTTGTTGGGCGGAAACCACGAGGCGATCGCCGCGTGGCGGGCCGAGCAAAGCCGAATCCGAACGAAACAGCGTCGATCAGATTTGTTCGACGAAGAAGAGTAGATACACAGCACCATGGTGCCGGACTCGCCAGAGCCCGGGAACTTTGAATTCCACGCCCGAAGTCTGGCGACTTCGGCGATCAGTCAGACGAAGAGAGTAGAACGATGAGCCAAGCAATTCTGGCCAAGGTCGAACAGACCTCCATCAAAGAGAACCCGCCGAAGTTCGAAATCGGCGATACCGTTGACGTTCACCTGCGAATTCTGGAAGGCAACAAGGAGCGGATCCAGGTCTTCACCGGTGTCGTGATCGCGATGTCCGGCAGCGGATCGAAGGAGATGTTCACCGTCCGCCGCATCGTCGCCGGTGAAGGCGTCGAACGTAAGTTCCCGCTGCACAGCCCGCGCATCGAAAAGGTCGAAGTCAAACGCAGCGGTGTCGTCCGTCGCGCGAAGCTGTACTTCTTGCGTGACCGTGTCGGTAAGGCCGTGCGTCTGAAAGAACGCCGCCGATCGTAGGCTCCGGCGGGGTCGCCCGTGGGACAGGCTGCCAGCTTGTCCCGTCGGTGTATCGGAAGCCGCCTACGGTTTGTTGAAGCGCCGGACGCGACAGGGGCAACGCAACGATGCCAGCCCGACACGTGAGCGAGAGGCCACCCGGCGTCCCTCGCTCACGCGTCGGACTGGCATGACCGTCAAAGGTTCCGAACATTGGATTTGTCCAACAAGCCGATCGCTGTTTCGCGACCATGAAACGCACCTCGCTGGCAGCCGCGATGCGGCGATGCCGCGACCGCTACACCGATTGGCGTTACGGGCGGATCGATCCCGACGCGCCGATCGGCCGTCGGGGTGAGCAGGTGGCGGCCCGACTGCTGCGCCAAAAGGGGTTGGTGGTCGTCGCGGAAAGTGAATCCGATCGGGCCGGCGAGATCGATGTGATCGCCGCCGACAAACGGTCCCGCCGCGTCATCTTTGTCGAAGTCAAGACGCTGCAGACGACACGTCCGGGGCATCCCGCCGATCGGGTCGATGAAAACAAGCAAGCCCGAATCACTCGCGCGGCGCTGCGGTTTCTCAAACGCCGCAACCTGCTCGGCACGCCCTGTCGATTCGACGTGATCGCCATCTGGTGGCCCAAGGGTGAGCCGTCACCGGTGCGCATCGAGCACTACGAGCACGCCTTCGAAGCGGCCGGCGATTTTCAGATGTGGTCCTGATCCAAGGCTTGCCGACGCGCACCCCATCAATCGTCCGTTGATGATCGCACTTGTTCGCGGGCCGAGCCTGGGCTGTGCAAAATCTGGATTTTGCGGTCGATCAGGATTCCAACGAAATCATTCCGCGGAGGATGGTCGACTCACAGCATCCATCGGGCGACGAAACACGAGTGATATCAGCCGATTCGTGCAAGCGTTCGGGCCCCAGCTTTGCGGAGGCCCCAGTTATGACGGAAGCCCGTAGGCTGGCGCCAAACGGCTGATCCCAACAGGGTTTCGCGGAATCGAAAACGCCAAATTTCCATGAACGAAAACGCGAACGAATCGAACGATTTTGCGCAGCCCAGGCGGAGTCTTGTGAACGAGGACCAACCGGGGCGGCGGTCAAAAGCGACCCGGCGATCGTTGCCAAGAAACGTGATCGGAACGCGAACAGACGGACAATGTTTTTGCCTGCCTGCTCGATTCGCTAGACTGGGAGTGGGCGAGGGTTGTCGTTCTGCTTTTCGATGTCTGCAGTTGAATGAAGATGTTTGTCAAAATGCTGGTCGTAATGAGCGTTTTGATCGGCATTGGTACACTCGGTTACAAACCGGCGGTGACGTATTGGCAGGAGCGGAACCGAGTGCGCTGGGAGACCGCGGCGATCATCCGTGGGGACGTGACCCGCTATGTCAATTCCACCGGTTCGGTGCGTCCGGTCCAGTCTGTTTCGGTCGGGTCGGTCGTCTCGGGGCCGATCGAGGCGTTGAACGTCGACTTCAATGACGAAGTCAAGAAGGGCGACGTGCTTGCGACAATTGACCCGCGGCTGTTCAAAGCCGACGTCGCCAGAGATGAAGCGACCTTGGCGACGCGACAGGCCGAACGAGAGCGGATTGAGGCGGAGTTGGTACAGGCGAACAAGAGTTATCAGCGCGGCCGGAAACTGTACGCCAAGAGTGAAGGCTTTTTGTCCGAGACCGAAATGGATGCGTTGGTGTTCGAATTGCAATCGCTGGAGGCCCAGTTGAAGGTCGCCGAAGCGATGATTCAGCAGGCCGAAGCGTCGTTGGAGAATTCACGGGCGAACTTGAACTATTGCGAGATCACCGCCCCGGTCGATGGCGTCATCATCGATCGAAAGATCGATCCCGGCCAAACGCTGGCGGCTTCCTTTCAGACGCCGGAGTTGTTCATCGTTGCGCCGGATTTGCGTGAAAAGGTCCACGTGTTCGCCTCGGTCGACGAGGCGGACATCGGTCTGGTTCAAAAGGCGCAAGCGGAATCCAGGCCGGTGACGTTCACGGTCGACGCGCACCCCGACGAACTGTTCGCCGGCGAGATCGAACAGATTCGTGTCAGCAGCGTCGCAAACCAAAACGTCGTGACCTATCCGGTCGTCATTGCGACCGGCAATCCCGATTTGAAGCTGTTGCCGGGGATGACCGCCAGCATCTCCTTCGAGGTCGACTCGATCTCCGGCGTGCCCAAGTTGCCCAACGCCGCGCTGCGTTTCTTTCCCGCAGACGTCGACTTGGTGCGACCGTCGGATCGGCATCTGATTGATGGCTCGTTGTGGAAGTCCACCGATGGGCGCAGCGATGACCCGGCGCAGTTGCCGGCGGCCGAGAAAGCGGCGAAACGCAAAGCTCGGAGCAAACGTCATGTCTGGGTCGACGACGGCCGGTGGTTGCGGGCCGTTGAGATTGAAACGGGGTTGAGCGAAAGCGGGTTCACCGAACTCAAGTCGGGCGATCTATCGGTCGGTGCTTTGTTGGTGACCGGCGAGCAAGTCAAAAAGTAGCCAAGTGATTCAGTAGCCCCCTCCATGTCTCTGTTGGATACCGTTCGAATCGCGCTGCGGGCCTTGTTGAAGAACAAGATGCGCGCCGTGTTGACGGTGATCGGCGTGGTGATCGGGATTGCCGCGGTGACCACGATCGTGTCGATCGGTCAGGGGGCGAACCGGTTGGTGCAGGGTGAATTGGCCAACCTGGGGACCAACGTGATCTTTGTGATTCCCGGGCAAACCACCGAAGGCGGTGTCCGCCAGAACGACGCACCGTCGTTGACCGCGGGCGACGCCGAAGCGATCGGTTCACAGTGTCCGGCGGTGTTGGCCGCATCACCCCTGGTGTTCACAGCCGGTCAGGTCATCTACGGCAACGAGAACTGGAGCCCGAAGGAAATGCTGGGCGTCGGCACCGATTTTCTGTTGGTTCGCAATTGGCGACTGGAGGCCGGTTCGTTTTTCAGCCAGGCCGATCTCGATTCGAATGCCAAGGTGTGTGTGATCGGGCAGACCTTGATTCCGAAACTGTTTCGCACCACCAACCCGATCGGCCAGACGTTGCGAGTGAACAATCTGCCGGTTCGCGTGATCGGGATCCTGTCCAAGAAAGGGGCCAATATGGTCGGTGATGATCAGGACAATCTATTGTTGATGCCGCAGACCACGGTGCGCAAGCGATTGCTGGGATCTCCGATGGACAACATCCATGCGATCATGGTGTCGGCACGCAGTACGAATCAGACGAGCATGGCGACGCGCCAGATTCGGAATCTGTTGCTCGAACGGCACGAGATCGCTCCGGGAGAAGAAGACGATTTCGATATCACCGACATGGAGGAGGTCGCGGGAACCCTGGGGATGATCACCGGGACGTTGACGTTGATGCTATCGGCGATCGCGGGGATTTCGTTGGTTGTCGGAGGCGTCGGCATCATGAACATCATGCTGGTTTCGGTCACTGAACGGACGCGTGAGATCGGCATCCGAATGGCCATGGGGGCTCGCGGTCGTGACATTTTGAATCAGTTCTTGATCGAGTCGGTGGTGTTGTCCAGCATCGGCGGCGTGATCGGGTTGGCGCTCGGAACGGCGATGTCGATGGCCGCGACGATGTTGATCAACGTCTACAAGCCGGGCACGGATTGGCCGATGGTGGTGTCGTTTCCTGCCGCGATGGTTGCGATGGGGTTTGCCGCGGCGGTCGGCGTGTTTTTCGGGTTTTATCCCGCCCGCCGCGCCAGCAAGTTAGATCCGATCGACGCGCTTCGGTACGAGTGAATCAGGTGGCATTGATCGAGCTTCGAGACGTTCGACGTGAGTATGACTTGGGCGAGGTCAAAGTGCATGCGCTGCGCACGGTCAGTTTGGAGATCGAACTGGGCGAATTCATCGCGTTGGTCGGACCCTCCGGCAGCGGCAAGTCCACTCTGATGAACACGCTGGGATGTCTGGATCGGCCGACGCACGGCAGCTATCGGCTTGACGGTGAAGAGATCGTTTCGATGACTCGCGATCAACGTGCGCGGATCCGCAACACACAACTGGGGTTCGTGTTCCAGAACTTTAATCTGCTCAATCGAACCTCGGCGCTGGAAAACGTGGAGTTGCCGCTGATGTATGGCCCGCGCATGTCCGCTCGCCAGCGGCATGATCGAGCGCGGGAAGTGTTGGACCAGGTCGGGCTGGGTGACCGCTACCATCATCATCCCAGCCAGCTCTCCGGCGGTCAGCAGCAGCGCGTCGCGATCGCCCGGGCTCTGGTCAATCGTCCGTCGATCCTGATGGGGGACGAACCGACCGGCAACTTGGACTCGAGGACCAGTCGCGAGGTGATCGCGTTGTTTCGCGAGCTGAATGAACAGCAGCAGATCACGGTGATCCTGGTCACCCATGATCCCAACATTGCACGCAACGCCAAGCGGACGATCGTGCTCCGCGACGGCCGGGTCGTCGAAGACACCACCGATTTTGACAAGGCCAAAGCCGCCCTCGAATTTGACCCGGACGCCTGACAAGCTACCTGCGCAAACGATCCATCTGCCCCGCATCATTCTGCCGATTCTCGACAGCAAGACAGGCAAATGGGCAGAATGATGCGGGGCAGAATGATGTCGGGCCGGTGAGCTGTTAAACTGTCGCGTCTTAGGCCAATCAGTTGTCTCTCAATCCATCTACCCCTCCGATGCCACGCTCCTTCGTCACGATTGCCGCCGTTTTCGCGGCCCTGTTCGCCTCGACCGCCCCGTCCCAAGTGAGCGGCGCCCCATCCAAACCCAACGTGATCTTTATCCTGCTCGATGACATGGGCTGGGGGGACTTTGGGGTCCTCTATCAGAACAATTCGGTGCATTCCAAGCGGCATCAAACACCGATGTTGGATCGGATGGCCGCCGAAGGGATGCAGTTGCGTGATCATTATTGTCCGGCGCCGGTTTGTGCCCCCAGCCGGTCGTCGCTGTTGACGGGCGTGCATCAAGGCCACGCGGAGGTGCGCGACAATCAGTTCGACAAGGCGCTGGCGGACAACCACACGCTTGCCACGGTGATGAAGGCGGCCGGCTACAAGACCTGGCTGGTCGGCAAATATGGCTTGCAAGGTGCGACCAACGGCAAGGACGACGATTGGACCCCGGCAGATTGGCCGGCCTATCCGACCAAACGCGGGTTCGACGATTTCTACGGATACGTCCGTCACCGCGACGGGCATGTTCATTATCCGGCCGAGCATTGGGATCGGGGTGACAACGAATTGCATCGCACGCCCAAGCAGATTTGGCACAACGATCGAGAGGTCAGCAAGGATTTGGCCAAGTGTTACACGACGGATCTGTTCGCCGCCCGCAGCAAAGATTGGATCACCAAGCACGTCCACGGCGGTTCGGAGCAACCGTTTTTCTTGTACCTGGCCTACGACACGCCGCACGCGGCGCTGCAGTTGCCGTCGACCCCGTTCCCCGAAGGCTACGGTCTGGGCGGAGGATTAAAGTGGCTCGGCAAGCCGGGGACGATGATCAACACGGCGGTCGGAACGGTCGACGGCTATCGGCACCCCGATTACACCGGCAAGGGCTGGTCGGATGCCGAAGAGCGGTTTGCGACGATGGTCCGCCGGATCGATCATTCGATCGGCGACTTGTTGCAAACGCTGCGTGATCTAAAGATCGACGACAATACGTTGGTGGTGCTCAGTTGTGACAACGGACCGCACCACGAGTCGTACTTGCGTGACGGGAAAGGCAAACCCGTCAATTACACGCCCCAGTCCTTTCAGTCCTACGGTCCGTTCGACGGCACCAAGCGGGATGTCTGGGAAGGCGGGATTCGCGTCGGCACGTTGGCGTGGTGGCCGGGGCAGATCACGCCGGGATCGATCAGCCGCTGGCCTTCGCAGTTTCAGGACTGGATGCCGACGTTTGCCCGCGCCGGTGGCGTCGCACCGCCGGCACGCACCGACGGCGTTTCGTTGTTGCCGACACTGACGGGTAAGGGCACGCAGCGCCCGGGGCAGGTCTACATCGAGTATTTCAACGGCGGCAAGACACCTGCCTACACCGATTTCCAGGCATCCAAACGGAACCAGCGACGCCGGCAAATGCAGGTCGTGTTCGTCGACGGATACAAGGGCGTGCGGGTCGACATTCAAGATCACAGCCGACCATTCGCGATCTACGATCTGAAAAACGATCCGAAAGAGCTGCAAGATTTGGCCGGCAGCGGTGAAAAGTTCGCCAAGCTGCAGCAGAAGATGCACGACCGTGTGTTGCAGCTGCGTCGGCCCAACCCGTCGGCGCCGCGTCCTTATGACGACGTTCCGATTCCGGCAGTGATGGTTGATCAGCAAGCCGGCTGGGCGTACGACGTTTACCGAGGTCCGTTTCCCTATGTGCCCGACGTCGACGAATTGCAACCGGCCGCGTCGGGGCGTTCGGATGACTTGTCGGTGAAAGATGCCGCGGGGGCCGTTCGGTTTCGGGGCGTTTTTGTGGCCCCCGAAACCGGGCTTTATGAGGTCACGCTTTCGACCGGATCGCCGACGTTCGCGCGGATTCATGACGCCACGTTGATCGATGCCGATTTCGGGTTCGATCGCGGCAAGACTTATTCGACCGAGATTCGACTCGAAAAAGGCATGCACCCGGTGACCGTCACGACACTCGCTGATGGCGACGTGTCGGTGCAACTCAATTGGCAGCGGAAGTGATCCCGTCACGCCACGGATTGCCCCGTCAGACTGACTTCCCATCACCTTGCTGCCGGTACCGTTTCGGCCTGTTGGTTTAATCCGATCCCACGTTGGATCAGCCGTTTCACGCGAGCGTACGGGCATCGACCATTGTGAAAACGCGCCGGGCCCGCAGGCTCGCGCCAAACGGCTGATTAAATCGACAGGCCGGTTTAGCGGCGGAAGACTCGCAGGGTCAGCATCAGTTGATCCGAGTCGAGGTCGACGTTCAGGTTCCCTGCCGGGGCACCGCCGACGTTTGTCACCAGATTCGTGTTGGCGTTGCCAAGATCCAAGCGGCGGTAACCGAAATCCAGTTCGACGTTGGACAGCAGTTTGCAGGTCAGCCCGATCCCGAACTGGTAGGCGATGTCATCATCGTCTTTGACGCTGGAGACGACGCCGTCGTTGGCCGCGAATTCGAAGTGCGACCAGCCGATACCTCCGCCGGCATAGACCTCCAGGTTCTCACTGATCGGTTTGTCGATCCACAGGTTCGACAGCCCGGCAAAGCGGTCGGTGAACGCGCCGCGATAAAAGAACGTGTAGGGCCCCGGCGGTCCGGGAAAACTGTTCAGCGTGAACTGCGAGTCTTCCAGAAACATGTACTCAGATTCCAGGCGGATCTGGTAATCGCAGTAATCGAACTCGCGTCCGTAAGAGAACGCATAGGCTTCGTTCGTTTCGTGCTCTTTGCCCGAAGCGTCGAAGTTGCCGTTGGTGTTGCGGCCGGACCCTTCCATGGTCAGGAAGTCACCGGCGAAGGAACCTGCGACGTAGCAGTTCTTGAAGTCAAAAAGCTGGGCCGAGGCAGTGCTCATTCCCGCAATCGAGATCACGAGGGCGAGGAAGAGTTGCTGTCCGAGACGCATCGTCGAATCCTTTCGGTTGGGGAAACAGCGGTCACTTATTCAAGCAGCAGGTCGAAAGCATCCAGCTTCCCCGCTGTAAGGGTTTTCGGGCCGCGCCGCCGGCACGGATGGGGAAAACATCGATTCCCCTCGCGACGCGAATGACCCGACCCGATTGACCAATCGCTACGGTCTGCCAAAGGGTCGTGCACGGCAAATTGAGCAGACAAGCACGGAGCGATTCAGCGTTAAAGCACCAAAGACATCAGCCGAATCGCGCAAGCGTTCGGGCTCCGGCTTTCGATCACAAACTGAGCCGTAGGCGCTAGCCTCGGGCCTTGCAGGTCTCGAAGGGCAATCCAAGGCCCGCGGCTAGCGCCGTCGGCTCATAAAGTAGGTGGCATTGGGCTCGCGCCAAACGGCTGATTCCACGGGGAATCGGAGGAATTCAATCCGTGGACCGGCGGTGCGGCTGATTTCCGGGGGGAGGGCGGTCTGTGGGTTTGCCCCCAGACGGTTTGGGTTACACTAGCTCGATTCGAATTTCACGCCCCGAGCATCGTCGTCTGAGGTCTATGTCTGGACAAGTTGAAGCATCGCAGGTTCAAGCAACACAGGCTCAAACCGCACAGACGGGATCGGCGCAGAGAGATCTTTCCGGTGATGATGTCAACGCGATCGATCGGCTGCAGCAGGCGTATGCGGATTTGCGGGCCGAATTGTCACGTGTGATCGTCGGTCAATCCGAAGCGATCGAGCAATTGGCGATCTGTTTTTTTGCCCGCCGTAATGCGCTCTTGGTGGGGGTGCCGGGACTAGCCAAGACGTTGCTGGTGGCCAAGTTCGCCGAGACGTTGTCGCTGAGTTTTAGCCGGATTCAATTCACGCCGGACCTGATGCCGATGGACATCACCGGGACGGACATTTTGCAGGACACCCCCGAGGGGCGGCGGGAATTCCAGTTCGTCCGCGGCCCGATCTTTGCCAACGTCGTGCTGGCCGACGAAATCAATCGCGCCCCGCCGAAGACTCAGGCCGCGCTATTGGAGGCGATGCAGGAAGGCAACGTGACGGTGCTGGGTAAAGAATTCGCCTTGCCGTCGCCCTTCATGGTGTTGGCGACCCAGAACCCGGTGGAGCAGGAGGGGACGTACCCGTTGCCCGAAGCTCAGCTGGATCGATTCATGTCGCTGATCGAACTGGGGTATCCCAGCGAGGCGGAGGAGATCGAGATCGCGCGGATGACGACCGGCGAGCGACAGCCGGTGTTGGAGTCGCTGTTGTCGGTCGAGCAAATCTTGAGTCACCAAGACGTCGTGCGGCGGGTCCCGGTGCCCGATCACCTGTACGAATTTGCCGCCAAACTGGTCCGTCAAACCCGTCCCGACGGTGGCACCGCGCCGGACTGGTTGATCCCCCTGGTCGCCTGGGGCGCCGGGCCACGGGCCGTGCAAAGTCTGATCCTGGGGGCCAAAAGCCGAGCGGCCCTGTACGGCAGCTACATGGTTCGCCAAGAAGACATCCTGGCCGTCGCGCCGGCCGTGCTGTCGCATCGCCTGGTATTAACCTTCGCCGCGCAAGCCGAACGGATTTCGGCACGCGAGATTGTTGCGCGGTTGGTTTAGGTTTCAAGTTTCAAGTTTTTCGTACAGCCACCTCCCACCTCCCAACTCACCCCTTCCCCTCTCTCACCCACATGCCCGAGCCTGGTTCTCAGCCCAACACCGTGACGGAATCGTTTTTCGATCCGGTGCTTGCGGAGCGTTTGTCGGCGATCCCGTTGACAGCACGGCAGTCGATGTTGGGGACGGTTTCGGGGCGACATCAAAGTCCTCATCGTGGATCGAGTGTCGAATTCGCCGAGTATCGACGCTATCAACCGGGCGACGACTTACGGCGATTGGATTGGCGTGCTTACGGGCGGAGTGATCGTTATTACGTCAAAGAGTTCGAAGCCGACACCAACCTGAGACTGGTGTTGGTGGTCGACGGCAGCGGATCGATGGGGTTTGGTGACAAGTTGCACGCCGCTCGCCAGATCGCGTCCACGTTGGCTTACATTGCCATCGGGCAAGGTGACGCGGCGGGCATGATCGGTGCCAGTGATTCCGACAGTCAGTTATTGCCGCCACGACGAATCGCCGGCCAGGTCTCCCTGTTGTTTGATCGCCTGAAACGGATCGAAGCCGCCGGGGTGACGACGCTGGAGCAGACGCTGCATCGGCTTGCGGAGATGATTCGCCAGAGAGCGTTGATCGTCGTGATCTCCGACTTGTTGTTCGAACCATCGGCGCTGCGGAGTGCGGTCGAGCATCTGGCGTTTTGTAAACATGATGTCGCACTGTTTCATTTGATGGATCCCGCGGAGTTGCAACCGAATTGGGATCGGCCGATTCGATTGGAGGACATGGAGGGGGACGAATCGATTTTGGTGGATCCGGACGAAATCGCCGCCGGTTATGACGAAGCGGTCCGGGAGTTTTTGCAGGAGGTGGAACGGATCAGTCGTGAGACATCGGTCGACTACCACCGCGTGATGCTGGACCGGCCGATCGAGGAATCGCTGATGCGGTTTTTGGCGGGACGGGCAAGAGAATCGGCGGGATGAGTTTTCTGAGACTCGGTGCCCTGTGGGCGCTTCCATTGGTATTGATCCCGATCGTGATTCATTTGATTCACCGTCGCCGGCACCCCAGTGCGCCCTGGGCGGCGATGATGTTTCTGCGCCGTGCCAGCCAATCGCGTCGCGGTCCGGCAAAGCTGAGACGATGGTTGATCCTGGCGGTTCGAACGCTTGTGGTCACCGCCGTCATCGTTGCACTCTCGCGCCCCCTTTCCAGCAACCGTTTCGGCATCGCGGCCAGTCGAGTCGTATCCGGGGCACCGTCGATCGTGGTTTTGGATCGATCCCCCAGCATGCAGCGACGGGGGCCGTCCGGATTGACTCACCAACAGGCCGCGCTGCGTCGTCTGGCCGAGACCCTGCGTACGCTTGGGACGCAACATGTCGTACTGATCGACAGCGTGAGCCTGACTCCGGTCCAGCTGGCGGACGTCAACGCGTTGACGGATCCTTCCGTGACAAGCGGTGCAGCCTCCGCCGCCGACATTGCCCAGATGTTGCATGTCGCGATGCAGACCATCCGCGACAACGATCATGCGGTCGCCGACGTTTGGGTCTGCAGCGATCGTCAGGGGAGTGATTGGCGCGTCGACGCCCCGTTATGGACTCAAATCGCCGCAGCGGCTGAAGGGATGGGGGCCGGGGTTCGGTTTCACTTGCTGGACGTCGCGAATGATCAACGCGTCAATTCGTCCGTCACGGTGACCCGCCAGCGTTTAGTCGACCACGACCAAGGGCAGGAGCTGATGCTTTCGATCGTCGTCCAGCGCGACGACGAGGCTGCGTTTCAGATTCCTGTGCGGGTCACGGTCGGCGGAGTGACCTCCCGCTATGACGTGCAGGTCGATGGTGGTCGGGGCGAGCTGGCCGAGGTGCGTGTGCCATTGCCACAAAACGCGGGGGCGGTGTTCGGTCAGGTTTCGATTCCGGCGGACGTGAACGTCGCCGACGACGATTGGTTTTTCGTCGCCAGGGCGGATCAGGATCGTCCGATCGGCCTGATCACCGAGTCACCGTGTCTGGCCTTGGAAGTCACCGCCGACGTGTTGGGCAAGATCGTCGCAGGCGGCAGCGGTGTTCCCAACGGGGCAGGGCAGGGGAGTGGGCGGACGGGCGACGAAGATTCGTTGCGTGATGCGGCATGCTGGCTGTGGCAGGGTCAGCTGCCGACCGGCGACGATGCAAGTGCCGTCCAGCGGTTTCTTCGCAGCGGCGGCAGCGTCGTTTTCTTTCCGCCGATGGATGTCGATCGCGAGAATGAATTCCAGTCGATCCGCTGGGGCCAGTGGTCGCGTGATGACGTTCAACAGGCGACGTTCGATCAATGGGAATTGCCGATCGCCGCGTCGTGTTCCATCGACGGCCAGCTGGTTCGCGTGGCGACGATCGGCCAAGACCAGCTGTGGATCGGAAAGATCCGGGTCGGTGACGGAGCGGCCTGGTTTTGTGGCGCCGACGTGATCGACGGTGACAGCTTGTTCGTCAAAGACGGATTGGTCTTGTATGGACTGGTGTCCGAAGCACTCGGCGCGAGCACCTTGCATGTCGGCGGTGATCAAGGCTTGGTCGCCGGGATCGGTGACCAGCGATTGAAACAGCAATCGGGACAGGATCGAGCACCCTCCGACGCGATCGTCGAACCACTGCTCGTCGAACCACTGCTCGTCCGAAGCGACGCGGCCGATGCCGTTCCCTTCGGGCATGCCGCGGGAGTGTTTTCCCTGCGGGTTTCCGTCGAGAGTCCTGCCGACGTGGTGGCGATCAACCGTCCGGCCGCGGAATCGGACGGGCAACCGATCACCGAGTCACAGCTGCAATCGCTACTGGGGGACGTCCGTTGGAATCGCGTCAGCCTGGACGACCGACAAGATGAATCCGGCGGCGGTCTGGTGCAAGAAATCTGGGGCGCGATCTGGGTGATGATGATCCTGGGGATGTTGTGCGAAGCCTGGTTGACGTTGCCGACGCGGACGCGGGGGCAATCGTGATGGTTGTGATTTCCGGTGCGGCGATCCTGGCGGTGGTTTGGTTTGCATGGCTCGCCTGGCAACGGAGCGGGCGTCGCGGGCGGGTGGCGGTGGTCGAAGCATTGCGCGTCGGATTGGTGACAGCCGCAATCATCTTGCTGTGGCAACCCGAGACGACGTATCGCGTCGATTCCGGCCGCAAGGGTGAAGTCGTCGTGCTGGTCGACCGCACGGGGAGCATGCGAACGGCGGACGTAAATATCGGAGGCGAGGCGGTCGGTCGGCAACAGCTCGCCGACTCCATTGCCGACGATCCGGCGTGGGAGCAGTTGGACCGCCGATTAGAGAAAGTGGACATCGCGGTGGTCGAGGCGAGTGGCGGCGGCAGTGACTTGGGCGGCGCACTCGATCGCGCCGCAGAGCGTTATGAATCCGCCGTCGCTTTGGTGCTGGTGTCCGACGGCGATTTCAATCGTGGGCCATCCCCGGTGCAGGCGGCGGCACAACTGGCCACACGCAGCGGCGGTCGGGCTCGCGTCCACACCGTCCCCCTCGGCAGTCCCGATCGCTTACCCGATATCGAACTTGTTAGCGCCGACGTTCCGACCTTCGGTGTCGTCGGCAAGCCCGTGCGGATTCCGTTTACGCTTCGAAATTGGTACGACCAGATGCGCGACGTCAGCGTGTCGCTGCGTGAAGACGATTCCCAGGTTGACTCGCAACCAGTGACCCTCGACCAAGGCGGCCGGTTTGACGGTGCGTTCGTGTGGCAATCGGAGCAGGCGGGCACGTTTGCGATCACCGTCGAAACGCCCGTGCAGGAATCGGAGACCAATCGGGAGAACAACCGCCTGACCAAGACGATCGAGATTCGCGAAGAGAAGCTGCGTGTGTTGATCGTCGACGGTGAACCACGCTGGGAGTACCGTTATCTGCGCAATGCACTGTTACGTGATCCGGGAATCGACGTTTCCTGTTTGCTGTTTCATCCCCAGTTGCCGGGTGTCGGTGGTGGCGGCGAAGACTACTTGGCGTCCTGGCCGGAAGATCCCGCCGAACTGGCTTCTTACGACGTGATCTTCCTGGGCGACGTCGGTGTCGTCGAGGGACAGCTGACGGTCCAGCAGTGCGGTCAGATTCGTGGGCTGGTCGAGCAGCAAGCGGTGGGACTGGTTCTGATGCCCGGCATGCGGGGCCGACAGTCGTCGTTGGTGCCCAGTGAGTTGGGCGATCTCTTTCCCGTCCTGTTGGATGCGTCCGTGCCGCGGGGAGTCGGCAACGTCGCACCGGGGGCATTCGCACTGACCGGCCCAGGGCGACGCAGTCTTCTGACGGCACTGGACGATGACCCGCAATCCAACTGGGCGGTTTGGGAATCGTTGCCCGGGTTCTACTGGCACGCCCCGGTGACGCGGGCCAAAGCGGGCAGCGAAGTGTTGGCGGTCCATGCCGATTCAAGCAACCAATACGGACGTCTGCCGTTGTTGGTCACTCGCCCGGCCGGAGCCGGCAAGGTGCTGTTCATGGGCAGCGATGCCGTTTGGCGTTGGCGGATGGGGGTCGAAGACAAGTATCACTATCGATTTTGGGGACAAGTGATTCGTTGGATGGCGTATCAACGCAACATGGCGGTCGGCCAGACGATGCGGCTGTCGTATCGACCCGACCAACCACAGCTGGGTGAAACCGTCACGCTGCGGGCCAGTGTGATGACCAGCAACGGGGCGCCGTCGCAAGCCGACGTTGCGACCGTCGAATTCGTGTCCCCGTCTGGCGTCAGTGAATTGGTGAAGTTGGAACGCCAGGATTCGCAGTGGGGCGTCTTCGTCGCGCAAACCCAACTGGACCAGTCCGGCGTCTACACTGCCACACTCCGGCACCCCACCGAAGCGTCCACCGTCGCCGCCCGGATCGCGGTGCAGGGCAGGGCAGGGGAGCAGCTGGGGCGACCGGCGCGCTGGGATATAATGCGTGAAGTCGCCCGGGTCGGCCGCGGTCAGACGTTCATGTCCAACCAAATCCCGAAGCTCGTCGACCGACTCAACCGCCTGCCTCCCGACCCCTCGACGACCCGCCGGATCCAGTGGTGGAATCATCCCGCCGTGTTGTCCGCGATGATCGCCGGTTTGACCCTGTTTTGGATCGCAAGGAAATGGGCCGGAGGGGTTTGAGTTTCAAGTTTCAAGTTTCAAGTTTCAAGTTCCTCTTACTCCCAACTCCCAACTCCCAACTCCCAACTCCCAACTCCCAACTCCCACCTCCCACCTCCCACCTCCCACCTCCCCACCCCCATGCCCCGTCCCCAGCAGCATCACATCGCGATCCCCGCCCGTTTGCTCGGCAAGCTGGCTGCGTTTCGGCGAGCGCTGTTGTGGCAGGTTGCCCGTGACCACGCGGTACGATGTTTGTTGGTCGTGATGCTGGTGTTTTGGGTGTTGCTGCTTGCCGATCGGTTCATCGAGACGCCTGGCCCGGTTCGATTGATCTTGTTCGCCGTCATCGGCGCGACGTCGGGGATCGCTTTGTTAAGTCTGTGGAAGGTCGTTTGGGATTGTCGATCGCCGCTGGGTGTTGCGGCAGTGATCCGGCGGCGAGACCCCGTGTACGGCGATCATTTGGTCGGTGCGTTGGAGTTGGCGGACTGTGAGGCGGAGCAGGCTCGTTCGGTGACCTTGTGTGTCGCGGCGCTTGAGCAGGTGGCCGATGAAGCCACAGCGCGAGACTTTCATCAGGCACTTCCCGAGTCACGTGCGGGCGTGATGGTTCGCGGGTTGATCGCGTTATTGGCTCCCGCCGTCGTGGTGTTGGCGGTTGCGCCGGCGATGGTTTGGAATACGGCGTCGCGTTTGGGCGCGCCGCTGGCGACGATCGAGCGTTTTACGTTCGTGAAATTTACGTCGCTTCCGGAGGAAAAGATCGTGCCGCGCGACGAGCCGGCGGATTGGATGGTGGCATTGGACCCCGACAGCCGCTGGGTTCCGCGCGACGCGACACTTCGGATCGGTGACCGGCGAATCACGGCCCGCTTGATCCGATCCGACCCGACCGAAGCGGCACGCTATGCATTCTTGCTTCCGAGGATGTTCGAGCCTGCGTCGGCACAGCTGAGGATCGGGGATGCCAGGGGGCAGGTCCGATTGCTTCCCAAGTTGCGGCCGGAACTGACGGACGTTGTCGCGACGGTCCGGTTGCCGGAGTACCTTTCCCACCGCAGTGACGGTGGCACGGTGCAGACCGATTTCAGTGACGGGGTGATCACGATCGTCGAAGGTGCGGCGGCGACGCTCCGTTTGACCGTCTCGTCGGTTCTGGCGTCGGCATCGGTCGACGCAGCGCCGGTCGAAGTCCAGGGGAACCGGTTTGCGGCGGAGCTTGGGCCCGACGCCGAGAGCATTCGGTTGGACTGGACCGATCAAGACGGACTGACGGCTGCCGAGCCGATGGTCGTCGCGGCAGATCGTGTCGCGGATCAGCGTCCGACGTTGATGGTCGACAACGATGGGATTCCGCCACGCGTGCTGGACAGCCAAGCGTTGCGGTTTACCGTGACCGCACGCGATGATTTTGGGATTCGTCGGGTCGGGATGCAGTGGTCGACCGCCAATGGAGATGATCTCGCGGAATCAGGAGAACGCGTCTTGGGATCCGGCGACGATTCCGGCTCGTTTGCGGCCGTGTTCCAAGCGACCTCACTGGACGCTCCGCCGGGCGAAGTCCGTGTGGTGTTTTGGGCCGAAGATGATTTCCCGGGACGCGAACGCGTGTATTCGGATCCGGTTGCGATCAACGTTCTGACCGCCGACGAGCATGCCGTATGGATCGCCGGACAATTCGCGCGGTGGCGTCAATCGGCGATGGATGTTCGCGATCGAGAACTGAATCTGTTCTCACGCAATCGCGAACTGGCTCAAGTCGGCGACGCACAGCGCGATGACGATTGGCGCGCCGCGGTGGCCGAACAGGC